>JAURNP010000095.1 GCA_030830105.1 Rhodothermales bacterium | reverse complement strand
TTCCATGGCAATGTGGGGCTTTCTTCGCTAAAGCCTGCCGCCTAGCGGGGTTCCTTGGCCAGCAGATCCAGTAGGCGACGGTTTGCTCGCGGGAAGGCATAGTCCGCGAAGGATTCTCTCGCGATCCACAAGTTGGGTTGATTGGAAGAGGAGGCGTTCTCGGATAGCAATACGCATTCGAAAGCGTGCATCGTGATTCGGAAATGGGAGTAAGCGTGCTTGATCGTAGTGATGGGCTCTGTTACTTGAACCTCCATTCCTGTCTCCTCCAGGACTTCTCGAAGGCAAGCCTCCTGCGGCGATTCACCGGGCTCGACTTTGCCACCGGGAAACTCCCAGAGTCCGCCCAACATGCTATCCGTATCCCGTTGCTGGATATAAATCCGCGAAGCTTGGTCCCGTACGATGCCGACTGCGATGTCGTAATGTGGAACGGCTTTCTTCTTTTTCTTGACAGGGAAGTCAGTAGGACGTTCCTGCTGGTTGGCGCGGCAGTCCGCGTTGAGGGGGCACGCTTGGCAATCTGGGTTGGTCGGCTGGCAAACCAGCGCCCCGAGTTCCATCACCGCCTCGTTATGCATTCCGGGCAAGTCAACGTCCAGGAATTGATCGGCCCAGGTTTGGATCTGGCGTTTTGCCGCGCTGGTATCTACCGGCGCATCGAAGGCGTGCAGCCGAGTAAGTACGCGTATGACATTTCCGTCAACCACCGCTTTCGCCTCGCCAAGCGCGATGGATGAAACGGCAGCAGCCGTGTACGGCCCGACGCCAGGAAGCGCCAGCCAGCCGTCGAACGACGAAGGCAGTTCCCCGTCGTGGTCTTCAACGATCAGGCGCGCTGCTTTGTGCAGGTTGCGGCAGCGTGAGTAATATCCCAATCCTTCCCAGAGCCGTAGCACTTCATCCAGGTCCGCGGCTGCAAAGTCCTTGACCGAAGGAAACCGCTCCACAAACCGTTCGAAGTACGGAAGTCCTTGCTCCACTCGTGTCTGTTGGAGCATCACCTCGGAAAGCCATATGTGCCAGGGATCTTTGCTCTCACGCCAGGGGAGAGGGCGCCGATTCCGGGCAAACCAGGATGCCAGTCGGGATGAGGCTGCGGTTCCCAGATGGGTATCGATCAGTGTATGCGATCTGGACTTCGTGCTCATTCAATAACAACATCCACAGTCCAGGCGCCCACCAACACGGTGTCCGTCACCTGAGCATCAAAAATGAAACGGTGATCTCCACGATCTTCCTCTATGGTCTGCCACATGAAGCTGGTTTTGAGTAGCCAACTGGTCAGCGGAAGGTGCTCCGCGGAGTAGCTGGTCACGGAGTATCCATCGATGGAATCAGGGAGTTGGGTCACAAAAAGGTGGCCAGCCTGGACCGTATCCGAGGGCACCACGTCGGTGACGATGTGGCTCCTGATGCGCGTACCCGAAACGGATGGTGCGGGACGGGGTTCGAATGCTTCCAGCCACCAACCTCCCAGGAAGAGGGGCAGCAGAATGACCGAGAGTCGTCGAATCATGAACGAGTATTCCAGATGATGATGCGTCGTCATACATCGAGCGCGTCCGGCGGGATCCGACCTATCCTTTTTGTTGGGATTCTGGTGCTGATCCTGTCGTCAGGTGGCGTGTGGGCGCAGGATTCCGCTGGAACTTCGTCGTTGAATGCGATGAATGATTCTGACTATGTCATCCTGGAATCGGTATCCGACGCTGCATCCAACGAGATTTCTTGGCCGGCGGGAGTCGGCATGCCGGGACAGGTTGCTGGATGGAAGAGCCAGTTGCTGCGCTGGTACCAGTCGCATGCCTTCTTCAGCACACAGATTGACTCTGTGAACCACGTCGACCGAACGGTCAGGGTGCTCAAAGGAGAGGCAACCCTGATCAGATCAGTAGATATTCGATATGCGGCGGATTTCGGGAATTCAGATGATTATCCATTTGAATTGGATACAATCATGCGGGGATGGGAAGGGGAGGCAGCGTCCAAAGAGCACCTGGAAAGCCTGGTGACAGCTGCATTGGAAGAACTGTCCATGCAAGGTTTCCTTGCGGCACGCGTATCGATTGCCGACCTGATTCCCCTTCCAAAGGGTCTGGATGTCGTGGTCCTTGTGGAACCGGGCGTCCCTACGTTGCTCGAAGCCATCATTCTGGAAGGGGACAGCCGCACGAAGCCAGGAATTGTTGCCAGTGCGCTGGGTCTGCGCGATGGACAAACACTGGAAAACGTGCCTTTCGAGCAGATTCGCTCGGACGTGGCTGCTCTGGGATGGTACGATGCCGTTTACCAGCCCCGATATGAGTTGACTTCCGATTCGAGCGCTGTGATTGTCATTCCGGTAACGCCCTTGTCACCGGGGCAATTCGACCTCGTTGTCGGTGCCCTCCCCTCGTCCGGAGATACGGGAGCTACCGTCATTGGCTCGGGCCATCTTGAACTGGCCAATGCATTTGGTCGAGGACGATTGCTTGAGGCGCAGGTAAATCGCTTACCCGGACAGGCTTCCTCAGCGCGATTGAACGTAGAGACGCCGGCGCCGCGGGGGTGGCCGCTTGTCGTTCAATTCGGTCTGGAAGGACATCAGCGTGACTCCACATGGAATCAAACCCGGCTCGCAAGCAAGGTTTTATTTCGCATTGATCGAGGTACATGGCTTGGCGCTACGTATGCGGCGGAACGGACCCGATCGGGCTTCTCGGGTAATGAATTCGAGGGAAGCCAGCAGCTGGTCCCCCGATCTTCGATGCAGTTGGGAGGAATGACCCTGCGCATTCAGCGCCTGGACCATCCACGGTTTCCCCGTCAGGGATTCTTCGTAGAATCTGTCCTTGAGCGAGGGCTTCGAACCTCCCAGACCAGAGAAATCGTCGGTGCAGATACCGTGTCGGTGCGGCGATCGCAGCGTCGAGAACGGTTGATCATGGAGCTGGATCTGTATCTGATGAGTGGTAGCCGATTAGGGTGGGCGGCCGGTATCGATGTCTCGGCCATTCGGGCCGGGCGACCCGACATCAGTGAGTTGCTGTTTCTGGGTGGCGCCTCATCGCTCAGGGGTTATGACGAAAACCGTTTTCAGGGAAGCACAGTTGGTCGGGCCTTTGTGGAAGCTCGTTGGTATGTGGACCGCTCGACGTGGGGATTCCTCTTCTACGATGCCGGCTGGGTAGCCCTCGATGCCGATTTCGAGGACGGATTGCCGGCGCTTATAAGCCGATCTGAAGGCTATCACCCGGGATACGGATTCGGATTCGTATTCTCTTCCGCAGTAGGGCCTATTGCCTTATCGTATGCCCTCAATCCGGATGAGTCCTTGCGAACAGGCCGTGTGCACCTCGGACTGTCATTCGGTTTGTAATTCATCTGTTCGAGTCAACTCTTTGTCAGACTTCTGATAGCCGTGAGCAAAGAAAAACATCGCTTTTATGCCCCTCACGAGTCATTCCGTGGGAGTCAGGTTGAGCTCTCCGAGGAAGAGAGCCGGCATGCGCGTAAAGTGCTCCGCGTAGCAGAAGGCGATGTGATCACTGTAGTGGACGGCGAAGGCGGGACGCACACGGTGCGCATTCTCGAAGTAGGAAAGCGATCGGTCACAGGCACGGTCGAGTCCAGTAGTTCGGAAGAGGGCGAACCGAACCACCCGCTGCATATCGCACTCGGCATCCTGCACCAGCCAGCGAGATGGGAGACATTTCTGGAAAAAGCGGTTGAGCTAGGGTGTACCCGCATCACACCCATCATCACTGCCAGGACTCAAAAGGCGCGCTTGAAGCCGCTTCGTCTGGAGCAGATCATGATTTCGGCCCTCAAGCAGTCCGGGCGCAGCCGACTACCCATTCTTGACGAGCCAACTGATTTCTCAGCCGTACTGTCGGCGGTCGCGGATATCCGTTTGTTGTGTCATGAGTCCAGTTCCGAGGCTCCGACGTTGCCGGCGCTGTTGTCCGAGGCATCGGTTGGAGACGCTGTAGCGGTACTGATCGGCCCGGAGGGTGGTTTTTCCGAAGAGGAGGTCATGCACGCAGAGGCCGAAGGTTGGAGAACGGTGTGGCTGGGTGCCAGGCGACTACGGGCAGAGACGGCAGCCATGACTGTAGCTGCTGTTGTATCGCAGCATGAATAACCCTGCGGTTTTTAGCGACAGGCACAGCCAGAAACACATCCAGATCCGCAGCTACGGTCAGAGTCACAGTCAGTGCCACTGCCATAGGCAGAACAGGTAAAGGTGCCTATTTGAGAGACCAGGAAGGCCGTGAATCCTTTGCGAACCTGCCGGCGAATACCCTTGACTGTTGAAAAGCGCTGATAGATCAGCGTATCTTTCTAGGCTAACACCTGTATGCGTGTCTCCGAACGGAGTGCGCCAAGAATCTGAATCGACATGTTTACTTTCCTGATCGTACTGATTTCCATCATCGCTGTGCTGATGACGCTGGTTGTGCTGCTGCAGAGCGGAAAAGGTGGTGGGCTGGCAGGTATTGCTGCCGGTGGAGCGACCACGCAGATCCTGGGCTCCCGTCAGGCACCTGACTTCCTGGAGAAGGCGACATGGTCACTTGCCACGGCCTTCATCGTGCTGTGCATCCTGTCCAACTTCGTAATCGGCCCCGATACGCAGGGCGATTCCGTCATCCAGCAGAACGCTGATTCGGGTCAGGTTGAGACTCCCGTGCTTCCGGCACCGGATGCCGCGCTACCAGCCGATGCTGGCGCAGCTGCAGGAGAAGGTTCGGAAGAAGGCGGCGATCAGTAAGCCCCAGACTCGTTCAGGGCTGCCCCTACAGACTGGGCTGTTCCACTGACCGAGCTGCTCCACTGATTGGGCTGATCCACTGACCGGATCGAATACACCCACAGACCGGGTCAAATACGATTGAAAGGCGCGCCGGCGAATGCCGGCGCGCCTTTTTCTTTGTCCCATATTCAGTGTCTCGCCCTGTGTGCCTCACAGCATGCTGGCTGGATTCACCGTGCGCTTCTCGAATCTGATACGAAAGGGAGGGCTGCCCAAAAAAGGATGAGCCCCGCATCGTTTCCGACGCGGGGCTCATGTAAGAATTGGCCAGTGCTGACCTGTAAGCCGAATTCTGTCTACCTGACGGTCGGCCACTCCGACAGGGAGATCATCATTTATCTGGGACTGACGTCACCGTCAGCCTCTAGCAGTCTACCCGCATCATTCAGAGCGGGCCGCTCTGCTGCCGAAGGCAGCGATGCTGCTTGACCTTGCACCCCACGGGGTTTACCTGGCCGACCCGGTCACCCGAATCGCCGGTGGGCTCTTAACCCACCCTTTCACCCATCACCTGTGCCCCGAAGGGCCATCGGCTGGTCTACTCTCTGTTGCACGTGCCGTCAGGTCGGAATAAATCCGACAAGCCTTCCCGTTAGGAAGCGCGGTGCCCTCTGGTGTTCGGACTTTCCTCACCGCCGGGTTGGTAGCGGCGCGATGATCCGGTCAGCTCGCCTGAAATGAAAAACGGCGCCGCGGGTTTCCCGCGGCGCCGTCAAATCGATCGATCCTCCATGCGCTGATGCGCTCAGGGACCTTATTTGGCGGCAGCTACCGTTTCCTTGAACAGATCGCCGTCTACGACAATGCGCCCGGTGTGCTCACATGCGACAATGCGGTTACGCTGGCGAATTTCCAGCTGACGCTGTGGTGGCACGGAGAAACCTGCGGCAGCTCCACGCTCGAGTGGTACCACGGCGCGGCCGTCACGTACGCGGGAGCGGAGTCGGTTGTAAGCGCGGACATAGCGCTCATCAACTTCCTTTTCGGCTTTCTTGCGCTGCTTTTCCAGACCTGCCTGCTCGCTCTTTGTGTCTTCCATGACCTCGGCGAGCTCGCCTTTCTTCTGATCCAGCTCGGCAACGAGGCCTTTCAAGCGCTCTTCCGCCTCCTCAATCGAAGCATCAACGGCCGGTTTCCGCAGTTCGAGCTCTTCGCCGCGGGCCGTAGCGTCCGTGATGCGCTGCTTTTGCGCTTCGATCTCCTTCGTCAGGGCGTCGTACTCACGGTTGTTACGTACCTGAAGCTGCTGCTCTTCGTACTTCTTGATGAGGCCTTCGGCATCCTTGATGTCGTTCTCGGCCTGCCCGGCGGCAACTGTATTGTCTTTGACTTCCTGCTTGAGTTTTTCAAGACGCGTGGTCAGTCCAGCCTTTTCATCTTCCATATCGCTGATCTCCTCGGGGAGATCGCCGCGCAGCTTTTTGATCTGATCGATCTTGCTGTCGATGTTCTGGAGAAGAATAAGGGCAACCAGCTGGTCGGAAATCGAATGTTCGGCGGTGGTGGGTGCCATTCTGCGTTTGCTGCAGGTTTACGGAAAGGGACAGAAGGCGAAATAACGGGTGTTCCCTGATAAAGTTCACACCCAAATATGCGAAGAATGTGTAAGGACAGAGCCGTCCGTGGCCCATACCATCCCGGGCTTAGTGCCTGCTCGTCACCCATGTCCTGACAGGAGCCGTCCGGTGCTTCGTGGTAAAGAAGCGCACGCCAGGGAAAGAGGGGGTCAGCCGATCGACCAGTAGGTCTTCTGTGCACCTCTCTGTCTCGAAGTGCCCTGCATTGACCAGCGCCATTCGAGGATTTCCCGTCTGATCCAGAACTTCGAAATACCGGTGATAGGTGATATCGGCTGTCACGTACACATCGGCACCCGCGCGCATGGCCAGGCCAATGAAATCACTTCCTGAGCCTCCACACACGGCAACTCGCTGTACTGGCGTCTCGACATCGCCCACAATGCGAAGTGCCGGATTATCCAGCACCTTGGCAACGGTATCCAGGAATGACCCCAGGGACACGGCGGCCGGAAGGTTTCCCACGGCTCCGATGCCGGCATCCCGAAAGGACTGCTCAACCGGGATGACATCGTAGGCCACTTCCTCGTACGGGTGAGCCGACTTCATGGCTTTGATGACTTTCCCGAGATGCCACCTTGTCACTTCCATCTCCATCCTCAGTTCGGAAACCTGCTCACGTGGTCCGCCGGCAGATCCAATCGCGGGATTTGTACCCTCATCCGCCTTGAACGTCCCAGAACCAGCGGATGAGAAAGAACAGTCCGAATAGGCTCCGATGCGTCCCGCACCGGCAGCAAACATGGCGCTTCGCACGTTTTCGGCTGCATCTACCGGACAGAAGACCACTACTTTCACAACACTCTCGGGCATTGTCGAAAGGAATTCGGGCTGTTTTACTCCGAGCTCGCGGGCCAGTTGGAACGACACTCCATCACGCGCTGCATCCAGGTTCGTGTGCGCAGCATAGAGTGCAATGCCAGCCTCCGCGAGGCGCAATGCCAGTGATGACTCCAGAGAATCATCCGTCAGCCGCTTGAGAGGCTTGAAGATGAGCGGATGGTGGACCAGCAAGCAGTCAGCGCCCTGTTCGATCGCTTCGTCTACGATCTGAGGCGTGACATCAAGCGCTACGAGTACCTTGTTCACCGGTCGACTAATGCGCCCCACCAGCAGCCCCACATTGTCATACGACTGGGCTGTGGCAGATGGCGCCCAGTCTTCGATTAGGCGATGGATATCAGCGACGGTAAAGCTCATGCCCGCCCCGAAGCGGCAATGCCTTCATTTTCATCAACACGCATCAGCAAAAATCCTCCTATCAAGAACAGCACCACAACGACCACAATACCAGCGCGCATACTACCGAACAGCACTGTCATTTTGCCAAGCAAGAGAGGCCCCAGAAAGGCCGTGAATTTGCCCGAAAACGCGAAAAATCCGTAGAACTCGTTTTCTTTCATCTCCGGTGTGAACCGGCCCAGAAGGGAGCGCGATGCCGATTGGTTCGGACCTGCTAACAGACCAACACCGATTCCAGCCACCCAGAACATGGCAACCGATGTGGTAAAGACCGCCAGCAGTGTTGCGGCGATCAGTCCTACAATCGAGATCATGATAGTCGTCTTGCCACCCAGCTTGTCATCCAGGTGCCCCATGGACCAGGCACCAATTCCTGCTGCGAGATTCAGGGCGATACCGAAAATAATCACGTCGTCCAGCGTGAAATCGAAGACGACCATTGCATACAAGCCTCCGAACCCAAAGATGGTAATCAGACCATCGTTGTAAATCAGTCGGGCAACCAGCAATCTGAACACTTGCCGAAAGGTCTTGATCTCCCTGAAAACCCGGATCAGGTCATCTTTTGCTTCACGCATGAGCTGTCCGGCAGGAGGAGGATTCTCCACCTTCTCGTCCTTTACGAGCAGAAACATGGGGATACTGAAGAGCGCAAACCATGTGGCTACCAGCAGGTTGGTGGCCCGATATTGC
>JAURNP010000094.1 GCA_030830105.1 Rhodothermales bacterium | reverse complement strand
AGCTCGTCTTCTTCGATCGTTCCTGGTACAATCGAGCTGGAGTCGAGCGTGTTATGGGTTTCTGCACGGGAAAGGAGTACAAAGAATTCCTTCGGCAGGCCCCGGAAGTGGAACGGATGCTCGTGCGCTCAGGCACTATCCTTTTCAAATATTGGTTTTCCGTGACCCGGGATGCGCAAAGGGCACGGATGAATTCGCGCGAGTCCGACCCGCTCAAGGGATGGAAGCTCAGTGATATCGACCGCCTGTCCAGAGACAAGTGGGACGACTACACCAAGGCAAAGCTGAACATGTTTTTCCACACGGACACAGCTGACGCTCCCTGGACCGTCGTCAAATCGGATGATAAGAAGCGGGCGCGCCTGAACTGCATGAACGACTTCCTGTGTCGTCTGGACTATCCGCAGAAGGATCATACGGTGGTGATTGAACCAGACCCACTTATTATCGGGTCCGCCTCCCAGGTAATCGAAAAGAACGAGCACGTCTGGTAGATCCTGCTGGTTTTGTATCCGAAGCAGGTTACGATTGGCATCCTCATGACTCTTTATCCATGAGACAGCGCTTCACGTGCTGACTCATTCGCGAAGTTGGATGAAGAAGAGGAAAGACCATGAAACGTACCAATAGACCAGGGCGCTCTCCGAGCTGGCTGGTTGCCCTGATCCTGATTACCGGCCTTGGAACCGGGTGTGATGCCGGCGTGGTGTCCACGACGGAAGCGGCTGCCGACGATGATTCCAGTCGTCTCGCTGAAATCGAACTGGTGGAATCGGTGGAGATGTCCATCGTAAATCCCGGTTCGGCGAAGGAAGAGCAATATGTCCTCCATATATCGATGGACACAAAGGCTCCTGTCCGATGGCCCGAGGCCTTTCACGTCCTCGGCATGCGTGCTGATGGAGACGTTGCACGAATGGAAGACAATGGATTGAACGGTGATGCATTCGCCGGAGACGGCGTGTTTTCTGCGCGGGTTGACCGCTCCTGCATCGAAAACCTCGATACGTCCTCTTGGACGGGCAAGGACATCATTTCACTGACCCTGACGTGCGAGGTGGACTTCATTTCGCCTGGGGCTGTATGTGAGGGCGAAGGCGTTTGTCCTGAGAGTTCTTCACGCTCCTTCCTGTGGGGATTGATCGAGTATGATGTCGATGTGGTCACATGCTGGTGTTTTCAGGGATGTGATGTCGATATCGAGTTCTCACTCGGAAAGGAAGACCCTGTTACCATGGTTTCTACTCTCAAGCCACTCTGAATCATTTTTAATACTGCCTATTGGGGGCGGGGCCGGAGGCCCCGCCCCCAATAGGCTCATTATCCACTCAACTCGAAAACCATGACCCCATCCCGCTCCGCCATATCCTTCGTTGCCGGAACGATCTGTGCCATCCTTGGCACAGCCGCAAGCATTCGGTTCGCCCTTACCCTCATGGCTGGTTCGATAAACGCGGTGGACTTTTCCCCCATTTTGCTCCCGCTTGGCATTGCTCTACTGGAGGGAAATCGACTTTGGGTATGGGTGGCCAGAGTGCATCTGTTTCTTATGGCCCTGTTGACGTCCTCAACGCTTCTGGTCTTCGTGTTGATGTCGGAAGAGAGTCGTGGTATCACGTTCGAACTGCACGACAATATTGGTCGACTCTCAGGCGGAGGACTCATTCTTATCACCCAAGGAATTTTTCTTGCCGCGACCCTTTGGGTCTATTTTTCTATTTTCGCACAGTACTCCCAGATCACGTCCCGCTCCTCCCACTCCTGATTCATGGTTGCCGACCGGCTGACCAGAGCAATCCGCTTTCTGGAAAACAACGGAATCCCGTTTGAACGGTATGACCATCCGGCCGTGTTCACGGTTGAGGAGGTGACCCAATCTGTTGATATCCCTCGTGGACAGCGCACCAAAAACTTGTTTGTGCGCGATAAGAGAGGACGTCGACACATTTTGATCGTGGTCCCATTCGACAAGGAAGTGGACCTGATGGCACTGGGAGCAAAGACTGGGTTGGGTCGCGTTTCATTTGCGTCCGAGCGTCGACTGCTCGATCGGCTCGACGTGGAGCCAGGCTCCGTAACCCTGATGGGTGTAATCAATGACCCGGAAGGAGCCGTAGAAGTGATAATCGACTCGGCCGTCTGGGAAGCCGATCATGTCCGGTGTCATCCGCTCGTCAACACGTGCACGGTGGTTCTTGAGAAGGCCGGTATCCGGCGTATGTTCGAACTGACCAAACACAGCCCGACCATCATGGAGGTCCCTTCCAAATGTTGATCCTTGAAGCCATTGCCGCCATTGCCGGGCTTGTCAGTGTCTACCTGCTGACGCGCCAGAGCATCTGGGCCTGGCCTACAGGTCTGATATCGGTTTCCGTGGCGGTTATCGTTTTCTACGACTCTTTCTTGTACTCCGACATGTTGTTGCATGTCTATTACATCGGGATGAACATCTATGGCTGGGTCCACTGGGTCCGCGGAGGTACCGAAGACAAGGAATTGCCGGTCACGACCATGTCCATGCAGCGCAATATCGTATGGGCCATCGTGACGCTTGTCCTGGTCATGCTATGGGGATGGAGCATGAGTAATCTGGACGTCATTGCCGGATGGGTCCTGCTACACGTCAACGATTCCATTGTCTGGGCACAGGCCTGGGCCGCGGGCAATGCACCGGTCCCTGCTTATCCATTCGGGGATGCGTTCACAACCGTCGCCAGTCTCATCGCCATGTGGTTCATGGCTCGCAAATTGCTCGAAAACTGGGTGTACTGGTTCGTCATCGATGTGGTAGCCATCACGATCTATGCCCTAAAGGGACTGTACCTGTTCGCAGGACAGTACACGATCTTCCTGATCCTCTGCATCATGGGGTATCGCGAATGGGTGCGGTCTATGCAAGCGGATCCTCCTCCGTCACTGTCGTAGCGGCTCACGTGGAGTAGAGGACGTGTCGCCGACACCACATTGTTTTTGCACTTCGGTCGAATCCCTCGGTTGGTTCCTCTACATTGTTACACTTTCCCACATGTCAGAATGACCGTCATGATGCGTCTACTTGCAGCGATCTTCGTCTTCCTCCTTGTTCTTCCCGCCCAGGCCCAACACGGTCATGACCATGTAGGTGGTCGCGTCATCCAGTTTCCGGATACAGATGGCTATCTGAGCCTGACCTGTGACTTCCACATGCACACCGTCTTTTCCGACGGAGAAGTGTGGCCCAGCATTCGGGTGCAGGAAGCGCAACGCGACGGTCTGGATTGTATTGCCATTACCGAACACCTGGAGTACCAGCCCCATGCCAAGGACATCCCGCATCCGGATCGAAACCGTGCATTTGACCTTGCCGTTTCGGCTGCTGGCAACAGTGGGTTGATCGTACTTCGTGGTTCGGAAATAACCCGCTCGTTGCCGTACGGACATGCCAATGCCATTTTCATCAAGGATGCCAACCCGCTCCTTACTGAGGATGCTGAAGACGCCTATGAAGAAGCAGGAGCCCAGGGTGGCTTCACCTTCATCAACCACCCCAACTGGGGATCCCAAAGAAAGGATGGCATCGCACGTATTGAGCCAGAGCAGCTCGTATTGATCGAAAAAGGACTGATCCAAGGAATCGAGGTTGTCAACGACCTTACCTACTCCGACGAAGCAATTGAGCTCGCACTGGAGCATGATCTGGCCATCATCGGAACGTCGGACATTCACGGTCTGGTGGACTGGCAGTATGAAATCGCGCAAGGCGGTCATCGGCCGATCACCGTAGTACTGGCGGAAAATCGCACGGAAGAAGCAATCAGAGAGGCATTGCTGGCCCGGCGCACGGTAGCCTATTACCTGGACTCGATCATTGGACGCGAAGAGCACGTTCGACCACTGATCGATGCCTCCCTGTCATTTTCCACTTCTGGATACAGCGGCGATTTATCCATTGCGCAGATTGCCATTCGAAACGACTCGGACGCCTGGTTCACTCTCAGAAATGTATCAGACTATCGGTTTCACGACCGGGCAAATCTGATTGACGTGCCGCCCCATCAGACCGTTTCGTTTCGGGTCAAGACGCTGGAGCGATTGGAAGAAATCGCTATCGACTTCGAGGTACTCAATGTAATTACCGCGCCTTCGGAGCATCCGGTTATTACCCTCTCGGCGCCGATCAATTAAGGGTGTTACGCCCAGGAAACCGACCAAACGAGTATGGCGGTCTAACCCATCAGAGCCGTCCTCGTGCTCAATCAAACAGCCCCGGTGAGCGAATGCCCTGTTCGAGCTCCAGCAGGAATCGTTTCCGATGCAACCCTCCGCCATATCCAGTCAGCGATCCATCTGAGCCGATAATCCGGTGGCACGGGATCAGAATAGCCATGCGGTTATCGCCATTGGCACGTGCCACGGCCCGTACCGCGCCCGGATTACCGATAGCTTTGGAAAGGTCTCCATAGGAAGCCGTTGTTCCGTAGGTCACTTCCAGCAACACTTTCCAGACTTCCTCCTGAAATTCCGTGTCACGCATATCCAATGGCACATTGAAAGCTCGCAATGTGCCATCAAAGTAGGCTGATAGCTCCTCTTCCAGCTGAAGAATAATTTGATTGGAACCTGGAATCGGGGATTCTTCGATCCGGTCACGGATGCGTTTAAGCTGGGTAGGCAGCATGGGACGGTCAATGAACTCCAGCAGGCAAACTGCCGCCTCGGTGGCTCCAGCCAGCATCGGGCCCAGCGGCGTCGTGATGCGATGCAGGTAGAGCGCACCTTTTTCTGCAGCGTTGCCGGTTGGCACTCCCGTAATGCGCTCTATCGCGGTCCGAAATCCTGACAGACTTTCAAATCCATGATCGAACGCGGCATGCGTCTGAGACTCCCCCTTTTTCATGGCGCCGAGGGCACCTCCCAAGCGACGACTCCTACTGTAGGCATGGAAGGTCATGCCGTGGTGCTGCTTGAACCACCGCCGAACCCGTTCCGGCTCAAGGCCGAGACTACGAATGTCTCCATCCTTCCACCGCTTGAGCGGATCAGATTCCAAGGCATCCATCAGTGGCTTCAACCAGTCAGGTGACTCATTCAAGGGCTGCATGGGGTGACAGCGTTTACACGGGCGGTATCCATGATTCAGCGCATCCTTGGCACTGGAGAAGAACTCCACATTTTCAGGCTTCGGCTTGCGCGCCGAACAGCTGGGACGACAAAATATCCCGGTCGTTTTGACGGCCGTGAGGAAAATGCCCTCATAGCGGGTGTCGCGGCCCAGAAAGGCCTCGATCATTTCCGCTCGCGGAGGAAGGGGTGTCAGCATGATAGACCTGGCGTACCAGCAATAGTGGATGAGCTAAGATCCTGCTTGCAGAATCCCTGATCTACCGAAAAACCGACACGGAATTCCGACGCTACTCGTTCCAGTCTCGGGCGATGCGATACATGGTGATAGCCGCCCTGGTGGTCTGCATGGGCAAGGTCTCAAGATCCGCCCACTCGTGCGTGGTGTGCGTTCCACCACCCGTCATGCCGAGACCATCGAGGGCCATACGCGCATGAGAGGCTGCGAAAGAGACGTCAGCGGCACCAGCCTGACGCGGGTCGCCCGCAACGACGGATCCGTACCCGGCATCCATACTGGCCTGGTTGAAAATGGCCAGTAATTCCTCATTCCCGATCGTTTGGCCCATGGGCGGGTAGCTGTCACGGAATGTGAGCTTGGCGCTCGTTCCCGGGAGATTGTCCTCGATCAACGCACGCATGCGATCTTTGATAGCTTTGCGCTGCTCGGGGGAAATCGTCCTGAGGTCACCTGAAACGATGGTTTTTTCAGAAACTACGTTGGTCTTACCGAAGGCGTTACCACGATCATTTTCCTCATCGAACTCCACGCTGGTACCACCAAGAATCAGTCCCGGATTGAAAGTAAGCAGCTCCTCTCCTACCAATTCCTCTTGAAACCTGGTGAGAATGCGAGCAGCCTCGAAAATAGACCCGTATCCCGTTTGCTCGGAGAAAACGGAAGAAGAATGAGCGCGCTTGCCAGTGGTGTGCAATTCCCAGCCAGTGAACCCGCGGCGGGCGAGCACCGCGGTTCCGGGGTTACCGTCGCCCGGCTCGAAGGCCATGACAATGTCCGCTTCAATGGCGGCCTCGACCAAGGCTGCACGGCCCAGTTCGAGCGGGTCGCCTGATGACTCTTCATCTCCGATGAGAGCAACCGTGATGGTCATGTTATCGAGGATACCGGCGGCCTTGAGTGCACGGGCCGCCTCCACCATGACCACGTCACCACCCTTCATGTCGATAACTCCTGGACCAACGGCTCGATCTTCTGACTCACGATTAAATTCCTGGAAGGGGCTGTCTATTTCGAACACCGTATCGAGGTGGCCGATCAGGAGGAAGTGAGGACCGGTATTTCCACGCGTTGCGAACAAGTGGCCGGCTCGGTCGAACGCCGATCCATCCACCCAGCGCGTCTCGAATCCGAGGGCAGTGAGTTCTTCATCAAATACGGCTCCGACAGCCCGGACTCCATCGAAGTTCATGGACCCTGAATTGATATTCACCACACGTTCCAGCAACGCGATGGCGCCTTCAACACGGCTATCCACGAATGAGGCGAGATGCTGTTCAGTCTCGTCGAGATTCTGACGGGCGGAGACATCACTGGTGAGACTCATGGTCAGGGCGGTCAGCAGGAAAAGGGAGAGATAAAAACGGAGGCGCATGGGCAGATCCATCCAGAGCGAAATACCGTACGTGCAGTACGAAGGTCAATGCGGAAGATAGGAACGCGACTGAATAGGATGGGGAATTCGTCTCACTCAAGATGCTTCAGAGTCGAATCCTGTATTGCCGTTTTCGTGGTTACCTTGCACTCAACGTGGCCCGCTGATCCCTCGTATACCGCCACACTCGAGCACCGTAGCCCCTGCCCCTCGCCATGCCCCACTCGCTTGAAATCTGTATCGCCTGTGACGACGAGCAACTCGGCCTGGCCAATGCTGTCGCTGCAGCTCGAGGCGGTGCAAACCGGCTGGAGTGTTGTGCGGATATGCACGTGGGCGGATTGACACCGACTCCAGCTGTTATTCGTGCCATTTGCGAACAGGTACCCGCTCACGTGGAAGTGTTGGTAATGATCAGGCCTCGCGATGGGAATTTCGAGTGGTCTGACCAGGAGTTGAGCCGAATGAGGGAATCGATCGAAACCATGGCGGCGTGTGGCGCACACGGCGTGGTATCCGGCGCGCTCTCCGGAGATTCAATTGACGAATCAGCCTGTCAGCAATTGATTGACGTTGCACTAGAGAGCGGCCAAGCCTTCACATTCCACCGAGCCATTGATGCCGTTTCTGAACGTCGGGCCGCCTCTCATCGTGCCGTCGAGCTGGGCGCCCGACGCATATTGACAGCGGGTACGCCTTGGGGGAGCAAAGAGGGCGCCCTGGAAGGATTGACTTCACTCCTGGCATTGCAGAGGAGTTTGCAGGGTTCGGCGGAAATCGTGGTAGGCGGCGGCGTATCGGCGCGGACGCTGCCTGTTCTTCGGGATGCCTTCGTCGATTGCCAGGATGTCTCTTTCCATGCCTACTCATCCGTGCTCTTGAACGGTGAAACAGACGCTGAGAAGGTGTTGAACCTGAAAGCGATTTTGTCCGGCTGACTCAGCCTCTTGGCTCAGCCTCCTGGCTCGGCTTTCTGAGCCCTTGGATTCACCCTCCCCATCCCGTGCGCATCACCCCCGAGCGCATGCGACGCAGCGCCGACTCTCCGGCCGAAATTCCAGACGCCCTTTCTGGATATTGGAGCCGCAAGAGGTACAGGTTCCATAGGTCCCTTCCCCGATCGCTTTCAGTGCCCGTTCGATCTGTGGCAGGCGTTTCCGGAGCCTGGCCTTGCCGGCGGCGGAGATACTCTGCGCCTGAATGGCCTCCATACGCGTGAGCCTTCCAATGGCGTTGTCCGGGCGAATGCTGTCATCCGCCGCCGAAGAACCCTGAAGCTGCATTTCGATCTCGGAACGCAGAGACTCGAGGACAGACTTGAATGCTTGTTGATCAGATAGCGTCATGCGTGGGGTATTCCCGGCAATCTTCGGATGGGCTTTCGATTGGAAGAGAGACAAGATACATTCCGTCGCTGCCTTGTATTCACTCATTCCGTACTCACAATGCGTCATCTCACCACGCTCGCTGCCATCTTCCTGCTGGGCGCCCTAACGCTTCAGGCCCAGGACCACCATGCTTCCCAAGCGCATCAGACGGCCAACTACGATCTGGCATCGCGCTGGGCGCCGTATCGCATCAACGATCTGATTTATTCGACTTCTGTTTCTCCGCGATGGATTGAAGGGGGTGAATCGTTCTGGTATTCCTACGAAACTTCCGACGGTACCAGCTACTGGAAGGTCGACCCCGTTCGCGGCACGAAGTCAGCTATTTTCGATAACGATCGCATCGCTTCCGAGCTGACACGGATCGTGAAAGATCCATTTGATGGGCAAAACCTGCCCATCCGCAGCATCAAGTTTATCGATCAAAACACGTTGCGTTTCGAGGTGACCTCAAGCGTGCAGGAAGAAGTCCCGGATGAGGAAGCCGAAATGGGTGATACCCAGCAGGACTCCACGGCTACCCCGAAGAAGCCGGAAATGAGGGACAAAGTGTTTTACTTCGAATACACACTGAGCACGCAGACCTTGCGAGAACTTGAGGAGGTGGAGAAGCCGGACAACCGGCCATCGTGGGCCTCCATCTCTCCAGATGAAAACTGGGTGGTATTCGCCCGCCATGACAATCTTTTCAAGATGAGTGGAGAGGATTTTCAGGAGATCCTGAATGCTCGGCGCGGAAAAACCGGTGATGATGCCCAGGAAGCCGAAGACGAAGTAGACGTCGAAGAAATCCAGCTCACGCATGATGGCGAGCCATTCTTCTCGTACGTCTCCTCCAACTGGCGCCTGAGCCAGTTCCATGGGCGTACGGCGGAACAGGTAGAGGAAAACAAGGATGAGCGCAAGCGTACAGATGTGATTTGGTCTCCCGGCTCCGAGTATTTTTCCGTCATGCGCCTGGACGTGCGCGAAGTCGGCGACCTTTGGATCATCCACTACACGGGCGACAAACGCCCACAGTTGGAAAGCTACAAGTACGGCATGCCGGGCGAGGAGAAAGTGGCGCAGTATCACCTGCAGGTCGGCAGCGTCATTGCGGACTCCGTTTGGGCCGTCAACGACTCGGCCTTCGTGGACCAGGAAGTGCAAGTAGGTCTCAAACCGCAGTTCCGCTACCCCGCCGATGACTCGCCACTCATGCGCACGTGGAATACGAACGATCCGGGTAGTTTTCTGGCCTATCGCAAAAGCCGAGACTACAAGCGCGTGGATCTCTTCCGTGTCGATGCCGCGACAGGCGAAACCGAAGTCCTCATCGAGGAACGGATGAACACATACATCGAGCCCCGCCACCCGTACCTGCTGGACAACGGAGACATGCTGTGGTGGTCCGAGCGTGATGGTTGGGGTCACTTTTACCATTACGGAGCCGATGGTACGCTCGAGAAACAGATCACATCTGGCCCTTGGAACACGCGTGCGGGCATCCAGCGGGTAGATCAATCCAACGGCGTACTCTATTTCCAAGGCAATGGCCGCGAGGAGGGTGAAGACCCCTACTATCAGCACGCGTATCGAGTGAACCTGGACGGCTCTGGATTACGCCTCCTCAATCCGGGTGAATACGACCACCGCGCCACTTTCAGTGAGTCTGGTCGCTACTTCGTCGATAACTACGCGCGCGTCAACACCACGCCGGTGTCAGTAGTGAAAGACTCGAACGGACGCGTGGTGGTCGAACTTGAAACAGCGGACTTCTCGAAACTGATGGAGGCAGGCTATCAATTCCCCGAGCCGTTCACAGTCAAGGCTGCCGATGGCATCACGGACCTGTATGGCGTGATGTACAAGCCCTTCGACTTTGACGCGTCCAAGGAGTATCCGCTAGTGGAGTACGTCTACCCAGGTCCTCAAACGGAGTCCGTGTCTAAGTGGTTCAGCACCAATCGCTATGAAACGGCCCTGGCCCAGTTCGGCATGGTTGTGATCACAGTCGGAAACCGCGGCGGCCACCCGAATCGTTCCAAATGGTACCACAACTACGGGTACGGCAACCTGCGGGACTATGGTTTAGCGGATAAGAAAGTCGCAGCAGAGCAGCTTGCCGATCGTCATGACTTCCTCGACATCCACCGGGTGGGCATCTACGGGCACTCCGGAGGAGGCTTCATGTCGACAGCGGCCATGCTGGTGTATCCTGACTTCTTCAAGGTGGCAGTCTCCAGTGCAGGCAACCACACCAATGAAATCTATAATCGCTATTGGTCCGAGCAGCACCACGGCGTGGAGGAAGTGGTTGATGATGAAGGCCATGTCAGCTTCAAATACAGCATCAAGTCTAATCCGGAATTAGCCAGTAATCTCAAGGGCAGGTTGCTGCTGACCACCGGGCTGGAAGACAACAACGTCCATCCTGCCAACACCTATCGCATGGCGGATGCGCTCATCAAAGCCAACAAGCGGTTTGACTTCTTCGTCTTCCCTGGCCAGCGGCATGGATATGGAAGCATGTCCGACTACTGGTTCTGGCTGAGAGCCGAGTACTTCGTCCAGCACCTGCTAGGCGATTACCGCTGGAACGTGGACATTTCCCAGATAAATAGCCAGAGGCCACAGACTCGCTAAAAAGCGTTCAAGTTTGACGGCTGTGTCAGAATCGAGGGCCGGTCATCTTCGGATGACCGGCCCGTTTTTTACCGGTTCACCCTCCACCGCTTTACTGCTTCACAGGACCAAAGTGCTTCATTATGTCCTTCTCCGTCCCCAGAAGCAGCATGACGCAGCATCCGATCAGTACAACCATCGACAGGACGACCCCAAGTCCCTCCGGTAAATTTCCGAAGGCATATCCAAACAACGCCAAAGCAATCATCACCCACCCCCAGAACCGAGAACGCACGGCGGAAGCCTGTTGGGCAAAATCCCATCGCTCCTGGGAGGCCCTGGACGCCGCAGTCCGATAGCCGTACAGATCGTTGATCTTTGCCGGTGGACGTCGAGACATCCATTCTGCAGCAGCAACGAAAATGACACCTGACAGGAGTAGCGTCAGAGAGAATGGGTTGAGCCAGTGCATGGAGTTGGGTGACAATGACCGTCTGAAGTGGTAGACTGTGAACGGACCTCACTATCGAGGGGTTCATTTTCACTACCAATTTCCGCATCCCGGAAAGAGGATTCCATGACTCCAGGAGGCTGGTCATCCATCGCTTATACCTTCTCGAAAGCCCGCCAAGCTGGTGGTTTTCGGGCGATGTACCGGGCGCTTCGCTCTCGCAACACGTGCAAGACGTGTGCGGTAGGCATGGGTGGTCAGGAAGGCGGCATGGTCAACGAAGCCGGAGAATTCCCAGAGTTCTGCAAGAAAAGCGTGCAGGCCATGGCTGCCGATCTACAGGCGCCTATTCCCGAGTCCTTCTGGCAAGAGTGGTCACTGGATCGAATGGCGTCTTTGTCTCCTCGGCAACTCGAGAACTGCGGTAGACTGTCCCAGCCAGTCTTTCGGGAGGCGGGAAGCGATCGGTATCGGGTCATCTCCTGGCACGAGGCCCTGCAGCTTGCTTCGGCAGTCCTGGCAAAGACGAATCCTGACAGGAGCTTCTTCTATTTCTCTGGACGAAGCAGCTCCGAAGCGGCCTTCCTGTTGCATGTAGGCGCCAGACTCT
>JAURNP010000093.1 GCA_030830105.1 Rhodothermales bacterium | reverse complement strand
CTTCACGAATACGGGCAACATGATCCGCGAGCAGCGTGTCAATTCGCTTGGACGCTACATCATGCTCAAGTTCGTGTACCGCCTTTCCGGCCCAGGTAAGAGTGGCGGCGGTCGAAAAGGTCCTTCGATCCGGATGGTTGGGTAAGAGCCGGGCCGATTACCAAGTCACATCCGCTTGAAGGGGAGTTCTCGGGAGGAGTTGCCAACGAGGATCGTGAATACGCCGGGTTCGAGCACCCAGGCCCGGAGGAAGGTGTCAGATATGTGAATGGATGGTAACGCAAAAGGTAAGAGGACGATGGGACCGTAAGGCGGGAATTTACTTTTGATCCATCACAAAAAGACCGAAACGGACCAAAGTATCGACTACGCCTTGATGAGCCGCAGAAGCCGATAATCGAAGACGTAGTGAGCTATGAATAGGGAAGGATATCCACCCACATAAACGGAAACAGGGCTCGAGGCACGACGAATACGGAATGGCGAATACTCTCGGCTTTTGAGCTACCTGTCTTGGACTTCGCAGTCTGCTACTTGTAGTGGCGGCCGGCCATCTTCATGTGTCTCTGCCGACTCCGTGACGGTGAAGCCGCACGAAAATGTAGTCCTGTACAACGTCGCCTGGCGTCACATGGGTGGATTCCACCTGCTCTTCCAGGACGAATTCCGGCCCGAAGAATGCGGCAATCTCCTCTGCCGAATGATGCCGCACGGGCAAACGCTGCATGTTGGTGGCGCACCGGGCCGGAATGCCCCGGTAATCAGTACGCTATCGGAAGAGCGCGCGCAAGACCTGCGCTTTGTACGTCGCTCGACGCAACGTGTACTGCTTAATTAGAGGCCGCATGCAAGCAAATGGTTGGCACGCAGGGAAAGTAGAATATTGCTATTTGAAAGGGAGGCGCGTTTCTTGACATCGCCACACGTCAGGGCGGCCGCCTGCCGCCAGTTCTCACCCCATCCACTACAGGTTTTATCATGACGAATGAGAGGAGACTATTCTATGGCAGCTGCTTCGCGCTGATCACGACGGCTCTGTCCTTCAGCATCCGCGCGGGCATCCTTGGAGAGCTTGGAGCGGAGTATGATTTCACGGCCCAGCAGCTGGGCTGGATCAATTCCATGTGGTTTCTGGGCTTTCCGATTTCGATGGTCATCGGTGGGCTGGTCTACCACACCGTGGGTCCAAAGAAGATCATGCAATTCGCCTTTTTCGCCCATGCCATTGGGATCGTCATGACGGTTTATTCGGGCAGCTATGTCGGTTTGCTCATTTCGACGCTACTCATCGGCCTCGGTAACGGCTGTACGGAAGCGGCCTGTAATCCGATGATCGCGGATACGTACGAAGGCGTGAAGATGTCCAAAATGATGAATCGCTTCCACATGTGGTTCCCCGGCGGGATCGTGATTGGCGCACTCGTATCAAAGTTTATGACCGACGGCGGATTCAACTGGGAGGCCCAGATCTGGGTCATCATGATTCCCACCTTGATTTATGCCTGGCTGTTCTGGGGACAGAAATTCCCAGAGGCCCGAGTCGAAGCATCAAAGCATGTGGCTTCGAATTTCCAGGCCATGCTCTCGCCGCTGTTCATCTTCATGATGGCCTGTATGGCATTGACGGCCATCTCTGAGTTCGGCCCTCAGCAATGGGTCGGTCTGATTCTAGCTGAGAGCGGTGCCCAGCCGATGTTGATTCTTGCGCTGGTCACAGGCCTGATGGCCGTTGCTCGCTTTTTCGGGGGCGAAGCCGTCGGCAAACTCTCCATCACGGGCGTCTTGCTGGCCTCGGCGATTCTTGGAACGATTGGCGTATACCTGTTCAGCACGGTCACAGGTAGCATGGCCTACTTTGCGGCCATTGTTTACGCACTGGGTATTGCCTACTTCTGGCCGAATATGATTGGCTTCATCGCCCATTACATTCCGAAGAGCGGGGCATTGGGTATGTCCATCGTCGGAGCGGTCGGAATGTTCTCGACGTCCATTTTTCAGCCCATCATCGGTGATTGGATTGACGGTGATCGGGTTGCTGCTGCAGCTTCAGGACTGACCGGTGGTGAGCTTGAACTGGTTGCTGGTCAGGCAACGCTGGGCACGATGGTACTTTTTCCGGCCATCCTGATCGTGCTCTTCCTCGGATTGCATTTCTGGGTACGGGGTCGCCCGTCCGACGCGCCAGTAGCTGCACACTAACAACGTCTGTTTGATTTCAGGTGCGCTCCCGATGTCGCAGGCATCGGGAGCGCACCGCTACATTCAAATCCCTCCAGGATCCATGACACGTTTCTCCCTTCTTCTAGTTGTCCTGTTGCTCTCTGCTTGCACGGAGCAGGCCGTCACGTCTGAGCAGGACGCTCCCGCTCCTGAACCTGAATTCACCATCACGGCTGAGAACGGACACAATAAATGGAGCAACACTTTTGAGCCCGTGCTGACGGTGGATTCCGGGGCGATCATCGAAGCGCATTTGGTTGAGGCCTCAGGCGGCCATGTGACGCGCGAAACCGTGGCTGAAGATCTTCCGGGCATCCTGGCCATCGGTCCTTTCCACGCGCTGACCGGCCCCGTGGCCGTCAATGGCGCGGAGCCGGGTGATGTCTTGGCGGTCACCCTGCATGAGATCGAGGTGCAGGAATGGGGGTGGTCAGCCGTCTTTCCAGGATTCGGCTTCCTTGCAGACGAATTCACCGAGCCCTACATCCGAATCTTTGAATTCGAGGAAGGGCAATCCGAAGTGGACTATGGCTACGGCATCACCATCCCGTTTCGTCCGTTCCCGGGAGTAATGGGTGTTGCTCCGGACACGGATGAGCTGCTCTCCACGGTTCCACCGCGTCACAACGGTGGCAACATGGATGACCGTGACATGGCCGAGGGAACGACGACCTACTTCCCGGTCCTCGTCGATGGGGGCCTTTTCTCGATCGGCGATCCACACGTGGCCCAAGGCGACGGCGAAATCTCTGGTACGGCCATCGAAGGACCCCTGCGGGTGGTGTACGAGATCGAGCTCATCAAGGGCGGCCGCGACATGCCGTCACCACAGTATGAGAGTGATACGCATTATTCGGTGACAGGCTACGGCGTGACCATCGATGATGCGGCCAAGATGGCCACGCGGGCCATGCTCGACTACATCGTAGACGAGACAGGCATGGATCGTACGGAAGCATATGTCCTGGCTTCGTTAGCCGCTGACCTCAAGATTGCTGAGGTCGTGGACGTGCCCCACATGCTGGTGACGATGCGCATTTCGAAAGACCTGCTTTAAGAGTTCCTTCGGTCGGTCGCAAGGTATTTCCTGTTGAGAGGCTCCAAGACGTGTTTGCTGATGCATGAGTAGGGAGCGTCGCCTGATAGGCTGAGTCGCGTTTTTCTGGTATTCGTACCCGGGATCGGAAGCCATATCGAGCATTTTGCGCGGAGGGCTCCTCGCATCTTGCTCGGATTCTGCTATAATGGTAATTCGTACGCTACTCCTCGAATGTGCGACGATCCATCAATTCGAAGCCTCCCATGCGTCATCCACTGTTTCCTCTGTTGACGGGTTTGGTCCTGCTGGCCAGCCTCGCTTTCCAATTGACACCCTTTTAAGGCAATCAGAGGATCCTCCCGAGATCAATCTCTCGGACGGGTTCAAAGCCGAAATCCTGTATAGTCCCACGGTCGCCGACAGCAGCTCCTGGTGTCGCTGGCCGTGGAGGGAAAGGGGCGACTACTGGCTTCGGATCAATATGGATTACTCTATCGCATCCAACCGCCAGCATTGGGTGCGGCCCCGACCACGACACAAGTGGAAAAGCTAGACATTGCCTTGGGGCATGCCCAGGGTTTGTTTTGGGCGTTCAACAGCCTGTATGTCGTGGTGAATAGTGAAGAAGGCGTCGATGGACGGGGGAGTGGCCTCTATCGGGTGCTTGACACAGATGGAGACGACGAGCTCGATACCATCAAGCACCTGACCACGTTTGAAGGACTTGGTTCGCTCGGTCCATATATACGCTTTTAGAAGACACACAGCTGGATGTGATCAGAGCCAGAACGAGTATTAAATGTCTCATAGTATCCTTACGTGTTTCTTGTTCATACGTAAGATTGAGACGTGAATGATCGAGACTCTGTTGCTGCGCCCTGTTTGCGAATATTACTTGGTCTTGAAGTGCTTTGTCTTTCGACCACTCACTCGCTTGCGCCACATTTTAAAGCTTGAATGCTTCAATTCACGCCGCATTAATGCGATAACCTCAGATTCAGACAAGCCTGTGCTCGCTTCGATCGCGTCAAAGCTGACGTCATCCTGCCAAGCTTTTTCAATGATATCGCTTATTTCTGATTCTGTCATGCGGCTTCTTGCTTACCTCCAATAGTGCGATCAATGTGTAGCGATCAACAGCACCACAAGTTGCTCAGCGACCTGGATTGGGCGCGGAACATCATACGCGTAAAATACGGCGCGAATCAGAAGGGGGTAGCTGCCACCAATCAAACAAATTCACCCCCCCCCTTACCCCGGCGGAGGGTTTTCTAGCTCTACAGCGTTGACATTGAAAGAGGCTTTAGGTTACCCTATCACCCTACAGTCACAGATAACTCTTGCTGGTATAAAGAAATGAGACGCCTTACTTCGCCCTCCATCGTCGTCCTTTTGTTGTTTGCAATAAGCACCTTGACTGCTTGTTCTACCAAAAATGATGACTCTGATAGCGCCAACGTTATGGATTTGGTTGAGGCCCATTTGACTACTTTTGAGGAGGCTTGGTCAACCGGCGATGCGTCCAAGGTTGGTGCGCTTTATGCTGAAGACGCCGTCCGAATTGTCTTCAGTATGCAAACTCCCTTGTATGGACGTGATGCCATTTCTCAGGACTTTTCGGCGGGATTTTCCCAAGACGAGGGAGATCCTTTGCTTTCTATTACCCTCGTTGAAGCTCGCGAGATGGCAGACGGCGTGATTATGGCCGTTGGTGAATGGGAAGCGCCCAACGAAGGTGACGGGATTGGAGGGGCATTTCTAAACGTTTACCGTTCCGATGGGCAGACACTCACCTCTGTATTTGACCACGCTGTAGTCTACAATCCTGTGACGGACCTAACTCAAGTTGAGCGTGTTTTTGACGAGGTCCACAAAGGAGAGGGCTCTGACATGGTGGAAAGTGCTATAGCACGGTATACCTCCCTCACTAATGCTGGGGATATAGCCGGGCTTTCTGTTCAGATGTTTGAGGAAGACGGCATTCAAGTCACAGAAAACGGGATTTTAAAGGGGCGCGAGGCCCTTACCTCAGGTATTCAACCGCCGCCAGAGGGCGTGCGCCTCACGGCTCAATCATATGGATACCGACCGGTCTCCGATGACCTTGTTGTAAACTGGGGTGGATATCAAGTTGAGAGTAGTGAAGGTGGCTTACTTGGCTTTGGCCAGTGGGGCAACCTCTTGCGAGTCGTTGACGGCGAACTCATTCTGGTTGTTGAAGCAGCTGGCGCCCACTCAGTCGACTAAGCTGCCACCCCCGTAGCGGTACTCACACAAAAAAAGTCTCCGGAATACCCGTGGCAGTCTGAGTGGAAGGACTGTCTAGTGGAATTATTGCGCCAACCCTTTTCGTCCCGCTAAAGCAGCCACCGACACCCTCAGCTCCCCGCTCACCGCAAGGTGGGTGGGGAGTTCTCGTTTAGGTATTCACACTCTTGGGATCCAAGTACCAGAAGGGGGTAACCACCATACCTCTTCGCCTTTTTACCCCCCTAACCCGGGAGTACTGAAACGGGCAATTTTAAGGCCCTTTGTTGTACCTATGTTGTACCGATAAAAAGAAACCCCAAGCAGCATAACGGCTTAACTGGGGTTTTTGTGGGTCCGAATAGATTCGAACTATCGACCTCTACGATGTCAACGTAGCGCTCTAACCAACTGAGCTACGGACCCATGACGCGGCACACGGGGCACCGAAACGAAGGTCGCAAATATAGTCCGATCCGCGATCGCGAGTCAAGAAGCCAATGCGAAACCCCCGCGAAGAGGTGACACTCCCCAGATGTCACCTTCTCAGAACTGGACGCGAAGAGAGAGGACCGGGGCCGATTCCACGGGCGGAGCCAGTGAAGCCGTCACCTGGGACCGGCGCGATCGTCCGGCGCTGCGCGCCGCGATCGCGCCCGAAATCAATCGGTTGGCAACGAGCGAGGCAATGAGGATGGAACGACGACGACGAAGGGACTCCGCATCATCACGCAGGCCACGGTAGCGATTGAATGCCTCCCGTGAATCCCAGTCCCACTGAAAGGATGGGTCATCAACATAGCCGATCAGGTCCCATGAGCGGTTGCGAAGCATGGTCTCCCGGTACACATCTGAGGATTCGAACGACGCCAGATTCAGAAAAAATGTCCGATCTTTCCCGATCACCTGAGCTTGGGCCGATCCACTGGCCAGCGTGGTATACGACTGCACGAGATCGTCGCGGCGCCATTCGCCTCCAATAAGGCTGAGCCACAGCCCAATGTCCGCAGCAGCGTACGTGCGTGCCCACCCTGTCCAGTTGTTCTGATTCACATATCGGTGTCCGAGTCCGGGCAGGATCATGGATAGACCAAATGCTTTACCTCCAGATGCTTGCCATTGCGAATCCGATGGAGGAACAGGCTGCGCGGATGCCAAGGGTGCCTGCATAGAAGTAGCAAGCCAAAGGCATATCAGCAGTAGGGAAAGGGGAGATCGAATCACGTTAGGCCAGAATCACTCGATGGGTTCAGGCGCTCGTACGGCGGAATCCAGAAGCGGATCCAATGCCGTCTGCATCAGGCTCGGGCAAAAGGAAATGCGCCGAGTTTTACACCTGGCACATCACACCATTCAGCGAATGGCACGCTCCAGACTACGGATATCCAGCTCGTCAAAAAGATCTTCCAGGAAGTCTTTTTCCAGGCGGCTGCCTTCGGCATTCACGGCAATCACAATGCGTTCTTTGACGATCAGGACGCCCTGCATTTCTGTGCGGTCATCTTGGTATTCCACCGACTCCAGACCAGGCCATTCTTCGAATTCACGGGTGCGTTTGAAGCCATCCCGGTCTTCTTCGTCGATGTTCTTGTCAATAAAATCAAAGCCCATGGCAGCCAGTCCCTTCATGGTGCCCAGGTCGAGAATGGCGATCTCCATACCCATATTGCGGCCTTCGTACTCCGCTTCAAGCTTCGAAAAACGCATGCCCAGGGCGCTCTTGTTGGCACCACTCCAGTCGATACGCTCCATACCCATCAACTCGGATGGGAAGATCTCCCGGAATTCGCGGAAGTCTACAACCTCGACATCGGAGTCTTCCTGGATGCGGGCGCCGATATCTTCCAATGCCTTCCCAACACGAGCGAGGCCTCTGGAGACGGATTCTTCGACGTCTTTCTTCAGGCGCTCGACCTCTTCATCTGAAAGCTCAGCTTCTTCCAACTCGCTCTCGATACGCTCGCGAGCACGGCGGATTTCCTCTTCGGCCCGCTCCAGTTCTCGGTCCACGCTGCGCTCGATATCGCGCTCGACGTCCCGAGCGGCTTCCTCGGACACAACGAATTCTTCGCGCTGGGCCTGCTCATCTTCGCATCCATAGATGCCGAAGAGCATGACGCCGATGGCCAGAATGACGAAAAATGTACGCATGAGCTCAGTCCATGAAGGAGATTTCAGGGGTTGATGTGCGCCTCTACGGGACGTTTCCGAAAAGGTGACACCCCAGGAAGGGATTCATGAGACCTACATGCTGCGACGATACTGGCCGCCCACATCGAAGAGGGCGTGGGTTATGTCGCCCAGTGAGGAGACTGGTACGGCGTCCATTAGCGCTTCGAACGTATTCTCACTGCTGCGCGACACGTCCTGAAGATGAGAAAGCGCCTCTTTACCCGACTCAGGATTACTACCCTGGAAGGCACGAAGATTCTGGATCTGTCGGTCCTTTTCCTCGGTGGTTGAACGCATGAGCGCAACCGGGCCTTCTTCGGCTGCCTCTGCGCCATCAGCCCGGAACGTGTTGACGCCAATGACGGGCAATTCACCCGTGTGCTTCTTGCCTTCGTAGTAGAGGCTTTCTTCCTGGATCTTCGAGCGCTGATACATGGTCTCCATCGCGCCCAGCACACCACCTCGATCATTGATGCGCTCGAACTCCATCAGGACGGCTTCTTCTACCAAGTCGGTCAGTTCGTCAATGATGTAGGCACCCTGGAGAGGGTTTTCGTTCTTGGCCAGTCCCAGCTCGCGGTTGATGATGAGCTGGATGGCAATTGCCCGGCGAACGCTCTCCTCTGTTGGCGTCGTAATGGCCTCGTCGTAGGCATTGGTGTGCAACGAATTACAGTTGTCGTAAATGGCCATTAACGCCTGAAGCGTCGTTCGGATATCGTTAAATTGAATTTCCTGAGCGTGCAGACTGCGGCCCGATGTCTGGATGTGGTACTTGAGCTTCTGCGAGCGCTCATTGCCACCGTAGCGATTTTTCATTGCGACCGACCAGATACGTCGGGCGACACGTCCGATAACTGAATACTCGGGATCCATGCCGTTTGAGAAGAAGAACGACAGATTCGGCGCAAAGTCATCGATATGCATGCCCCGGGCCAGATAGTACTCCACGAATGTGAAGCCATTCGAGAGCGTGAAGGCCAGCTGGCTGATGGGGTTTGCCCCGGCTTCGGCAATGTGATATCCCGAGATGGAAACCGAATAGAAATTGCGGATGCCATTGTCGATGAAGTACTGCTGTACATCCCCCATCATGCGCAGCGCAAACTCCGTGGAAAATATGCAGGTGTTCTGGGCCTGGTCTTCTTTGAGAATATCAGCCTGAACCGTTCCGCGGACTTGTTTGAGGGTGGCTTCGCGGATGGTCGTGTACGTTCCGCTATCCAGCAGCCCCCATTCGACAAGTTGGGCGCCATATGTGCCTAGCAGACCCAATCCTGTTCCGTCATGAGTGCGCGGAAGATCCGATTCCGGACCGGTTGGGCCGGTAGGGGAATAGACGGGCGCATTTTCTCCAAGATACTCCTGGATTCGTGCATACACCTCGTCCCACGCGCCTTGCTCCCGAAAGTATTTTTCGATCTGTTGGTCGACGGCCGTATTCAAGAACATGGCCAATAGCATCGGGGCAGGACCGTTGATGGTCATGGAAACCGACGTGGACGGATCGCACAGATCAAAGCCGGAGTATAGCTTTTTCATGTCATCCAGCGTGCAGATTGACACGCCGGCATTGCCCACTTTACCGTAAATGTCCGGCCGCTCATGCGGATCGAATCCGTAGAGTGTTACGGAATCGAATGCCGTCGAGAGCCGTTTTCCTGGCATACCCTCAGAGACCAGGTGGAAACGACGATTGGTACGCTCGGGACTTCCCTCGCCCGCAAACATGCGGGTTGGATCCTCGCCCGTGCGCTTGAAGGGGAAGACGCCTGATGTGAACGGGAAGAATCCCGGGAGATTCTCCAGCAGGGCGTAGCGCAGCCGTTCTCCGGGATCTTCAGTACGCGGCAGGGCAATCTTCGGAATCTTGAGGCCGGACAACGATTCGGTATGCAGCGGCACGGTGAAGTCGCGTCCACGCACAGAATAGGTGTACTCGTCAGATCGGTACTGCTCGGCGAGTGCATCCCAGCCTTCCAGTATCGCCCGCGAACGATGGTCCAGACGGTCCCACCACCGAGCAGCCATCTTTGTCAGACGATCTTCGAGCAGTTCCCGGTCCTCTGGATTCCATTCAGCAACCTGATTCAAGGCACCATTCGCTTCGCCCCACTTGCGCGCCGTGCGAATCTGTTCTTGGGCATGCGAGCGGTAATCGCGACAGGCATCGGAGATGTCTCCGAGGTAACGCTGGCGTTTGGCCGGGATGAGTGCCTCTGCGTCCGACTTGAAATTGGCAACTGGCTCAGGAGTATAGACTCCGGATTGGCGGCCAAAGTCGAATCGGTCGTTCAGGTCGCCGAGAAGCGCCAGGTAGAGGTTGGTGATTCCCTGATCATTGAAATGCGATGCCATGGTCGGGAAGACGGGCATTTGATCTGGCGCGGTATCAAAAGCGCCGCGATTGCGCTGCAGGGTCTTGCGAACGTCTCGCAGGGCATCTTCGCTGCCGCGCTTCTCGAATTTGTTCAGCGCGACGAAGTCCGCTGCGTCGAGCATGCCGATTTTTTCAAGCTGGGTCGGAGCCCCGAATTCCTGGGTCATCACATACAACGTGATGTCCGTCATATCGACGATTTCCGTATCGCTCTGACCAATGCCGGCGGTTTCCAGGATGATCAGGTCGAAGCCGGCAGCCTTACAGACGGTGATGGCATCGCGTAAGGCCTGGCTCGTAGCCCTGTTGGCCTGTCGCGTGGCGAGCGATCGCATGTAAACGCGTTTGCCCGCCTCGTCGTAAATGCTGTTCATCCGGATACGGTCGACAAGGAGGGCGCCACCCGTGGAACGGCGGGTTGGATCGACTGAAAGCACGGCGATGTCCAGATCGTCGAAGTCGGTCACGAACCGGCGCACCAATTCATCGGTAAGTGTGGACTTGCCGGCGCCACCCGTTCCGGTGATTCCGATGGTCGGAATCCCATAGTCCTGGTCGCGGGCGCCGTCGCCCCCCGTATTCATAGTCTCTGCTTGTGAGATGCCACGGGCAACCTTCTGTGCCTTTTCGGCCGAGTCCTCCAACGTCATTGAGCTGACATCGTAGTCGCACTCGCGTACCATGAGGTCAATCATACCGCGCAGACCCAGCTCGAGTCCGTCTTCTGGAGAGAAAATGCGAGCGACACCGTAGGTGTGTAGCTCTTCAATCTCTTCAGGGACGATGACGCCGCCACCGCCTCCATACACGTTGATATGTCCGGCACCGCGCTCACGCAGCAGATCAACCATGTACTTGAAGTACTCCATGTGGCCGCCCTGGTAGGACGAGACGGCGATGCCCTGCGCGTCCTCGTGGATGGCCGTATCCACGATCTCTTTGACCGAGCGGTTGTGTCCGAGGTGCACAACTTCAGCACCAGCCGATTGCAACACGCGACGCATGATATTGATGGCCGCATCGTGACCATCGAACAAGCTGGCTGCCGTCACAAACCGGACAGCCTTGACAGGCATGTGCCATTCCGGTGCTTTCCTGTCGGAAGCACTTTCTGATGGCGTCGAAGTAGGGGCAGAGGACATGATCTTGGCAGGATGGCGATCGGGTGGCGGACCAGGGCGGTAAAAACCGTAGCGTTCTTCCCGGTATTTTTCCCGGTATTCTTCCCGGGGAGCGGAATTTGATGACTACGCAGGCCTCGAGGGGAGGTTTGCGAACCGATAACGAATAATAACGGCGTTAAGTAGTCGGAAATGCTAACGCGCGGAAGGGCTAATTGCCAATCAGGCCGGCCTTTCAACCGCCAAAGCTGCTGCAAACTGGTCAGAAAGACCGAAATGGACGTCCCACGTCTCGTCAGAAGGATCGCGGACTTCGGCGTGGGAGGAAGCCGTGTCGATCGAGGTCCGCACCAGTCTCGGAGAGCGGCGCAACCCCGTCCCATTGGCTTTTAGAACGGCTTCTTTTACTGTCCAGCACAGGAATAGTGTGCGATCGGCGTCCAGATCCAGATTGTGGACGTGATCTCGTTCCTCGTCGGCCAGGATGTAGTCGAGAAGGGTGGCCGGCTTCGGACGAATCTGCTCCAAATCGATGCCCACGTTGCGCGTGCTGAATGCCGCAACCGCCACATCACCCGAGTGGGCCAGGGACAGGTGCAAGTCCGAGCCTTGACAGGCAAGCCTTCCAGAAGACTCGATGATCAGGGGTACATCGACCGGTGCCAGGCCCAAGTGCTCGGCCAACATCGTCCGGAGCGCGATACGTCCAGCGGTAAAGCTGCGCCGTCTCTGCTCATTGCGCATGCCTTCGCGGCGGTCCAATTCTTCTTCCGTGAGAATCTGCATCCAGTTACGGGTCGATTCGCGCGAGAACACGAAAGACCCGTAATGCACATCTTCCGGAATGTGCAGCGATGGTATCCGGATGGGTGAGTCCACAGCGTGGGCAGGGTCGGGGATGAAGGACCAGGGAAGCGGTTCGAGGAGCGCGGTGCGCAGTGTCCGGCAGACGCAATCTACAAAACGCACAAGGCGCCGGCGATCTTCAATCGCCGGCGCCTTGTAAAGGTCACGAGCACGAACAGCTTGCTGGCAGCATCAAGGCCTATTTGGCTGCAGCGTAGTTCGATGCGACCGCATCCCAACTTACCACATTCCAGAAGGCTGAAACATAGTCGGGGCGGCGGTTCTGATAGTTCAGATAGTAGGCGTGCTCCCACACATCCAGCCCCATGATTGGCGCATCGCCTTCCATGTAAGGGCTGTCCTGGTTGGCTGTGGAGTAGATCGCGAGCGAACCGTCGGCTTTCACAACAAGCCAGGCCCAACCGGAGCCGAAGCGCGTTCCGGCAGCTGCCGAGAAGGCCGCTTTGAAGTCATCGTAGGATCCAAAGGCAGCATCAATGGCTGCACCCAGATCGCCCGAAGGGGCGCCGCCACCATTGGGCGACATGACCGACCAGAAGAGGCTGTGGTTAGCGTGACCACCTCCGTTGTTGCGGACACCGCCCTTGACCGCGTCAGGAAGGGCGTCAAAGCCGCGCAGCAGCTCTTCCACCGTTTTGCCAGCCAGATCGGCATGGCCTTCGATGGCTGCGTTCAGCTTGGCCACATATCCCGCGTGGTGTTTGCCATGGTGGATTTCCATGGTACGGGTGTCAATATTTGGTTCGAGAGCGTTGTGCGCGTAAGGAAGATCAGGAAGCGTATGAGCCATGGTCAACAAACAATAGAATGTCGGTGGATGGGCGATCGGGTACTCTGAAACGGGCTTAAGGCAGCTGTGCCACCAGGCCCGGGTCAAAGAATCCTTGGGTTACGTCCAGTGCAAAAGTCGTTACACCGAACAGGATAAG
>JAURNP010000092.1 GCA_030830105.1 Rhodothermales bacterium | reverse complement strand
TTGAGCAAATCTGTTCCTAGTACGAGAGGACCGGAATGGACGAACCGCTAGTGTACCTGTTGTGGCGCCAGCTGCATCGCAGGGTAGCTATGGTCGGAAGGGATAAGCGCTGAAAGCATCTAAGCACGAAGCCCATTGCAAGACTAGGTTTCCCCTACGGGTCGTTATAGATTATGACGTTGATAGGCGATAAGTGTAAGCGTGGTGACACGTTCAGCTGAGTCGTACTAATTACCCGTGAGGCTTAACATTCTGCTTTTGTACATGTTTTGCCTCGTGCCAGACTCTCTTCTGGCTTGATACGCCTAGCAAATAAATAGCCTTTTTTCGCACCTGCGCTACGGAACACTCACTACGTCATGGCGGTGGATCACCGACCAACAGGTCGGCCCCTACTGCCACAAGTTTCTTGGTGATTTTTGCACAGGGGGTCCACCTCTTTCCATTCCGAACAGAGAAGTTAAGCCCTGTAGCGCCGATGGTACTGCCTATGGTGGGAGAGTAGGTCGTCGCCAAGATTTTATTAGGAAGGGTCCTGTCTCATTTGAGGCAGGACCCTTTCTGTTTTTGTGCGGGCCGCATCCGGATGGGTGCGGCCCGCATACTGCTTTTGCATGCTGTGTGAGCTCTTGCAAACAGTGCGCACACGGAGCGGCTTTCGGTAGGTCTGAGATCTGAGGTTTCCTGCGAAGGATGCCCGGGAAAAGTGTAGGGCATATAAAAAGGGCCGGATCCATTCGGATCCGGCCCGTCCCATAGACAACTCGGACTGATAGGGTCGCCAACCTACAGTTCTGCCAGCTCAAGTGTATCTGTGGGAATGAACTCGGGATAGGCATTATTCGCATGCTCCGTGCGGTCCAGACCGTGCTTCTCGAAGTCGGATTCAACACGGAGTCCGACCGTGCGTTTGACGAGGTGGAACAGGGCGAAACTCATGGAAAAGGTCCAGAGAAACGCTGCCAGGATGCCTAGAAGCTGAACGCCCACTATTGCTGGATTGAACAGGTCACCAGAACTGAACAAGCCGGCCGCAAGCGTACCCCAGGCACCGCACACGCCGTGTACAGCGATGGCTCCTACAGGATCGTCTACCTTTTTGTCGATCAACTCCATGGCGTAAACAACCAGGATTCCGGCAATCGCTCCTGTGAGGATGGCGAAGCCAGGATCCAGGTTGGCGCAACCTGCCGTGATTCCTACGAGCCCGGCAAGAACCCCATTCAAGGTAATTGGAGCATCGGGCTTCCCATTGCGAATCCAGGTAACCACCATGGCCATACTGGCGCCAGCAGCTGAGGCAAGCAGCGTGTTTATCATGATGAGGGCAACTGATCCATCCCCGGTGGTTGTCGATCCAGCGTTGAAGCCGAACCATCCGAACCATAGGATGAATACGCCCAGTGCAGCCAGTGGTAGGCTGTGACCAGGGATGTGTTTGGGCTTGCCATCTTCGTTGTATTTGCCCACACGTGGCCCCACAACCAGAGCTCCTGCCAAGGCAGCCCATCCGCCCACGGAATGCACGACTGTCGAACCTGCGAAGTCAATGAAGCCAAGATTCTCCAACCATCCTGAGCCATTGAAAAGTCCACCCCAGGCCCACGAGCCAAATACCGGATAGATGAGTCCAGTAATCACAATCGAAAAAAGTAGATAACCCGTGAAGCGAGTCCGCTCAGCTACGGCACCGGAAACAATGGTAGCGGCCGTTGCGGCAAATACTGCCTGAAACACGAAAAAGGCCCACGTCCAAGGCTCTTGCGGCAAGTTGCTTAAGAGAAACCCATCTGTTCCGAACCACCCCGTTGGCGACGTTCCGAACATGAGGCCAAATCCGACTGCGAAAAACACCAGGCAGCCCGCTGAGACATCCATGATGTTTTTCATGATGATATTGACCGCATTCTTGGAGCGGGTCAATCCCGTTTCGACCAAGGCAAAGCCAGCCTGCATGAGGAATACCAATATGGCGGCGATCATCGTCCATATCAGATTCAGGTTGGCCTGTGCATCGGCTACCTGAATGGCTGGGAGGACGGGGACGGGTTCAGTCAACGTGGGAGCGACCTCAGTCGCTGATACTGTTGCATCCACCGCTTCGGTGGCATCAGCATGAGGCGAGCCGAGGGCCAGGCCGACGTAAAGAAGTAAGAAAAGAGCAATAGCACTCGAGGACCGAATCATTGTTAATAAGGATATTGTGGCGGACAACCTTACCAACAAAGGTATTGATGTTAATTAAAATAAATAAGTGAAATTAACGGAAGCGCTTTCCATGAGCGAGCCAAAAAGGTGAGTAGATGGCCAGGGTGTGGAAAACTCTCCACCTGTCCGGATGCAATCTTCGTGGTTGTAGGCTTACCGGAGGTGTATTTTCCAGACTCGTTTCCCTAATCCCCAGTCTCTCGTTTTCACCCATGTCGACCGACCTGCTGAATGAGCCCGAAGTGAATCTGGAACTGGCCCTTGACCATGGGCTGACCGAAGAGGAATACGGCTGGATCGTAGAAAAGCTGGGACGAGTCCCGACGTTTGTCGAGCTCGGCATCTACTCCGTGATGTGGAGTGAACACTGTTCCTATAAGAACTCCATCGCTGAGCTGAAGAAGTTACCGCGGGATGGAGAAGCACTGCTGGTCGGTGCAGGGGAAGAGAACGCTGGCTTGGTCGATATCGGAGATGGTCAGGCCATTGCCTTCAAGATCGAATCGCACAATCACCCCTCGGCTGTTGAGCCCTACCAGGGCGCGGCCACCGGAGTCGGCGGAATCCAGCGTGACATTTTTACCATGGGCGCCCGTCCCATCGCGTCACTGAACTCGTTGCGTTTCGGCTCCCTGGAGAATCCTCGGGTTCGGTACCTGTTTGATGGTGTCGTCCGTGGCATCGGTGATTATGGCAATTCCTTTGGCGTCCCAACAGTTGGAGGTGAAGTCTACTTTGACCCCTCCTATGAAGGAAATCCGCTTGTCAACGCGATGAGTGTCGGTGTTGTGGAAGCCGGGCAGACGGCATCCGCTATTGCGGAAGGCGTTGGCAACCCGGTCTACATCGTAGGATCATCGACGGGCCGCGACGGCATCCACGGAGCCACTTTTGCCTCGGAAGAGATTTCAGAAGAGTTAGAAGCCAAGCGCCCCAGTGTTCAGGTGGGTGATCCCTTCACGGAGAAGTTGCTGCTTGAAGCCACGCTCGAAGTTATCCGCTCCGGAGCCGTTGTGGGTATTCAAGACATGGGTGCGGCAGGTATTACATGCTCTACGTGCGAAATGAGCGAGAAGGGTGATTCGGGCATGATCGTCCATGTTGATCGTGTGCCCATCCGAGAGGAGGGCATGACCCCTTACGAGATCATGCTCTCTGAAAGCCAGGAGCGAATGCTGATCGTCTGCGAAAAGGGAAAAGAAGATGTGCTTGAGGCCATCTTCGAGAAGTGGGACTTGCATGCTGAGCACATAGGTGAAGTCACCGATGACGGACGGGTCAAGGTTTACTGGCACGGTGAATTGGTTGCTGATGTGCCAGCAGAGCACCTCGCCCTGGGCGGAGGGGCTCCAGTTTACTACCGGGAAACGCAGCGTCCTGGCTATCTCGACGAGACCCTCGCATTTGACGATGAGGTAATTGCCGATCTCAAGCCGCAGGAAGTTGAGGGTGCATTGAAGCGGATGCTCGCCTCGCCGAATATCGCTTCCAAGAGATGGGTATTTGAGCAGTATGACACCATGGTGCGTACCAACACCGTGGTGGGTCCAGGACCAAGCGATGCCGCAGTCATCCGTCTGAAAGATTCCGAAAAGGGCTTGGCCGTCAAAACCGATTGCAACGGCCGATATGTATATCTCAACCCCCGCAAAGGTGGGCAGATCGCCGTTGCTGAGGCAGCTCGTAATGTGGTTTGCGCTGGCGGAAGTCCGGTGGCGATCACCAATTGCCTGAACTTTGGCAATCCGTATAAACCCGAGGTGTACTGGGTATTCAAGGAGGCCGTCGGAGGAATGGGTGACGCGTGTCGTCACTTCAACACACCAGTGACCGGCGGCAATGTCTCGTTCTACAATGAGAACCCGGAAGGCGCTGTTTTTCCGACGCCCACCATCGGTATGCTGGGTGTGATTGACCACGTTGCTTCCCAGGCCACGACATTCCCTTTCAAGGAAGAAGGGGATGTGATCTTGGAACTCCACCCGACCTCCCGGCGCCACGGTGGACTGGAGGCATCCGAATATCTTTTCCACCTGTATGACACAACAGCCGGAGATGCTCCGCTGTTTGATTTGGACGAGGAAATAGCCGTTCAGCAGGCGTGTTTGATGGCCATCCGGAAAGGGTGGGTGCGCAGCGCCCATGACATTTCCGACGGAGGCTTGCTGGTCGCCCTGGCCGAAATGTCGCTCGCCTCCAGTGGTCTTGGAGCTGAGGTTGATTTGCCCACTGATCAGGACGGTCGATTGGATGCAGCCCTGTTCAGCGAAGCGCAGTCACGTATCCTGATTTCAGCAGCACCCGATCATGCGGCTCGCATCGAGCGGGAGCTGGCGGGAAGCGAGGTGGAGGTAACCCGATTGGGACGCGTCACTTCCGGGGCGTTCACCGTACGGATCGGCTCGGATAGCCTCGTGCAGATGGAGCCGTCAGCCATGCAGTCGATTTACGAAAACGCTATTCCAGATCGTATGGCCAAGCCCCTGTAAATAAGCTCTTTGAGCACAGACAGATTTACCTGCTGTCGGGGCATGTAACATCCCATCCTGAAGGGATACCCAAAGGTCCTTCAGCACTCTAACAACCAACTTAAACAAGACGACATCTAAGAGGAAAATCAATGGCACAGGACGCTAAGTATGTGACCCTCACCGACGCAAACTTCCAAGCGGAAGTCCTCGACTCAGACAAACCGGTATTGGTTGACTTCTGGGCGACATGGTGCGGTCCGTGCCGTATTATTGCCCCGGTTATCGAAGAATTGGCAGCCGAATTTGAAGGCAAAGCCGTAATCGGCAAAGTGGATGTAGATCACAATCCGCAGGTGGCGATGAATTTCGGCATCCGCTCTATCCCGACACTACTGTTCTTCAAGAACGGCCAGGTTGTAGACCAGCTCGTAGGAACGGCGCCTAAGCGCGTTCTGGCAGAGCGTCTCGAAAACCTGGCCAGCCAGCCAGCCTGATCTATCAGGTCAGACGTTTTTTTGTCCGGATGCGGCCCGGCCGGTGTGCCGGCCGGGCCGCGTTGGGTTTTACTCCGCTCCTCATTCTGTCCTGTATTGAAGGGACTCCAACCCGCTCGTCATGGAAGGGATTGATTTCAGCTCTGCTGAGCGTCACAAAGTAGTCATCGTTGGTACCGGCCCCGCCGGCCTTACCGCCGCCATTTATGCAGCCCGCGCCAATCTGGCCCCCGTTGTCATCCAAGGCCCCCAGCCGGGAGGTCAGCTGATTACAACGACGGATGTCGAGAACTATCCGGGATTCCCGGACGGTGTCATGGGTCCGGATATGATGCAAAAGTTCGAAGCCCAGGCCGAACGCTTCGGTGCGGACTTGCGATGGGGAATGGTTACATCGGTCGATTTATCGGAGCGTCCCTACAAACTGGTAGTGGATGAAGAGAAGGCTGTGCTGGCTGATACAGTGATAATCTCTACTGGCGCGTCCGCAAGGTATCTGGGGCTTGAGAACGAATCTCGTCTCCTCGGGAAAGGCGTTTCAGCCTGTGCCACATGCGACGGCGCCTTCTTTCGGGATCAGGAGCTGGCAATTGTTGGAGGTGGAGACACCGCCATGGAAGAGGCATTATTTCTGACGCGGTTCGCCTCCAAGGTTTACGTGATCCATCGCCGCGATGAATTCCGCGCTTCGCAGATCATGCAGGACCGCGTCCTGAACCATGAGAAGATCGAAGTTCTCTGGAACACCACGGTCGAAGATGTTCTTGGTGGTGATCTGGTCGATGGCCTGGTGATCAAAGACGTGAAGACCGACCAAACCCGAGAGCTGCCTGTAACGGGCTTTTTTGTCGCGATCGGCCACAAGCCGAATACCTACATCTTCGAAGCGTGGCTGGATCGCGACGAGACTGGCTATATCATCACGAAGGCTGACTCATCCTACACCAACGTGGAAGGCGTCTTCGCGTGCGGCGATGCACAGGACCATGTGTACCGTCAGGCCATCACAGCTGCGGGTACCGGCTGTATGGCTGCCATCGACGCCGAGCGTTGGCTGGCCGATCAGGAAGCCTGATCTTTTCCTTCCGGACCAGATAGCCACTCCAGTGCATCGAGGGAGACGGCAGCTCCGGTTGCGATGGACGCCTCGTAGAGCCAGCGCGCGCGTTGGAGAGCAGGATCTGTGCCTTCCTCACGAAGCAAATCCGCCAGGGCCACCGCCAGGCCGGCGTGAAAAGAATTGGATGGGCTGCAAAGCTCCATAAAAGTCTTCCGCTCCATCGTCAGTAGTTCATTCAGATCGGCTTTGAAGGTGGATTTCAGTCCTTCGTCCAGAACGGACCGAGCCACCTCGTGGTTGCCCTCTTGCTTGTTGAAAAGGACCTGCAGCAGTACTTGAACGAGCTGCTGAATCTGACGCATCAGAAAGTCGCGGTGCAAAACCATATCAATCGCGTCCGACTAACGTTTGAACATCGTTGACAGGATGAACCAGACGTTTTCCTTTCGCTCGCGCAAGCGGCGCGTGTAGTACGGGAACCACTGATCACCATAGGGAACGTAGACCCGCATGCCATAGCCTTCCCGGGCCAGCGACTTTTGGGTTTCGGAACGAAGACCGTAGAGCATCTGGAATTCGAAACGCTCGTTCGGAATTCCATTGTCTGCCACGTACTTCTTGGTCGCATCGATCAGGATGTCATCGTGCGTCGCGATTCCAGGGAAGCGCCCTTTCGAGATCAGGATCTCCATGAACTCCAGGTAGCGATCCCGGATGGTGGACATTTCTTGCCATGCCAGGGATTCCGGCTCTGAATAGGCTCCCTTGCAGAGACGGACGCGGGCCTGGATCTCGCACATGCGATCAATATCCTCGCGCGTTCGCTTGAGATACGCCTGAAGCACAACACCCACGTTATCGCGGTAATCGGGGTAGACACGCTCAAAGATGGACAGGGTGGACTCGGTGATATCCGTGCCTTCCATGTCCAGTCGAACGAACGTGCCCGTCTCCTTGGCTTGTGTCAGGACCTCATGCAGATTGTCGATGCAGAAGGCCTCGTCGATCTTCTGACCAAGCATGGACAACTTTATCGAAATATTGCGATCGATCCTTCCTTCTGCGCCGTCAAGCGTGCGGATAAGCGTGATATACTCCTCTTTGGCGCTGGTTGCAACGGCCCGATCCGAGACATATTCGCCCAGCTTGTCAAACGTGGTCCGGAGTCCTTGGGTATTGATGCCTTCGACGATTGGAAGCGCTTCTTGAAGCGTCTCGGCAGCGACGAACTTGCGGGCAAGAAAGAAAGGGAGTTTCATGACGACGCAGTCAGGATGAAGAGAAAACGTCGATCATCGGGAGGGAAGTGGGTAAGGGTGTCCCGGGTGACAGATCGATTTCGCGGCCGCAGAATCTACGACAGTTGTGGGGTGGATGGAAGGTGTGGGGACTTGATTCCCAATTCCTTGAAGGAGTGGTGATTCGATCAGCTACACACTTACGCTGTCAAAGCCTGATCCAGATCCACCTTCAGATCGTCCACGTACTCGAGGCCCACAGAGACGCGAAGGAGATTTTGAGGTGTCGGAGTGTCGGGTCCCTCGATCAATGCGCGGTGCTCCATGAGGCTTTCCGTGCCTCCCAGGCTGGTTGCGTTGGCGAAGAGCTGACTTCGTCGTACCACCTCCAACGCCTCGTCGGCAGATCCCTTGACACAGAAGGAGAGCATGCCTCCAAAAAGAGTCATCTGTTCTGCGGCTACGCTGTGTCCGGGGTGGGAGTGGAGTCCTGGATAGTTTACCGATTCAATTCTGGCGTGGGATTCCAGCCATCGCGCGATCTCAAGTGCTGCCGCCGACTGCTGACGCAGTCGTGGTCCCAGGGATCGCATTCCCCGGAGCACCAGCCAAGACCCGAACGGGTCCAGCACTGCGCCTCCTTCTCCGGCCAGGTTGACAGCATGTTCATACCAGGAGTCTTGCCGGGCAAAGACCAGGGCTCCACCAAGTACATCGGAATGGCCACCCAGGTACTTGGTAACGGAATGCAGGACAATATCTGCTCCCAATTCGATGGGCCGTGTGATGAGCGGAGTTGCCCATGTGTTATCAACAACCAGGGCGGCACCGGCTTGATGGGCAATGTCCGCCATAGCCTGGATGTCGGTGATGTTGAGCTGTGGGTTCGAAGGTGTCTCCGTCCACACGAGGCGCGTTTCAGGAGTAATGGCCTTCGCAACAGCCTCCAGATCCCGCTGGTCGACATCACTCACCCTTAATCCCCAACGAGTGAAGTGATCCATCAGGAGCGTACGAACCCCGAAGTAAATGTCATGAGGAAGAAGGACGTGATCTCCCGGACTGAGACTTTGGCACACGGTCATTGCCGCCGTCATGCCGGAAGACAGCGCCACGGCGCCGGCGCCTCCTTCGCTTTCGGCCAGCGCTTGCTCGAGTCGCTTCCTGGTCGGATTGCCCAAGCGGCTGTAGACGAATTCGCCGGACTGACCGTCCGCATTGCGTGCATAGGTAGTTGCCGTATGGATGGGAGGGGCCAATGCTCCGGTCTCTGGATCCGGCTCAGTGCCGGTCCGGGCAAGGATGGTATCGAGGTTCCAGGTCATAATTGTGTGTATGCGCTCACGAGTGCCCTACAAAACAGGCCCTTGATTGGCTTTTTCGGGCATTTTGGGGAAAGGTGCATCCAACTTGGCGACTTTTCCAAAAAAGAAGCATCTGCTATGTAACTGCGACGGAATGCCGCCGTAGTGAACAGTGCGTCTTCCGATGAGTGGTTTTGGGGTGTCAGCAATGGGCAGTTCGCTGCCGATCGCCGGCGCCCCCTGACCATTTTAGTCCAGTTTGTGATCATGCGAGCATTCAAGTCATCGCATAGTTGGTAGATTTTCTGCTGGTTTGAGCCACGATCGGGTCCTAAGTTGAATGGTCTATCATCAATGCTCCGATCCATATGCGAGCTCGCCGCGCTCAATCCCTCAAAGACGTCCTGGACCAGTGGATCCGCTCAAGCGGATTGCAAGGACCGTTGGCGCGTGGTCGCATCATTGACGCCTGGAAATCCATGCTGGGGCCCCAGATGGAGCAGCATGTTGGACGCACGTGGATCAAGGGCAACAAGCTGTTTGTCACGGTCACGTCGTCGGCTTGGCGTCAGGAGCTTCACCTAAAGCGCGAAGAGTGGCGTCAACGACTGAATGAGGAAGTGGGAGCGGATCTGATCAAGGAGATTGTATTCCGCTGAGTTCGCCGCCGGGTTTTTATTCGTCCCGGTGAACGGTGTCCAAAGAGAAAGCCGGAAGGCAGATGGCGATGTAATCGGCGCCTCCCTCAAAAGGAGAAGAATACCGGATCCACTCCCCGGCTCTGCAAAGGATGGCTTGGCCCGCTTCGACGCGTACTGGGTCGGATTCGGTTTCAACCAGCAAGCACCCTCGGAGCACATAGGTATATTCGTCGAACCCTGGGCGCTGGCCTGGCTCGGACCAACCCTCTGGACTTGTCATGTGGGCAATACTCAGTCGTACTTCACTCGTATTGACACGTCCCGCGACTTCCCGAATCACTTTCGGTGGTTCTCCGGGAGCTTCGATCAACGTAGGCGAATGGATCAGTTCGGGCATGAGGCGTTCGGATTAATAATGCGTGGGAAGGGGAAGGCCTATTGGACTGGCTGCGGATCTGGCTCGGGTCTGCGAGCCGAGCGTACCCATTCGGAAAAGTCGACCGAGCTGTAAGCCGGGTCCCATGAATTATGCCCGACTCCCTGAAATTCGGTGTATCGCACGTCATCTCCGGCTTCCTGCAGGGCGAGCGCAAGGTCTCGGGATATCTGCGCAGAGAACACCCGGTCCTCATCGCCATGGAACAGCCAAACGGGTACTTCGGCCAGGGCGGAGGCCGCGGTGGCTATGGACTCCTCATACCCATTACCACCTAGATAGGCATATCCCACGGCATCGCCGACGGTTGGACAAACGGGGGCAATTGCGGCAAAAAGGTGTGTATGCCGCGTGCCCAGATAGAGGCTGCCATGGCCTCCCATCGATAACCCCGTCAAAACTACTCGATCCTGGTCAACAGAAAACTCCTGGATGGTCTGTTCGAGAGCGGTCAGCGCTATCGCTTCTGTTTCGGGGTTCCATGATGTGCCTTCAGGCAATTGGGGGAAGATACCAATCGCCTGAAATCGATCCGGGTGGGCGCGGATGGCTGGGCCCAGTCCAACCTGGGTCTGCAGAACGCCGTCTGATCCACGTTCACCTGCTCCGTGCAAGAACATGATTACGGGCCATGATTGCCGTGCGCTGTATCCTGGTGGAATGTAAATCTGGTACAGACGGACTTCGCCGGAATGAATCAGGGAACGCTCGTGAAAGCCTGGTTGAATAGCGTCAAGCATGGGCTCGACCGATTTACAGGCGGAAAGAACGAGTCCGAGAAGGAGCAAGGTCGCGAATGATCGGAGTGAAGTCATGGCCGGAACTAATCAGGGTCAGAACTGGACGTTGGAGCAGAGAGCAGAGAGCCGGGAGCTGCTGAGCATCCGTTTGCAAGAATACAAACGGGGCAAAGGATATGAACGAGAAACGGGGCGCGGACTATCGTCCGCGCCCCGTTCAGCGTAAAACCATCAAGTAAGGGGAGGAATTACTCCTCAAACTTGGCAAACACGATACTGGTGTTGTGGCCGCCAAAGCCGAATGCATTCGACATGGCCACATTCACTTCCCGCTCGACCGGCTTGTTGAATGTGTAATTCAGATCACAGTCCGGGTCGGCATGCTCGAAGTTGATGGTCGGGGGGATGGTCTGGTGCGTAATCGCGCCAATGGCTGCAATCGCCTCGACCGCACCGGCTGCTCCCAGCAGGTGTCCCGTCATGCTCTTCGTGGACGAAAGGTTCATCTTGTAGGCATGGTCACCGAAAACGCCCTTGATAGCGGCGGTTTCTGCGACATCGCCCAGACCTGTCGATGTACCGTGCATGTTGAGGTAATCGACTTCTTCCGGATTCAATTCGCCATCCCGCAGTGAGGCCAGCATAGCGTTGCGAGCACCCAATCCTTTCGGATCCGGAGCCGTGATGTGATAGGCATCACCGCTCATGCCCACTCCTTTTATCTCAGCATAAATGCGTGCGCCTCGGGCCTTGGCATACTCCAGTTCTTCGATGAACAAGGCACCCGCCCCTTCACCGAGAACAAAGCCATCACGGGTCGCATCGAAAGGTCGGGAAGCCTTCTCTGGCTCATCATTGCGAGTAGACAGCGCTTTCAAAGCGTTGAATCCACCCACGCCCAATTCCGAGATGCTGGCTTCACTACCGCCTGTAACGGCCGCTTCCATGTGTCCGAGCCGGATCAGCATGAAGGCATCGCCTATGTTGTTGTTACCGGTTGCGCATGCCGAAACACACGAGTAGTTCGGACCGCGTAATCCGTGACGGATCGAGATTTGGCCTGCCGCTATATCCGGGATCATCATCGGGATGAAGAACGGGGATACACGCCGCGGACCGTCGTCGCTCAACGTTCCGGCCTGAGAGAAGAGAATCTGTAGGCCACCGATTCCAGAACCATAGATGACGCCAATGCGCTCCTGCTGCTCGGTAGTCAGCTCTTCCGAGTTGATTCCGGCATCAGCCAGGGCCTGGTCGGCGACAACCATAGCATACTGACAGAACGGGTCAAGTCGGCGAGCAATCTTCCGATTGAGAAGGGCTGCTGCGTCAAAATCCTTCAGTTCACAAGCGAACTTCGTCGCGTAGGGCTCGGTATCGAAATACGTGATGGGAGCGGCACCGCTTTTGCCCGCCATCATGGACGACCAGAAGGTTTCCGGGTCGTTTCCAATCGGCGTCAGTGCGCCCATTCCCGTCACGACAACCCTGCGGGTAGATCGACTCATGCGAGATTAGGGATCTGGGGTGGAGATAAGGAAGAGAGAACTACCTGATCAGGCAGACTTCTCGGTCAGATACGACACAGCATCGCCAACCGTGGCAATTTTTTCTGCGTCTTCGTCTGGGATCGTGATGTCGAATTCTTTTTCGAACTCCATGATGAGCTCTACCGTGTCAAGGGAATCGGCTCCCAGGTCGTTGGTGAAGGATGCATCATCAGAAATATCTGCTTCGTCAACGCCCAGCTTCTCAACAATGATCGACTGTACCTTGGCTGCGATATCGGACATAACGTGTTCTCCTGAAAGTGGATGTAAATCGCGGGCTGAACGCCCATCTAATGCCCAAAATAAGCCCTTAAGCGGACTGAACCGGGCAAGCAATCACGAAAACTACGCCTCGTCGCAGGTAGAAGCAATTTGGAGCGGATTGCTTGATCCAACCTTCGTAAAATTGCCGAATCATCCTATCTGAACCAGCGTTCTACCTCACCACCTCATTTCATTTCAGCACATGTCTTATTTGTTTTCTTCTGAGTCCGTTTCCGAAGGCCATCCTGATAAGGTGGCAGATCAGATTTCTGACGCCGTCCTGGATGCCATGCTGGCACAGGATCCCTACAGTCGTGTTGCCGTCGAGACGCTGGTGACGACCGGTCTGGTAGTTCTCTCAGGTGAGGTGTCGACCAAGGCCTATGTGGATGTGCAAGAGGTTGCTCGCGACGTGATTCGCAAGATCGGATACACAGATCCTGCACTCCGTTTTGATGGAGATTCCTGCGGTGTGCTGACGACCATTCACGAGCAGAGTCCGGATATTGCCCAGGGCGTTGACGATGACAAGGGGCTTCATCTGGACCAGGGCGCTGGCGACCAGGGAATGATGTTCGGTTATGCTACCCGGGAAACATCAGAGTTCATGCCGATGGCACTGAGCCTCTCCCATGGATTGATGCGGGAGCTTGCAGCGATCCGAAAGAATGAGAAGATCATGCCGTATTTGCGTCCTGACTCGAAGGCGCAGGTCACGGTGGAATACGAAGAGGATGGACGCACGATCAAGCGTGTGCACACGGTCGTGGTGTCAACTCAGCACCACCCCGGCGTTGAGGTAGAGACCATCAAGCAGGATGTTCGCACCCATCTTGTGCCTCGCGTGATCCCGGCTGAATTGATTGACGACGAGCTCATTCTGCACGTCAATCCAACCGGACAGTTTGTTATTGGAGGGCCGCATGGAGACACGGGCCTGACCGGGCGCAAGATCATTGTGGATACCTACGGTGGCAAAGGCGCGCATGGCGGCGGAGCATTTTCCGGTAAGGACCCTTCGAAAGTTGATCGTAGTGCCGCCTATGCGGCACGCCATGTCGCCAAGAACCTGATCGGCGCTGATCTGGCAGATGAGGTGCTGGTTCAAGTGGCGTATGCTATCGGAGTCGCAGATCCGATTTCCATTCATGTCGACACCTACGGAACGGGCCGCTTGGGTGACGATCGCCTGGTGAGTGTAGTAAAGGATGTATTCGATCTGCGTCCCAAGGCCATCATCGAGCGTCTGGATCTGCTCAAGCCGGGGTATATCAACACCGCGGCCTACGGTCATTTCGGCCGGAACGAATTTTCTTGGGAAGCCTTGGATCACGTAGACGCCCTGAAATCAGCCGCATCGACTCTGGCTTGAAAAACTGATACGATTAGTGTGCGAGGGGTGTTCTCGAGTCCTGCTCATTGGACTTGCACGTACTTGAGCTCTCGCTTTTCAGAACTGAGATCGTGTCCCCATGCCCAATCCCCGGCTGATCGTAGTCTTTACCGCTATCTGCGGCATGCTCCTTTTGCTTCCCTCGGAAGTAATCGCCCGTCAGGATGATCGGCCAAGCGCTCGAAAAGGATCTCCACTGTTCGAAACCGAGACCATGGGGCCCCTGCGTCTGGACAAACAGTCCAGTGTGGTCCGGGCCTCATACCGTCAGTTTGAGCGCAGGGTCTACAATATCCCAGAGGCATTCCTGGACGCTGAAAGCCGGCGATTCGGTTGGCAATCCCCCGGGGACGAGTTGGAACTGGTGGCAGATGAGAACAGACCACGAAGCCGCCACCTGACCTACCAGCAGACGTACAAGGGCCTTCCCGTCGCAGGAAGATCGGTACGCATCAATATGGACCACGCGGGCCGCGTGAGTATGGTGACGAGTGCATTTGAGCGCGTGCAAGCTGACGAAAAGCAATTTGTCATCGTCCCGCGAATTACCTCCAAATCGGCTTCCGAGATGGCTTTGACAGAGTTGGCTTCGGGAAAAGGAGCCGTTTCAGAGCCGGAATTGGTAATCCACGATCCAGCGGATCCTCGACTGGCATGGCAGTTGGTCGTATGGCCGGAAGACGAGCCGTCTGAATGGAAGGTTTGGGTGGATGCACGCGATGGGACCTTGTTGTCCTGGTACGACCAGGTACTGGCACATCGGGACTCGGATGACCATGCGATTGAGGCGACGTCTGGTGGTCCTCGCCTGATGGACGGGTCTGGATATGTCTTTGACCCAGACCCCTTATTTGCAACGGGTCAGACCTACGGCGCCCCTTACTCAGACAACAATGATGCGACCAATTCCGAACTGGATGCAGCGCGCAAGTCAGTTACCCTCCGGGACATAAGCCAGAACGGCGATGGAAAGTGGGTCCTCGAAGGGCCTCATGTTCGCATTATCGGTCAGAATTCAGGGGGAACAGTCGTTTATACGCCCCCTACCATGGATGGGCCTGATGATTTCTTTTTTGACCGGGCTGATGACCGGTTCGAGGCGGTCAACGCCTACTATCATATTGATGAGAATCAGCGCCATGTACAGAACATGGGTGTCCTGGATATCCAGAACAATGGGGTGGACGTCAATCCGCAAGGGCTGACTGGGGACAATTCATTTTACTTTCCTTCTCAGAACCTCATTGTTTTTGGAACGGGCGGTGTGGACGATGCCGAAGACCCTTCAGTCGTCATTCACGAGTATGGTCATGCCCTTCTCAATGGAGGAGCCCCAGGTTTGCTTTCCACGCAAGAAGGGCGTGCACTCCATGAGGGATTCGCAGACTACTGGCAAGGGTCGTATTACCGGAATCTGGTGGAGACAGGTGTGGCCCTTCGAGATGACTGGCGCTGGGTTTTTCTGTGGGATGCGGGTGAGGGAGCCGTCTGGAGAGGCCGATACCTGGAGAATAATGGCACGTACCCCGCTGATGTCTGCACGGCAACCAGCAACAGTTGCAATTCAGGAGTCATTTATGATGACGGTATGTTGTGGGCTGCGACGCTCATGGAAGTCTGGGATCAGTTGGGTCGGCAGCTGACGGATCACCTGGTGATGCTTTCTCATTACTACCTCAGCGCTCCAGTGACTTTCATGGATGCAGCGCAAGCCGTCATTCAGGCGGATCTGGACTATTACGGCGGCGCACATCTGGGGCAGTTGATTGAGGTCTTATCCGCTCGAGGTCTGATTGACGTATCTGCCTATGGGCCGACCATTGATCACGATCCACTACTGAGCACCGAGAAAACCGGAGAGGTTATTTCGGTAACCGCGAGTGTGTCGGGCATCTCTTCTGAATTGAAAGCGGTAGATCTCGTCTATCGTGGCCGCACCTTCGCCGAAGTGACGGTGTCCATGGAGCGGGATACCAGCAATCCGGATCGATTTGTGGCGCCTTTGATGCTGCCGGCCGACATTGATACGGTCTTTTACTATGTGCGCGCTGAAGATCAGATTGGGAATGTTACTTACGAGCCTGACACGGCTCCAGCCGAACCTCATTTCTTCCAAGTGGGGTTGGACCTTGAGGCTCCCACGCTGACCCATGCGCCGCCGTCCGAGGTAACCTTCGCATCGTGGCCGGTGCGGATTTCTGGCGACGCCCAGGACAACTTCGGTATCGATTCGGTACATCTGTACTGGTTCATTGTCGACCCGGATGGAATTGAAGTGGCTTCTGGTGAAGCACTCGTTGCAATCGAGAATGGCATGTTTGATATCGCCTTTCCGGCTGCGTTGTCGGTCATAGAGAACGGTAGTCGCATCCGATATTGGTTGGAGGCACAGGACGCATCCACCAGCCCAAACGTGACCCGTTACCCTGCGTCCGGCGTAATAGAACGCACTGTCCAGGCCGGATCGCTTTTGCGCAGAATCGATGCCTCGACCGGCTTCGGCATTGTTCTTGATACGGGTTGGTCTGTCGACACTCCATCCTGGGGTACCCTGACCTCTCCGGGTGGCGGCGTCGTGATTGGAACCTCTCCTGGTGGATCCTACTCCGAATCAGCGGGTCTTGCTGCTGTCAGCCTGGCCCCGATCAACTTGCGGCGGATTCCGGGTGCCCACCTTCAGTTTTGGCACTTTTACGACACCGAGTTCACAGGGGCAGTCGATCCTTCCGGATCTGGGGGCAGTATTCGAGATGGGGGCGTGATCGAGTATAGAAGCATTTCGACGCCTTCGTGGACGGCTTTGACACCGATGGGTGGAGGATACCCGGCTTCGATTGAACAAGGACGGGGAAACCCACTGGCGGGTCAGGCCGCTTTTGGTGGGTTCAGCCACGGTTGGCGAAAGGCTACCATTACGTTGCCATCGGAGGATGGGCTGGAGATCCGCTTCGCATTTGGCTCGGACAATGGAAACGATGGCCAGGCTGATCGTTTTGCTGGCTGGCTGATTGATGAAGTTGCTCTTGTCACGGAGTTGAATACAGAAACCGGCGCTCCGGATTTCTCATCAGTACCGGCCCAAACCAGAATTTCTTCGACGCAGATAGCACCTCCTCCAATCGAGGTGAGAGCTTCCGACGCTTCCGGGCTGCAAGATGTGTGGGTTGACTGGACCATGATGTCCCGCACCGGCCTCACCAATGCCAGTGCCCGGATGACACAGTCGCAAGGTGACCTGGAGACATTTATTTCTGTCTCAGAATTCGTAAGCACGCCGCTTCCCGGGGACGTTTTAACCTATTCCGTGCGCGCTGCAGATCCGTTTGGCAATGAGTCGACTGCCGGACCCTTTGAAGTCCGCTTCCGACTGTTCGCAGCGGAAGAAGCGTTGACATCAGTCTGGTCAAGCGGCACCTGGAATGAGGATGATGGCGAGTGGCACATATCAATGCAAACGCCCACTTCTGGCTCGGCCTTGATTCTGGAGCCGCGGTTCACCGAGACCAATGCTCTGGAACAGCTGCTCGTAATCGATCATGAAGCATCATTTGATGGAGCGTCAGCAGGTCTTGTCGAAATTTCGGACGACGGGGGAAGCACATGGATGGATCTGACGCCAGAGGGCGGATATCCAGGTGTCGCGCGGGTTGAAGGCGCCACATCCATCAACGGTCGTCGCGCATTTGTAGGGTCGATCATGCGAACGGAATCACGATTCGATTTGTCCAACTATGCCGGCGACGAGATTCAGATTCGGGTTCAAGCGGCCTCCGATGGAGAGGGTGCTTCGGCAGACAGATGGCGATTGTTCTCTGTCGAATTCCGATCGCAGACCGAGACGGATGACTTTACCATTGAGTCGGAGTTTGGTCTTAATGATCCCTTTCCCAATCCCACCGACGGACTTGTAAGGCTCTCCTGGTCTATACAGGAATCAGGGCATGTAAGTCTGCAGGTTTTCGATGGGCTTGGCCGCCGGGTCGTCACCGCGGTCGATTCTCAGCTGGATGCGGGAGCGCACTCCCTGACTTGGGATACGTCCAGCATGCGGTCTGGTGTGTACTTCCTTCGACTTCAGTCAGGAGGTCGAATGGCGACGAAAACCCTGGTGAAGAACTGACCTTCGGGCGATGACAGTTTCCCGGTAGGATCATGATTCCCGTTTCGTGCGGCAGAGCAGCGCCCGGATTGGCGTTTCTTCCAGTTTGGTACGAAAAGGGACAAAAAAACGGGCGGGGCGCCTTGTGGCGCCCCGCCCGAATTGCATTCTGGGACTTTCAGAAGCGAAGTGCAAAAGCTCGCTCCCGATTTGGGCAGACTAAGCGTCGGCTTCCCAAGTAAGAATGTCCTGCTCGGTTTTCTCTTTGCCGGCCCATGTTTCGGCGTCTGGCAGCGGGTCCTTTTTCTCGGTGATATTATAGCCGAGGGACTGCCATTGATTGGCCAGGTAGGTATTCCATTCTGCGTAATGGGCTTGCTCTTCGGGAAGCTCATCATCGGCGTAGATAGCTTCTACCGGGCATACCGGGACGCATGCATTGCAGTCAATACACTCATCCGGATGGATGACCAGAAAGTTCGGTCCCTCGTAGAAACAGTCAACGGGACAGACTTCAACACAATCGGTATGCTTGCAGTTAATACAGGCTTCAGTAACGACGTACGGCATGATTCTCTTACGCTGAATGGGCGGGTGGCGAATCCCGCTTTGGTCAATTCCGTATGATGAGTCCAACGACGCACGGCCGTTATCCATCGGAGGTCAGCTTCGCCTTAGTTGAAGATAGTACAACCGTCACTTTATCCGAACCCCGTTTTCCGGTTTAATGCGACTCCCGCCATACCCGGATATCTCGCACTTTTCTGTTATGCCCCAGGCGATTGAAAGGAATGCTGTATTTGGTGTGAATGTACTTTTCAGGGTTTCCATGAGCTCATCCAAGCGTACATTTTTGGAGGCTCTAACCTGGATTATAGGTTTGAGCGCCGTTGGTTTTGCTGATCCAACGGCGCCTTCAGCCATTGACCTCTGTCTATTCAAAGCAATCGGCCTGAACGGGTGTCCCGGCTGCGGTCTTGGTCACGCCATGGGCTATCTTTTCCGGGGAGAATGGCTTTTGGCTATTCAGACTCACTGGTTTTCGCCCGTGGTACTCGGCATCCTGCTTACACGAATTGCGCAACTGCTCCGCCAATCATTTTCGGAGCGATCCCTCCTCTGATTAAATCGAACCTCATATGTCGAAAGTCATCAAATACATGCCCGAACTGCAGGGAGAAGAGCAGCTGACCATCGCCCGTCTCATGACGGAAATGACGGAGGAGCAGGCCGAGCAATTTTCGAGGGTGTACCGTGAACGGCGAAAGAATGAGACCACCGTTCTCCTCACAACCTTGCTGGCCTTTGTCGGCCTGGCCGGAATCAATCGATTTTACCTGGGTCAGGTAGGAATGGGGATCGCCTATCTGTTCACAGCAGGATTCTGTCTGATCGGGACCATCGTCGACATCTTCAATTATCGGTCACTGACGAGTGTGTACAATGAAAAACAAGCCCTGGATGTGGGCATGATGATCCAGGGCGCATTTCCGGCCGGGCTGACGAATGGAGACGAATCATGACGGTCAACTTCTTCGGATCTGGTGGTTCGGCGCACTTCGTACCCAAAATGGCCGTGCCATCCGGGCTTTTTATGAGCCTGTTGGTCTTACTGTTGACGGGATGCTTACCAGAGCCCAAAGCTCCGGTAGAGACCTCGATCGACCTGATAAACCTGTCTGATGGTTACGAGATCAGTGTTTTCGCGGACAGTGTGGAAAATGCCCGCTCCATGGATTTATCACCATCGGGAACGGTCTATGTCGGAACGCGCAGCGCTGGCAAAGTCCATGCCTTGCGTGATACTGACGGAGATGGCGTGGCCGACGAACGCTACCTGCTGGCCGAAGACCTGCAGATGCCGAACGGCGTGGCATTCCGCGACGGCTCTCTTTTTGTTGCGGAAGTCAGCCGGATATTGCGCTACGATGACATCGAGAATCAGCTCGATAATCCTCCCGATCCGGTTGTAGTGACGGAAGACCTCCCGACAGATCGCCATCACGGCTGGAAATACATCGCATTTGGTCCAGACGACAAACTGTACGTGCCAGTTGGAGCGCCTTGCAACGTGTGCGATAGAGGGGACCCATATGCCGCGATTCTGCGAATGAATCCGGATGGATCCGACCAGGAAGTATTTGCACGCGGTGTGCGCAATACGGTAGGGTTCACATGGCACCCCGAAACCGGAGACCTCTGGTTCACGGATAACGGTCGGGATAACATGGGCGACAATATTCCGCCTTGTGAACTGAATCACGCTCCGGAGGCAGGTATGGATTTCGGATTTCCACACATCCATGGTATCGACATTCCCGATCCGGAATTCGGGGAGGGGGTAACGGGCGAGCGATTCACGCCTCCTGTGCAGGAGCTGGGCCCGCATGTGGCACCACTGGGTATGGAGTTCATGCAGGAAGACGGGGTGGCCCTGCCGGATCGCATCCTGATTGCCGAACACGGATCCTGGAATCGGAGCGAAAAAATTGGGTACCGGGTGACGCAAGTGACCCTGGATAGCACGGGCAACGCTGTTTCCTACGAGCCATTTGCTGAAGGATGGCTGCAAGGAGAAGAGTCGTGGGGACGGCCGGTAGATCTGGAATATTTGCCGGACGGATCACTCCTGGTTTCGGATGATGCAGGTAACCGCATCTACCGAATTGCTCGTTCGGACTGACCGTGCCTCGTGCAGCAACCGTCTTGGATGGCTGGGCAGGCCCAGGGTGACAGTAAAAGGCGCAAAATGATGCGGATAGCCGGGTCAGCGAATAATGGTCACACTGCGCGTAGCCGCTGATGTTTGTCCTGCGACACGTACTAGATACACCCCTGCTGGTAGGCCACGTCCGTCAACGACTGTTTCGTGCATCCCAGCCTGTAACACTCCCAGGTCCTCCGTGGATCGTACACGTCCCATAAGATCAATCAGTTCAAGCTTCACAGCTTGCGTTCGATCCAGTTCGAACGAAGCACGGGCACTGCCTGAGAACGGGTTTGGATAAACCGAGTCAAGACCAAATCGGGAGGGTAGCGCCTCTTGTTCGACCACATCGGTGGCCAAGGACAATGGAGTCCACTGCGCAAACAGGGTGCTTCTCTCGGCTCCGGGAATGCGAGGATCTCCGTGAGCAAAGACAAATGTGACGGAGGCGAAAGCACCGTCTATGGCTACGGCTTCCTTTGAGGGATTAATGTCCAGGTAGGTGATTGTCCCATCCTCTTTTTCCAGTAGAACCCGGGCCCTGTGGCGCAGCACTTTCAGGTCGTAGAAAAGGCCGGTCGGATCGGGGGTGTCGTAGGTGACAGAAAGATCGGATGCTCTTGTCAGCTGGAAGTAGTGGACTGATCCACCATTGATTTTTTCGTCGAACTGGAGCGTGAAGCCTCCCTCGCCCGTTGTGGAAGGTACCTCTCCATTCACAGGTGGGGACAGCAAGGGCGACCGATGCGAGGATCGCTCCGGTTCATTATAGCCGAAACGCGAATCCACAGAACGGTCATTGATTCGATTGGCCGTGTGGTAATCCAGAATTACCTCCAGCAAGGAGGACCCCTGAAGTGCAAGTACAGAATCGATACCCGTAGCGCCTTTCTTTTCCATGCGCATCATTTCACCAACAACGTCCGGGCCCATCTGCTCGGCGATATAGGTAAAGAACAGGCCTCCACGTTCGTACCCTCGCGCACCCACCGAGCCTTGATCCGTCCGCCACGTGAACAGGGGAAGCGACAGTTCGATGACGCTGGAGACGAAGTTGACGCCCCTCCAATAG
>JAURNP010000007.1 GCA_030830105.1 Rhodothermales bacterium | reverse complement strand
TTTTCAGCCATTATCTTCACTCTCTTTCTGTGCTTCGTCTTCTGACTGCGGTGCGGCAGTCGGCTGCGTTAAGCCTTCGATATCTTTGCTTACTGCCCCCAACTGCCGCTCCCCGGAGACCGGGGCCTTCAATTCGGGAACAGAATTTTCCTTTCGCTTGCCAACGAAGTCAGGCTTTGCCGTTTTCAGAATCACGGTGATCAAGCCAAGAACTACTGCCATGATCAGGTAACCCCATTGCTGAGCACCAAGCGCATCACTAATCCAGATTGCTAGACCGTGCAGCAGGAACGCCACCGCGAAGAGCCCCACTACAGCCACCATGATCAGTGAAATGGCTTCGTTTGCCATTTTCTCGATACGCTCCTCGATCTCAACCTGCACCAACTGAACGCGCAAATCAACCCACTCTCTGAGGTCGTCGAAAAGGGCTCTCGACTCGCCCGCGAAGCGAGAAATGCGGCCACCTCTTTCATCTTGCTCCGAAGAATGCGCTGTGTCGCTCGAAGGTGTGGCCGCTTCCTGACCAGAAGTAGACGCAGCTCGACCGCTTGTGCCTGTCGGATCCTGGATATGTGAGTCGTTTTCGCTCATGTTTGCTATACGCCGTGAGAAGCCAAATGATGCCCTTTCAAAATACGGTTGAGCGCAGCTTCTCAGAGACCACTTTTAGACCTCAGACAGGATCTACCAGACCAAAAAGTCTGTGTGACTTCGACGATCGGGCGCCCATTCAAGCTCGGGACGCTGTGCGGTACCAAGCGGTGACATCCACTTCTTGGGCACATCTGCCGCGATGTTGGTGAAAACCCCCTGCAGCACCTCCGTATTACGGCGAATCCACTCCTCTACTTCGTTGCGTTGCCCGTATTGCACCCAACGGATATGGCAGGGACCTTGCGGATCCGCTCCGCCGCGGGAAATCAAGAACTCGTGCCCGTCGGCCCATGCATGGGGCACATCAACTGCCTTCAGCAGCGCCTGCTGCATTTTGAGCGGACCAATGGTCCGATCGTGAGCAGCAAACATGCCTCGGAAATGCGCGAAGGCATCCAGCACCGGATCGATGGACATCGAAGCCGGAGCAAATACGATGCTGACATTACGACATCCCTGTCCTTCGTGAAGCAAAGCATCCTCGGCCAGATTGACGAGATCCTGTTCGCTTTCACTTCCGCCCAAAATGGCGACGGAGTAACGGTGACCCCTGAACCAACAGGCAGATTCATCGAGACCGGCTTCCAAGGCTCGAGTACGGATGACAGCCACCGTCTCATCGGAACCGGAAGCGATCAGCCTGTCGGCCTGTTCCAAGGCATCTTCCCAGTCCGTCAAGTCGGCTTCCACTCGATCATCTTCATCCATTATGTCGGAGACAAACGCAGGAAACAAGGCTGGGGTTTTGGAAGAGACGGTACCTACATAGCGATATCCAGCCAGCAGGATGGCTACAAAATCCTGCAGTTCGACAAACGGGATATTTCCCGGATTGAGAGCCGAAACCGCCACTGAAGAGCCAGCGGCACCATTTGGGGCGAGCGCTGCCTGCCAGTTGCGAAGCGACGATTCGGTCAACTCGCCCATTTGCTGGTTGATGGCAAAAGCGATCGCTGCTTCAGTGAATCGATTGTCGGCGTCCAGAGAGCGCTCAACTGCATCTTCGCGAACAGGGTAGTCTGGATCGGCCCACTTTGCTGCCACCCTGGCAATGACGGAAGAAATATCATGGTGCAAGCTACCCATTTGCGTCATCCTCCTCGTACCAGACTGCGCGCCAACGCGTACCCAGCGACAGCAGCCAGTAAGGCCCCTGCATTATTCCCGACCGCATTCAGCGCAGCTACTCCCCAACGTCCATCCTGAAAAAGCTGCAGGCTGTCCAATGCGTAGGCAGAGAACGTAGTGAATGCACCGAGTAACCCGATGAAGAAGAGTGCTTGAGTCCGCTGAGATCCGGTCGTGTCTCCGAGCAAACCCCAGAAAAATCCTGCCACGAGCGAACCGAGCACATTCACGGCGAGTGTTCCCCAAGGAAACTCGCCACCCATAACCTTGAACATTGCCAGGGAGACGAGATAGCGAAGCCCGGCTCCCAGCGCACCACCCAACGCGATGTAGAGCACTTTAATCACGATCAAACGCGCTCCAGAGCAATTGCGGTACCTCCACCTGTTCCATGGCAGATGGCCGCCATACCACGCTGGGCATCATGACGGTGCAAGGCATGAACCAACGTGGTCATGATGCGCGCCCCGGAGCATCCGATCGGATGACCCAGTGCGATGGCGCCACCATGGACGTTCAACTGGTCGTACGAAACACCAAGTATGTCCCGGAAGAGGACGCTGTTTATGGAAAACGCCTCGTTGTTCTCGAACAGGTCGAAGTCTGAAATCGAAAGCCCTGTTTTCTTGAGAACGCCTTGGACGGCCGGAATTGGAGCTTCGGGGAAACGCCATGGCTCTCCTGCCGCCCAAGACGATGCCATAACGCGTGCGACGGGCCGCAGGTTGTATCGTTTGACAGCGTCCTCGCTCGCAACCATCAGTGCTGAGGCACCGTCCGAAATCTGACTGGAATTACCGGCTGTGAGAACTCCCTCTTTGTCGAAAGCGGGTCGAAGAGATCCCAGGGATTCGGCCGTCGTTCCGGTACGAATTCCTTCGTCCTGGACCAGATCTACCATTTCTCGTTTCATCCGATAGGCTATTGGTGCCACTTCGGCTTCAAACGCACCGGCAGCCCAAGCTGCTTCTGCGCGCTGGTGCGACATGGCCGCAACTTCATCCAACTGATCTCGCGTGATTCCTTTCTCCGAGGCCAGACGCTCCGTCTGAACGCCCATTGCTTGGCCGCTGAATGGATCCGTGAGGCCATCGTGCAGCAACAAGTCAGTGACCCCTGCGGGATTTCCCATGAGGAACTTGTATCCCCATCGAGCGCGGTGGGACAGGTAGAAACCCGTACCACTCATAGACTCCGTTCCTCCACTCAATAGCAAATCGGCTTCGCCTGCCTTGATCATGGTAGCGGCCTGTATGACGCTCATCATCCCGGAGGAGCACACCATGTCCACTGCAAATCCGTCGACTGTGTCTGGAATGCCAGCCTTAAATGCCGCTTGGCGAGGAATGAGCTGACCCTGACCGGCGCGCAGGATGTTGCCAAAAATAAATAGATCGAGGTTTTCAGGCGCCACGCCACTGCGCTCCAAGGAGGCTCTCATGACATGAGCGGCCAGATCTACGGCCGAATGGTCTTTCAGGGATCCGCCAAAGCGTCCGATCGGTGTGCGAACGGCATCTACAATGAAAACATCGCGCATGGGTTGAAATCAGGTTGGTGTACACTCTTGAATGGCTGAATGTACACACCAGCTTCAGCGCGGTTCGAGTTCGCGGCATGCATCCCGTGAAGCCCTCACGGATTTCGCGGCAAGGACCCTGCAGATATCAATGAGCCCAGATCGCGAGAGAGAGATCGTCACGCGTATGAAATGCAAAGTGACCGATCAGCAAGCCTCTTACCAACAGCGAAGCTTCCGGTGCGGACACATCCAACTGCTCATCTTTGCACTGGATCTGGTACCGATCCCCTACCACCCGAATCTGGGAGATGAGCTTGAAGTCGCGGCACAGCCCCATCAACTCATCAAGTGAGGGCTGCACATAGAACACGTCACGACGAGTTTTAGACTCTTCGGAGTGCAAAGGTTTGACATTCGGTGGTAGCATGGCATCAAGCATCTGGATCGAGACTGCCTGAAGTATCGGCACCACGAAACCTGACTTTAACCCCTGCTACTGGCCTGAGATAGGCCCAAGACTCCTGCCAACCCTAGAGAATGGACCGGAACGTCGAAGAAACCGGGTTTTCCCCTTCCGCTGAATCCTCGGTAGCCGAGGGCGCCTCAACCTCTGATTTACCACAAAAATGCTGATAGGCATTTACCAGATCCGTGGCAATCGCGCTGCCCGTGCGACCTTCAATATGGCGACGCTCGAGCGCAAATACCGGCTCTCCATCCTGAATAAGAAACATGGACGGAGAAGAAGGAGGCAAACCTGCCATCAATTCCCGTGCACGGAATGTGGCTTCCAAATCCTGTCCGGCGAATACTGTCGTAAACATGTCTGGAAGTGCGTCAGCCTGCATGGACATACGTACTGCAGGTCGGGCCATGGCAGCGGCACAACCACATACTGAATTGACGATCAGCAACATGGTTTTGCCCTTGGACGCTTCAAAAGCCTGATCGACTTCTTCTGCAGTCTTCAACTCGTGAACGCCAACGGCGCTCAGTTCTGCCCGCATTGGGGCTACTAGAGGCTCTGGGTAAGGCATGGGGACCTGGATGGGTTTCTTTGACACCGATTTCCGCACGTAGGACGCATTTGGCGCCCGGGCGTTTCAGCGGGAATGAGGTAAATAAACCTGATGTTCAGGCCATTGATCCTCGAAAAACAGCTGACGGCCATGAGCTTTGGATCAAGATGGCCGCTTCAACTCGGCCCAGAACCGGATCATTATGATCACGTATCGGGTTATAATCCGTGCAACATGGGGAAACCCTGGGCCGTCGCTGTCACTGAAAGGTGGGAGCGTTTTTTATTCTTCAATTTCCATTACCCATATATCCTGCTCCTCCGTGCATCGAAGGCACCACAACGAAGCAGCGATCATGAAACGGTTATGAGCGATATCAAGCCCACCTACTTGACAGAAGAAGGACTGCATAAGCTGAAAGAAGAGCTTCACTTCCTCAAAACGAAGGAACGCGCCCGCGTTGCCCAGGCCATTGCCGATGCGCGTGCTCAGGGTGACCTCTCTGAAAACGCCGAGTATGATGCAGCCAAAGACGAGCAGGGGTTGCTCGAAGCCAAGATTGCCAAATTGGAGACCGCAGTTTCCAGTGCTCGCATTGTGGACGAAAGTCAGATTGACAGTTCGAAGGCTTATATCCTTTCGAACGTCAAGGTGAAGAACACAGTAAACGGCATGGAACA
>JAURNP010000091.1 GCA_030830105.1 Rhodothermales bacterium | reverse complement strand
GGAAATGAACGGCAGCGGAATGCCGATCACCGGCAAGAGCGACGTGGCCATGCCGATGTTGATAAAGATGTGAATCAGGTAGATGCCCGCTGTACCTGCCGCGATGAGAACGCCGAACGGGTGCTTCATTTTCGCGCCGAGTTGAAGCAAACGGATGAGAAGGATGGCAAAGAGGGTCAGAACCAGCAGGCTGCCAAAAAAGCCCCACTCTTCGCCGATCACCGAGAAAATGAAGTCGGTTGACTGTTCGAACACGTAGCCGCCCTGGGTCTGGGTGCCTTGCAGGAATCCCTTTCCGAACCAGCCGCCACTACCGATGGCAGCCATTGAGTTCACCTGATGGAAGCCCACATTCTGCCGAAATTCTGCCGCCCCCGGATCCGTGAACGACATGATGCGCTGCACTTGATAGTCCGACAGAATCATCGTGAGCGCCACATTTGCTATCGCGACCACCCCGCCCGTCATCACCAGGGATACGATGCTGATTCGGACATCGCGCGTACGCCACCACATGAAGCCGAGGAAAGCCAAGACAAACAGAATAGCGACCGGCATGGAGACGATGGCGAAATAGCCGGCCACGGCCGGCGCAATCATCAAGAGCAACAGATTGAAATCCAGTCCAGACCAGAAAAGCACAATGGGGACCAGCCCGAAGAATACGAGAGCCGTTCCGGTGTCATTCTGCAGGACAATCAGCAAAGCAGGCAGCAAGATGATGCCCAACAGGATGAAGGCGAATCGCAAGTCCATGGTTTTCGGTCGTCTCATGCCGACCACCTGCGCAACCGCCAGTACGGTGCCCACTTTGGCCATTTCGGAAACCTGCAGGCCAATAGGACCGAAATAAAGCCAGGACTTGGCTCCATTTACCTCTCGACCGAAGACCAGCGCTGCCAGCAATAGCAGGATGGTCAATCCATAGATGGGAAATGCCATTTGCTGGAAGAACCGGACGGGTAATACCAGTGCGATAACCAGCCCCGCGAGGCAGATGCCTGCCCACATGATCTGGTTGCTGAAATTCTGCCGCGGATTGAACTGATAGAACTCAGATGACGGGCCGTGAGTGGCCGAGAAAATGGCCATCAGCCCGATCAGCACGAGTGCCGCCCAGGTCACGAGTGTGACGGGATCCAGATTGGTATAGCGTCTCCTCACGTCGCGATCACCCCGTCGGACGTCCGAGCGATTCGTAGAGAGGGGCGCTGTTCATCTCAAACATCTGCTGCCAGATCCAGGCTCTGTCTCCACTGAGGTCCAGGCGACCGGTCAAAAACCGCTCTGCCATGAAACTGGCTGTTCGACCAGCCGCTCCTGAACCGAATCCAGCGTTCTCTACGAACACCGCAATCACAATCTCCGGATCATCAGCGGGCGCGGCCATGATGAATACCGAGTCATCCTCGTCACCTCGACTGTTCTGGGCAGATCCTGTTTTCCCAATGGAAGGAATACCAGGAATCTCAAGCCACCAGCTGGTTTCCTCAACGACCTGCCGCATGCCTTCTCGAAGGAGTTTCAGATAGGTTTCATTCAGGTCAAGCGAGACGGGTTCAGGATAGTCCGGGGTCATTTCCACACCCGTTTCCGGATCCACCATGCTGCGCACAAAGTGTGGAGTCACCAGGGTTCCGCCATTCGCGATGGCCGCCATGTAGCGGGCGAGCTGAAGCGTGGTGACCTCCATCTCCCCCTGACCTACCCCGAGGTTCATGATGTAACCTTGCGTCCAGCCACCAATGCCCGGATACTGCTCATTGTACCAGGCGGAATCCGGCACATTCCCGCGTTCCACCTCTCCCGCTGCAATATCCAAGTACGGTCGCTCGCCGAATCCGAGCGTCGTGGCCAGACGGTTGAGCGAATTGACGTCAATGCGTCGCATCATTTCAAAGAAGAAGGTATTGCAGGAATACCTAATGGCCTCGACCACATTGATCGAGCCGTGCTCATCGAGGCACTTGTAGATGCGACCGCCTCCGAGCGGATGGTAGCCTGGGCAATAGATCTCATCGTTATGATCAATCTCCCCCAAGCCCAGAGCAAGCAGAGCAACCAGTGGCTTGAACGTTGACCCAGGCATGAATTTGCTCTGCGTCACGCGGTTGAACATCGGTTTGTCCACGTGCGTCGTGATGCTGTCCCACACCTGAGGGTCCAATCGTTGTGTGAACAGATCGAGGTCGTAGTCCGGGGCTGAATGCAAAGCCAAGATCTCGCCGTTGCGAGGGTCGAGTGCGACTACCCCACCACGCTTGCCCACAAAAAGGCTCTCGGCAAAGGCCTGCAGATCTGCATCAATGGTAAGGTTCAGGTCCAGGCCATTTTTGGCCGGGCGATCCTCCTTACCATCCAGGTATTCGGCAACCACCTGCCCTTTGATATTGATCATCTTGAAGTCAGAGCCGGGCACGCCTCGAACGGCTGCTTCGTACTGACGCTCCAGTCCTCCCTGACCGAAAGGATCGCCCCAGATATAGCCCTCTTCACGGTGCTTCTCGAGGATGCTTTCAGAAATCTCACGGACATAGCCCATGGCATGGGTCATGCGGGCATCTGTCAGGTACTGTCGCTTCTGGGTGATTTCGTAATCGATGCCGGGCAGATTGTGACGATACTCCAGCACACGACTCAGTTCCTCGAAGGAAATATCCGTCTGGATGGGAGCACGCCGGAACGGATTCTTGGCGGCGGCCTGGTATCGATTGGAAATGACCGAGTCCGGCCGCTCCAACAGACGGGATATCAGGGGGATGGTCTCCTCATCGAAATAGCGCGGAGTCACGAAGAGGGTAAATCGCGGCGCGTTGTCTACCAGAAGGACGCCATTTCGGTCGTAGAAACGGCCCCGAGGTGGCTGTACACGCCATTCACGGACGGCATTGTTTACCGACTGGCCGGTGTGGTTGGACCGTTCTACAATCTGCAGTTTCCCGACCCGGAGCGTCAGGATGCCCATGATTATGGCAACCAACGCTATAAAAATCCGGAGCCGGGACCGGCCTTCTTCCATGATGATCTGAAAAGGCTACAGGGTGGATCAAGGAGGTGTCCAAGGAACGCGTCAACTGGACCTCCTTCAAATCATCGGGCAGACCCATGGGTTCCGTTCACCCATGCATTCTTCCGGATCAGTGAGAAGCGGTCACCATTGGCGTAGAAATGCGGTTTTTCAGGCTCAGAAAATGCGACCGTACACTCGCAGACGTTTCTTTCGGTCCCGCAACCAGGCAGAATCCCGGACGTTCGTAACTGAACACCTCCCCCGTCCTACTAAGGTCCGCCCTGTTGCCCCGAAAGTCGTAGATCGCAGACTTCTTCCGGGTTGTTTCATCCGCCCGTCCGGAAGTTCATTACACACTTGTGATATGATTGTATTCAACACGCACCATCGTACGCACGCTGGCCCACGCCGCGGGCTTACTACCCGATGGTCCCGGACGCTTCTTCTGGCCCTGTTGATCGCGAGTTTTCTCCCGGTAGTTGCGAGCGCTCAGTATTTCGGGCGTAACAAAGTCCAGTACGACGACTTCGACTTCGAGTCTTTCAAGACGGAGCACTTCGAATTCTATCTGTATCCCGAGGAGCGCCTGGCAGTGCAGGATGCCTCTCGAATGGCCGAGCGTTGGTATCAGCGCCATAGCCGCACGTTTCTGCGGGAATTCTATGAGCGCAAACCCATCATCTTCTACGCCAATGATGCGGACTTCCACCAGACCAACGCGATCACCGGGACGCTCGGAGAAGGCACCGGGGGGGTGACCGAAAGTCTCAAGGAACGTGTCATCATGCCACTTACGGGCATTTACAGCGAAACGGACCACGTATTGGGCCATGAGTTGGTTCACTCGTTCCAGTACGATATTGCGCTCTCCCGCACTGACTCAATCCGATTTGCTTTCCAGCTCGTGCCGCTTTGGATGACGGAGGGTATGGCGGAATACTTTTCAGTCGGCCGTGTCGATGCCCACACCGCGATGTGGATGCGCGATGCCGCCCTTCGCGACGATCTTCCCACGATCACGCAGATCACACGGGACATGAGCTACTTCCCCTACCGCTACGGTCAGGCTTACCTGGCCTATATCGGCGGCAAGTATGGCGATGTAGCGGTGGCAAATCTGTTCAAGCTTTCGGGCCGCGTGGGCGTGGACTCAGCATTCGTCTACACGCTTGGCATTACGGCCGATTCCCTGTCGACGGAATGGATCACAACCGTCAAGGATACCTACCTGCCGTTGACGGTCGATCGTGACAGCACGGAGCAAGCCGGTCGTAAAGTACTTGCGAGCGATATCGACTCGGGCAGTTTGAACATCGCACCGGTGGTCAGCCCCGACGGCCAGTACGTCGCTTACCTGTCCGAAAAAGACCTGTTCGAAATCAACCTGTTTATCGCAGACGCCAACACGGGTAAGGTCATCCGCCGTCTGAAAGGAGGTAACCGAGATGCGCACTTTGACGCCATCCGATTCATCTCCTCGGCGGGATCGTGGTCTCCGGACGGTCGCGAATTTGCATTCATCACCTTCGTCGAGGGAGACAACGAGATCTCCATTCTAGACTGGACCAAAGGCGATGTCGTTCAGCGATTCAAGGTCGATGGGGTTTCCGCCATCACAAACCTGGCCTGGTCTCCGAGCGGTGACGAGCTTGCCTTTTCCGGTATGGACGGAGGGATTTCCGACCTGTACATCCTGAACACGGAAACAGGTGCGGTCAAGCAGCTGACCAATGATCGATTTGCCGACTTGCAGCCTGCATGGCATCCGGATGGTCGCCAGTTGGCGTTCACGACAGACCGAGGTGAGGCGGGTTCGAATTTCCGCACGCTCGAGTACGGTGAACCTCGTTTGGCTGTCATCGATACCGAAACGCTGGAAATTGAAGTGTATCGTCCATTCGACGGTATGCACCACAATCCGCAATTCTCCCCCGACGGCAACCAACTGTACTTTATTTCGAGCCATGACGGATTCAAGGATGTCTATCGCGTCGATTTACCGACCCAAGACGTATACCGTCTGACACACCTCAAGACGGGCGTCTCCGGCATCACAGCCATGAGCCCAGCCATGTCCGTGGCCGCCCAGAATGGTCGTATGATGTTCTCTGTCTTCTCCGACGGGGCATACACGGTATATGCGCAGGAAAGCGATCAACTCGCAGGTGAAAAGGTGGACTTCAATTCCCTGGAAGCGAACCCGATTGCTGCCATACTGCCCCCTGCGTCTGCGCTCAATGAAGGGCTTGTCGCCAACTACATGGAGGATCCTTTGACCGGACTTCCCCCGGACGAGGATTACTCGGCAGAAACCTACAATCCCCGCCTCATTCTGGACTATGTGGCCCCGCCAACCATAGGCGTTCAGGCCGGTGGCCTTTACGGAGCCGGCGTATCGGGTGGCGTTGGGTTCTACTTCTCTGACATGCTGGGTAACCAGAACCTTACGGTCATTGCCCAAGCAAACGGCACGTTCAAAGACATTGGTGCCCAGGTCGCGTACCTGAATCGCGAGAACCGGTTCAACTGGGGTCTGGTCGGCGGACACGTACCGATCCTGTTCGGCTCTTCCTTTATCGGAGACGATGGCCAAAGCATTTTGAATCTGCGCCAGCGCATATACATCGATCAGATCGAGGGTCTGGCCGCCTATCCGTTCACGACAACCAAGCGCCTCGAAGCTTCCGGAGGTTTCACGCGGTACGGATTCGACTATGAGCTGGATACCTTCCGTTTTGATCCGCTGACCGGGTTCGTCACGCGTAATCGCGAGCAGCTGAACGAGAGCGAACCAAGTGCGCAATACTTTGCAACGACCGGGCTGGCCTACGTATCCGATTACTCGTTTTTCGGGTTTACCTCCCCGGTCCGAGGAGGCCGCTCCCGATTCGAGGTGGCGCCATTCATCGGCACCGAGCGGTTCGTCCGTGTTCAGGCAGACTGGCGTAAATACTTACAGTTCAGTCCGGTCACACTAGCCGTTCGCGGGCTGCATGTAGGTAATTACGGAGCTGACGAAACGACTAATTCGCTCTTTACAAGGGAATATCTCGGCTACGCCAACAGTATCGGCTTCGTACGAGGGTATTCGTTCTCCTCGTTCGACAATCTGGACGAATGCACTCCTACGACCCAAGGTATCTGTGCCGAGCAAGACCGCCTGCTGGGAACGAGGATGGCTACAGCCTCGGTTGAGCTGCGCATTCCCCTGCTTGGTACTGAGTCATTTGGACTCCTCAATTTCCCGTACCTGCCCACTGAAATCACGTTCTTCGCGGATGGTGGCGTAGCCTGGAACGCTGACGATGCTCCGGAAATCGGTGCCGTAAAGGACTGGTTCAAGAGCAGCCAGAGTGCCGAGCGTATTCCGGTCTTCTCGACGGGTGTTTCCACGCGTGTGAACCTGTTCGGCTACACGGTGTTGGAAATTTTCTACGCCAAGCCATTCCAGCGGCCCATCAAGGGTGCGCACTTCGGCTTCCAGATCATTCCGGGCTGGTAATACATAGACCCCGGGGAATCGACTTTTAAGGGTCCCTCTAACGAGGTGATCCGTGCGGGGCGGGCGGTGGGCGCCGCCCGCCCCGCACGCCCCCTTTCAGATCATTCCTGAGATCGAAATCAGACGTCCATCTGGGCCGTCATCACCGTCACTGCACGACCGCGCAGTAGCACGCGCTCCCCGGCCAGCTCCACATCCACTTCGCCTCCGCGGGCGGACACCTGTCGGGCCTTCATGCGTGTCTTGCCCAGGCGTTCACCCCACCACGGAGCCAGGCAGCAATGGGCGGATCCTGTCACTGGATCTTCGGGCACGCCACATTGCGGTGCAAAGAAGCGCGAAACGAAATCGAGCTCCGGATCATCGGCCGGCGCCGTTACGATGAGGCCGCGTACGTCCAACGCAGCGATAGCGCTCATATCGGGCTGAATGCCACGTAGTGTTTCCTCGTTGGCCACCTCTGCCAAGGCATCCATCCGGTTGGCTGCATGCTTCAGACAGTCCATGTTGAGCGCTTTATCGATCAGTTCGTTCGAAAAATCCTTCGTAGCCGGCTCGGCCGGAAAATCCATGACAAGCAGTCCGGACGGTTCGCGTGTCACAGTCAACGTACCACTCAGGGTGTCGAACTGAACGGGGACATCAACCGATATGAATCCCTTCTCGAAAAGAACGTGGGACGTTGCGAGCGTAGCGTGACCGCACAAGTCCACTTCGGCCACCGGGGTAAACCAGCGCAGATGCCAAGAGCCATCCTCCAGCTTCCTGACAAACGCTGTCTCGGAGAGGTTCATCTCATTGGCAATGGCCTGCATCAAATCATCGGTCAAAGCCTGCTCCACCACGCAGACGGCCGCAGGATTTCCAGAAAACGGGGTGGAGGTGAAGGCATCGACCTGGTAGAGAGTCAGTTCCATGGTGACAGGAGTTCAAATGAAGTGCGAGGGCTCCGCTTCGCGGCAGCGGCTTGCGTATCTTGACGTGTGCCTGGCACGGTTGACCAGGTTTTTCGGACGATCTCAGAACGCATGTATTCCCGATTCCGATCCGCTCTCTTTGCGCTGGGCCCCGAAGCCGCTCATAACGTGGCCTCCTTTTCGGCACGATTTGCCCAGCAATGGACTCCTTTTGTGTTGGATGCGATGTATCAGTATGCGCATCCAAGTCTGCATCAGGAGATCTTCGGCAAGACTTTCGCCAATCCGGTGGGACTCGCGGCCGGGTTTGACAAGAACGCCCGCATGATTCCCTTCTTCCGCAAAGCAGGGTGCGGATTCGTGGAAGTCGGTAGCGTGAGTGCACGCAAGAGTAAGGGCAACAAGAAGCCCCGTGCGTTCCGGTTGCCGGAAGACGAGGCTCTTATCAACCGGATGGGACTCAACAATGTCGGCGCAGCGTCCGTGCAGCCGCGTCTTCGGCAACATGCCGGGCAGATAGCTTTCCCTGTGGGCGTCAACATCGCAAAAACGCACAGCCCGGATATCATGGGCGATGCCGCGATCGACGACTTCTGCCAGAGCTTCCGCTTGCTGGCTCCCTACGCCGACTATGTGGCTTTGAACGTCTCCTGCCCGAATACGGAAGAAGGCAAGACGTTCGAAGACCCGAATTCCCTGGACCAGTTGCTTACAGCGATCATGCGGGAACGGCAGGAAATGACCCGTCGTGTCCCGGTGTTGGTCAAGATCTCACCTCCACACACGGCCAACTTCGTACTGGACAGTTTTTTTGATGAGATTCTGCTCGTATCACTCGCTCACAAAGTGAACGGCTTCATTGCCACAAATACGGCCTCTGATCGGGAAGGCGTGATCACGCCGGCCGATCGCCTTGATCAGATCGGAAGAGGTGGGCTCAGTGGCCAGCCGTTGCGTGAACGCGCCACGGGATTGGTTCGCTATCTGTATCGGAAAACAAACGGCAAGGTGCCGATCATAGGAGTCGGCGGTATTTCCTCAGCCGAGCACGCCTACGAGCGCATGAAGGCCGGCGCCTCGCTGATCCAGGTCTATACGGGTCTAGTTTATGAAGGACCTGGACTGATCCGCTCCATCAAGGAAGGGCTGGTCAAGCTCATGGAGGAAAAAGGACACTCTTCTGTCGCCCACATCGTAGGAATTGAATCCGACAAGATGTAGGCTGGATATAACTACGCCGGGCCGCCCTGTGGGCGGCCCGGCGTCGCTCTGCTCATCACAGGCATTCAGTCCTTTTCTCTCTCTCAACACGTCGAGACATCGCCTGGTGGAGGCGTCATCCCGTGACGTACTTACTTCTGCGATACCGCCTGGGCTTCGATGGTTAGCGTAACCTCGTCACCGACGAGAACCCCACCTGCTTCCAATGCCTGATTCCACATCAACCCGAATTCCTTGCGGTTGATCGTTCCCTCGGCCTGGATTCCGATACGCATATTCCCCCATGGGTCTACTCCCGTACCGGATTCGGTCACGTCGAGCGTGATCGTCTTGGTTATGTCGCGGAAGAGAATGTCACCGGTAACTTTCAGCTGACCTTCCCCAATGCGCTCTACACCAATGCTGGAAAATGTCAGGGTCGGGAAGTTCTCTGAATCGTAGCGGAGAAGCTGCCACCGGCGAGATCGCCATTTTCTCCCTGTACAATCGTGCCGCTGAATTCGTTGAAG
>JAURNP010000090.1 GCA_030830105.1 Rhodothermales bacterium | reverse complement strand
TCCGTAGTCCAGCTCAGATACGTGAAGTAGACCTTCCTTGCCAGGCAGGATTTCCACCACGGCACCCATGTTTTCGAGCACCTTGCGAACCGTGCCTTCGTAATCCGTTCCCTCTTCCGGAACGGTCACAATACCCTTGATGATTTCAAGAGCGGCCATGGCATCGTCGCCATTCGTGGCAGCAATAACGACGATACCGACACCTTCTTCCTCGCGGATCTCGATGTTGGTGTTCGTTTCGCGCTGAATTCCCTGGATGACCTTGCCACCAGGGCCGATAACAGCGCCGATGAAGCTCTGGTCGATCGTGATCTGCGTCAAGCGCGGTGCGTAGGCTGACAGATCGAGACGAGCTTCCGTGATCGTCTTCTCCATTTCCTCGAGGATATGGATACGGGCATCTTTGGCCTGGTGCAGTGCTTGCGACATGAGGTCATGGCTAAGACCGGCGATCTTGATATCCATCTGACAGGCCGTGATACCATCACGCGTTCCCGTCAGTTTGAAATCCATGTCTCCCAGGTGGTCTTCCGTACCGAGGATGTCCGTCAGGATGGCTGTACGTTCGCCATCGCTCACGAGACCCATCGCGATTCCGGAAACGGCTTTCTTGATCGGCACACCAGCATCCATAAGTGCCATGGAGCCTGAGCAGACACTTCCCATCGAAGAGGAACCGTTGGACTCGAGCACATCGGCGTTGATGCGAATCGTGTACGGGAATTCGTCTTGGCTGGGAATCATACCCTGAAGAGCACGCTCGGCCAGCATACCGTGTCCGATCTCGCGACGACCTGGGCCACGCAGGAAGCGTGCCTCGCCGACGCTGAATGGCGGGAAGCTGTAATGGAGGAAGAACGGTTTGTCTGCCGTGTCGAATACCTGATCGACCGGCTGGACGTCCTTGCCCGTTCCCAGCGTAACACTGGCCATTACCTGCGTTTCACCACGGGTGAATACAGCGGAACCGTGAACGCGAGGCATGTAGCCCACTTCCGTCCAGATATCGCGGACATCTGTCAAACCACGACCGTCAATACGACGACCATCACGCTGATCAGCTCACGCATCACATCCGACTCAACTTTGCCGACTGCCGCCTTGATGTCGCCTTTACCCCAACCCTGTTCGGTCTCGTCCTTGGCATCTTCGCCTTCACCCAGGAAATGGGCTACAACATCCTTTTTGATGTCGGAGATACCGCCATAAAATGTCTCTTTCGAATACGGCTTGAGGATATGCTTCTCAAGGGTATCCGCAGCGAACTCGCGTACGGCTTCTACAACACCTTCAGGCAGACCTACCGTTTGGTACTCAAACGTTTTGGCACCACCTGCAGCGGCTACGAGGTCCGTTTGGCCCTGTACCAGCTTCTTGATGGCTTCGTGCCCGAAATCGAGTGCTGCCAGCATTTCTTCTTCAGACACTTCGTCCATCTCCCCTTCCACCATCACGATGGCGTCTGCCTTACCGGCGACGATCAGGTTAATGTCGGACGATTCAAGCTCTTCGATGCTCGGATTGATGACAAACTCACCATCTACCCGGCCTACGCGCGCCTGCGCGATCGGTCCATCGAAAGGCGCTCCGGCAAGTGCCAATGCAGCGGAGGCGCCAACGCCGGCTACGACATCGCCATCGTTCTCGCCATCTGCAGAAATGACACTGCAAATGATCTGTACTTCGTTGAAGAAGTTGTCGACGAAGAGAGGGCGAAGAGAGCGGTCGATCAGACGCGAGGAGAGAGTCTCCTTGTCGGTCGATCGACCTTCGCGCTTGATGAATCCACCCGGGATCTTGCCACCGGCGGAGAATTTCTCACGATAGTCGACCGTGAGAGGGAAAAAACTTTGTCCTTCACGTGCTTCCGTTGCCAGAACGGCTGTACACAGGATCATGGTGTCTCCCATGCGAGCTACTACGGCGCCATTGGCTTGTTTAGCCAAACGGCCCGTCTCGAGGGATACGACTTTTCCAGGACCAATCTCGATCTCCTGGATGATTGCTTTAGACATGTTCAATACGATGTTTTTCTTCCTTTCCTACTCAATCAATGGGCGCAGATGAGGCAGCGTGCCTCCTGTCTACCCTGGCTCCGACCGAACTGGAAAAGGGTCGTCCGACGGGGCCCAAATGCACAGCGGAACGCCCGTGGGGCGTTCCGCTGAACAAAGTCTTGCTTATTTACGGATTCCTAGCTCCGCGATGATGGAGCGATACCGCGCAATGTCGGTGCTCATCAGGTAGTTGAGAAGCCGGCGGCGCTTACCGACCAGCTTGAGAAGACCACGACGCGTGGAGTGATCCTTTGGATGCGTCTTAAGGTGGTCGGTCAATTCAGAGATACGAGAGGAGAAGATGGCGATCTGGACTTCAGGAGTTCCTGTGTCCGAGCCGGTCTTCCCGTACTGCTCGATAAGTTCAGCTTTGCGTTCTTTCGTGATCACGTGAGAACCTCTTTAGATTAATACCATGCTAAAGAAGAACCCGTATACCGGACGGCGAAACCGTCTCGGATAACCAGTTCTATGATAATTGCCGGGAGTTATTCTCCCGCAGGCAATACACGCGGTCTGCGTTTCATGCCCAAGTTGTCAAGTTACTCCTTGCATCAGGGCGCTACAACGGTCCTTATCCAGTTTTAGTTGCCTAAGAAGTGCATCGATACCATCGAATTTCACTTCATCCCGGATGCGTTGGACAAATTCAACACGAACTTCATCGCCATACAGGTCACCTGACCAATCGATGATGTTGACCTCCAGGTGCCGTCCCTCCCCTTCAAACGTGGGGCGCCTGCCAATATTCATCATTCCGGGTAGCCATCTATTCTCTCCTGGAATCCAGGTCTTGACTGCGTAGACGCCGATTGCTGGCACCAGTCTGAGCGGATCGACGGGATCCAGATTTGCAGTAGGCACGCCAATCTGGCGTCCTCGCCCCGCTCCCCTGATAACTACTCCTCTCATATCGTAGTAACGACCCAACATGGCACATGCCTCCTCAACAAGGCCATTTTCAACCAGCTGGCGAATACGACTGGACGAAATGGGCGCCGCTCCTTTTTCAAACGCTTCAACCTCAAGCACCTCGAAACCCAATTCCGCTCCGAGCGCCTTCAACAGCGTAACGTCACCTAGACGATTCTTACCGAATCTGTGATCATGTCCAACAACTACTACGCTGGCCTTCAACCTTTTGACCAGCACCTCTTCCACAAAAACCTCAGGTGTCATCGAGGCCATTTTCCTGTCGAACTGGAGCGTAACAAAAGCGTCCACTCCAAGACCGGAAAGTAGTCGGGCCCGTTCGTCGAGGCTTGTCAATCGCTGTTCCGGTACATTTGCCAGAACTGTCTTGGGATGTGGCTCGAATGATGCAACCAGCAATGCACACCCGCTCTCCTTTCCCGCCTTTGACATGGTTCTGGTCACCGCCTCGTGACCTGCATGTACCCCATCAAAGCTGCCGATGGAGACCACACACCCGGTTTGAGGAAGTGCATCCTGATCAAGACCATGAATCCAGCGAATCATGAAGTACGATGCGATTTGGGTGCGGGTAACGACTCTATGAGCGACTTGAGAGGCCAAGCATCGGTAGCGGTGAGGCTGCCAATACGTGTACGTCGCAGACGAACCAGATGACCACCAACATTCAGTGCTTCGCCTAATTCGTGGGCCAAACTCCGGATATACGTCCCACTGGAACAGGTAATACGGACGTCTACATCGTTCTCGCGACGTCCTGTTACTTCGAAAGCACTTACCGTCACATGGCGGTAGGGTAACTTCACGCGTTCCCCGCGCCGCGCCTTCTTGTATAGACGCTCTCCTTCCACTTTAACGGCCGAATAGGCCGGGGTGATCTGTGTGATGGCACCGGTGAATGCTGGCAAGGCTTCCTCAATCATGGAATCTGTCACACCTGACGCATCCCGTTCCACATCTACTTCCGTCTCGGCATCATAGGAAGCCGTCGACTGTCCCAGTCGGATGGTTGCAACGTATTCCTTGTCCTGCTCCAGGAAGTGATTCATCAGTTTGGTAGCCCTACCACTCAGTACAATCAAGAGTCCCGTAGCCATCGGATCCAACGTACCGGCGTGACCCATTTTCCGGATGGGCGAAAGGCCTCTGAGCTTTCTGATAACGTCAAATGACGTCCAGTCACCAGGCTTATCGATCGGAAGAATGAGCGGATCCCACTCTTCAGGCAGATTGCCATGTGTGCATACCGGTACCGTAGCAGGATCCGGGACACGTGCCATCTATCCGTCCGTCTCAGTTTCCGGGTGCGTATCTGATCCTCGATGGGATCGCTCTTGCCGAATCTTTCCAAATAGCTCATCCATGCGGGAAGCATGCTCAAGCGTCTCGTCAAGGAAAAACCGGATCTCCGGAATACTCTTCACCTGATGACGGATGGCACGACCCAAGGACTTACGAACACGCGGGGTAAGATCCTTCAGTTTTGAAAGTACGGCTTGCTTCTGGCCTTGCGAATCGCCCATGACCGAAACGTCTACATAGGCGATGGACAAGTCTGCCGTCACGCGAACACCGGTAACGGTAACCATCGGATGCAACTGATCCGAAAACTCCGTTCCCAAAATCTGGGCAATCTCACGTTGAAACAGGCTCGCGACCCGTTCGGTGCGAATACTCATGGCAATGTCCGGATCGGGACCTGGAAGACTCAGCCTTCCAACGTCCGTTTCGTTTCAACGATTTCGTAGGATTCGATCTGGTCCCCAACTTTGAGATCGTTGAAGTTCTCGATGCCGATACCACACTCGTAGCCATTCTGGACTTCACGGACATCGTCCTTGAAGCGTTTCAGCGACGATAGAGTGCCGTCGTAAATCACCACACCGTCACGAATCAAGTGCACCTTGTCGTTGCGATTGATACGGCCTTCCTGGACTGAACAACCAGCAATCATACCGATTTTCGGGACCTTGAAGGTCTCGCGCACTTCGGCGACGCCGACGATTTTCTCGCTGCGCTCAGGAGAGAGTAGACCTTCGAGAGCGTCTTTTACCTCCTCGATTGCATGGTAGATCACCGAATAGAGGCGTATGTCGATTTCTTCCTGCTCCGCCATCTTTCTGGCGCCCACGACAGGACGAACCTGGAAACCAACGATAATGGCGTCGGAGGCCGAAGCCAGCACAACATCACTCTCATTGATGGCCCCGATACCCTTATGGATAATGTTGACCACTACCTCTTCCGTACCCAATTTCATGAGTGAATCGGAAAGGGCCTCTACAGAACCAGCCACATCTCCTTTCACAATCAGGTTCAGCTCCTGGAAGTCTCCGAGTGCGAGTCGGCGACCGATTTCGTCCAGGGTAATGTGCTTGCGCTGACGCAAGGACTGCTCGCGTTGAATCTGCTGACGACGCTGCGCCAGATCTTTGGTCTCTTTCTCCGAGTCGAGAACGATGAACTGGTCCCCCACATCGGGAGAACCGTCCAATCCGATGACCAGTGCAGGTTGGGTAGGGCCTACCTTTTCTACACGACGATCACGTTCATCGAACATGGCGCGCACACGTCCAGACCATACACCTACGAGAAAGGTGTCACCAACGCTGAGCGTTCCCTTCTGGACCAGAATGGTTGCCACGTTTCCACGTCCTTTTTCAAGACGGGATTCAATTACAGACCCAACCGCATTCCGATCGGGATTGGCTTTGAGATCTTTCATCTCAGCTTCGAGCAATACCTTGTCCAATAGCTCGGAGACACCGTCACCAGTTTTGGCGGATACTTTCTGACACTGGACTTCCCCGCCCCACTGCTCCACCAGAACGTTCTGATCGGCCAGCTGCTGCATGACTCGATCCGGATTCGCTTCCGGGCGGTCCATCTTGTTGATGGCAACAACAATTGGGACGCCTGCGGCCTGGGCATGGTTGATTGCTTCGACCGTCTGAGGCATCACAGCATCATCGGCCGCCACAACCAGAACTACGACATCCGTGACCTGGGCGCCTCGGGCACGCATGGCGGTGAAGGCCTCGTGGCCAGGTGTATCCAGGAATGTGATGATCTTGCCGCTCTTCAAACTGACTTGATAGGCACCGATGTGCTGGGTGATTCCCCCCGCTTCACCGGCTACCACATCTTCACTTCGGATGTAGTCAAGAAGAGATGTTTTTCCGTGGTCAACGTGACCCATCACAGTTACAACAGGCGCACGATCTTTCAGATCTGCCTCGTCATCTTCTTCAATGACGACATCTGTTTCGCTGAAGCCCGCAATAAACTCAATCTCGAAGCCAAACTCGTCGGCAACGATGGTAATGGTATCCGCGTCCAGGCGCTGGTTGATGGACACCATCATACCGGCCTGGAAGAGCGTTGAGATCACATCCGTGACCGCAACATCCATTAGGTTTGCCAGCTCTCCAGTCGAAATGAACTCGGTAACGCGTAGCGTTGAAGATTGCTCTTCGCGTTCCATGTCCTGCAATTCTCGTTCGGCCGCACGGCTGTCACGACGCTGACGACGACGCTTCTGGCGCACACGTGAAGCACCAGCCTCCAATTCGCGAAGCGTTTCCTGAAGTGTGGCTTCTACGTCCTTCTCGTCGACTGCCGGTCCCTTCTTGCGTTTTTTCGAACGCGTACTTGTGTCAGCTTTTTTATCAGGTGTGGTACCCGTACCCGTACCCGCAATGCGCTTTCTTTTACGCTTGCGACGCTTCGAACCTGGTTCAGCATCTTCAACCTTACCCAAGTCAATCTTGCCGAGCACCTTGGTTCCGGTAAGCTTGTAACGACCCGCCGCCAATACATCTTCGTCCTCGGCGGCTTCGGACCCTGTTTCGCCGGTCGTCTCAGCAGCCGACTCTTCTGATGCGGCTTCTGTTTCAGAAGCAGTTTCTGTTTCCGCCTCGGAGGCCTTATCCGCCGCAACCGCTTCTTCTACTGGAGCTTCCGCCTCTGCTACCTCCTTCTCCTCTACAGGCTCTTCCGTTTCCGCTGCAGGTTCGTCACTGGCGGGCTTCTCAGTTCCGCCATCCTTGGCTGGCTCTTCTGCAGCAGCAGGTTCTTCCACCGCAACAGGCTCTTCCGTCGCTGCTGGCTCTTCTTCCGAAGAAGGCTCCTCTGCTGCGACCGGATCCACAGCTGCCGGCTCATCGGCCGCAATCGGCTCCACTGATACCGCAGGCTCTTCAATGATGTCGGGCTCTGGAGACGCCTCTTCTTCAGCAACCGGCTCATCGGGCGTCTCTGCTTCTTCAGGACTTCCCCCAACTTCCGGCGCTGCCTGCTCTTCGGAGTCTGTTGCTTCAGGCTGCGTTTCACCGCCTGCTGACTCCTCATCGCCATCG
>JAURNP010000089.1 GCA_030830105.1 Rhodothermales bacterium | reverse complement strand
GCCATCATCGGTTCGGGATTCGGTGGGCTCAGCCTGGCCGTTCGTCTGCAGGCGGCGGGACATCAGGTCCGAATCTTCGAGAAGCGAGAGAAAATTGGCGGCAGGGCCTATCAGCTCAAGGACCGTGGGTACACATTTGATATGGGTCCCAGTCTGGTAACTGCGCCTTCCATCATTCGGTCTATTTTCGAATCGGCCGGTCGGAAGATGGAGGATTTCATCAAGCTGGTACCACTCGACCCATATTACCGCATTTTTTACCACGACGGCTCCCGTATGGATTACAGCGGAGATGCCGAGAAAATGAAGGCTCAGCTGGCGAAGTTTTCTGAAAAGGATGCGGCCGCGTATGACGATTTCATGCGAGACATGAAGGGTATCTATGATGCCGTCATCACCGATGGTCTGGGAAAAGAGCCTTTCGACACGATGGGAAAAATGGCTCGATTCGTTCCGCGCGCCATGCGATTGAATGCCCTGAAGCCGGTAGCATACATGGCAAAGTCCTACTTCGAGGACTTCAGGAGCCATTTCATGTTCTCCTTCCATCCGCTGTTTATCGGTGGCCATCCGTTTCGGGCTCCCTCGATCTACGCCATGATCCCCTATCTGGAAAAGAAGGAGGGTGTTTGGTTTGCGGAAGGCGGGATGTATGCCATTGTAGAGGCCTTAGGTAAGCTGTTTGAAGATCTCGGCGGAGAAATCACGACGTCGGCCGAAGTGGATAAGATCACGGTTGCCAAAGGCAAAGCGACGGGTGTTCAGATTGACGGTACGCACTTCCCGTTTGATGCGATCGTAAGCAATGGGGACGTCACGCAAACGTACCGGAGCCTCATTGATCCGGTTCATCGAAGCAAGTGGACGAATCGAAAACTCGATCGCCAGAAGCAAACCATGAGTTGCTTCCTGATGTATATCGGGACGAAGAAGAAGTATCCCAAGCTGGCGCATCATACGCTTATTCTGGCAGAGCGGTACAAGGGGTTGATCGATGAGATCTTCGCCCACAAAAGGCTGCCAGACGACTTCAGTATGTATTTGCACGTTCCAACAGCTACAGAGCCATCCATGGCGCCGGAGGGATGTGAGTCCATGTATGTGCTGATCCCGGTACCAAACCTGAAAGCCGATACGGATTGGGAGGAGGAAAAGCAGGATTACGCAGACAAGGTGCTCGATTTCCTGGAAGCATGGGGGATGGACGGCCTTCGCGATTCCATGGAGGTGTGTCATCTGTTTACCCCGGAAGACTTCACCACGCAGCTGAACGCAACGGATGGTAACGCTTTTGCTCTAGAGCCCAAGTTGACCCAGACAGCATGGTTCCGTCCTCACAATCGATCCGAAGATATTGAGGGTCTTTACATCGTCGGAGCCGGGACGCATCCTGGAGCTGGCGTCCCGGGAGTCATGTTGTCCGCAGAGGCGACCTTGTCCTGCATTCTGGAGGACCATGGCGTTGGCGAAAAACCCAAAGCGTCGGCCCAACTTGCGACTGTGCAGGAATGAACCCAATTATGCCTCGCAGGCTCACTGCAACGTGCACTTCAGAACCAGACAGACGACATGGATACTCCCCTGAACCAGCTTGTTGAATGTGTTGATGAGCAGGGAAACGCGTTGGGAACGGCTCCTAAAATGGATGTGCATCTCGATGGGACGCTACATCGTGCCATTTCGGTGTTTGTGTTTGATGATGAGGGGAGGGAATTGCTGCAGCAGCGGGCCGTAAGCAAGTACCACGCTCCCGGTCTCTGGTCAAATACGGTATGCTCCCATCCTTATCCTGGAGAGTCCGCTTCCGAGGCTGCAAAGCGCCGATTGAAGGAAGAGTTGAATATGGACGCCGAGCTGTGCGAAGTATTTGTCATGCGTTACCGCGCTGATGTAGGTGAGGGGCTGGTTGAGCATGAATACGATCATGTCTTCGTAGCTCGGGCGCTCAGTGATCCGCAGGCAAACCCTGTGGAAGTCCAATCAGTGAGATGGATGGAGAAAGACGCTGTCAAGCGGGCCATCTCGGACACGCCAGAAGCGTTTACGCCATGGTTCCGACTTGCCCACGACGAGGTGCTCAATAGCTTGTCTACATCCAGACAAGAGCGTGCAAAGATGTTGCTGACTCCGCACGGGGATAAAGCAACATTTCTATACAACCACCTCGACTATCCTAAAGCCGTGCTGGCCTGATCGATTCTGATGGGATGGTATCGGTTCATGCTCGCTTTGGTGGATCGGTGCCGGTTCATCACGTACCTTTGCAGCCCGCCCGATGAACGAATCTATCGCTCGGTATGGCAGCAACCGATTCACAGCTCGCCGCAGGCCGTCGCTTGGCCTCAGACGTACGTGCCATTCGCAGAAAGCATGGTATTGACCTCAAGGAGGTTCTCGATGCCACGCGTTTGGCGGATGATGTCGTCGAGCAATTGGAAGAAAATGCACTTGTTGCCCATCCGGCATTCAATCGTGTCTATCTCCGCTCGCTTTTCGGGGTATATGGAGAGGCGATCGGTGTCAAGAAGGCGGATATGGTATCGGCGGTTGAAGAAGTTTTCGACGGTCACTACGTCGGTGCCCTGGCTCGGGACTATCTGGGCCTCTCGTTGGAAGACGGCGCGGATGATGATGTGCGACCCGTGGACGTAGAGTCGGACCCTTCGGAGACGACTCATCCAGAGGGTGAGGAAGACGTAGAGGTGACCGGCGATGATGATGCCGGCGATAAGCTTCTCGTAGTTTCAGAAAGGGAGGAAACCCCACCTGAAATCATGGCTTCGCACGAGCCACTAGATGGTTCATCAATAAAGGGCGTCGGTGAGGATTCCGCCTCCGAGGCAAGCGAGGATTCTTCAGGAGGTGTCCATGAGGGTGCTCATCGCACGGTTCCCCACACTCAGGACGTGCAGAAGGCATCAGGGAGTGTTTGGGCCGGACTTGCGGACCGAAAGACCGTCCTACTTCCCAATATGAGTGGAACGGTCCTTATGGTCATCGCGGGAATTGCATTCGTTTCATTGTTGTGGTTCTCTATCTCGACGGTGATGGATTTGCGTTCCGACGACGTTGTGGATGGTGCTGCCTTGGACACAACCATGGTAGAAGAGGTATTTCAGCCCGATCCCGTTGTTCTCCCAGATTCGCTGGAAGTAGAGATTGTTGCCTTTTCTGAACCGCTGGATCCTATCAGGATTACCACAGACCGGGATTTCCGACGGCCGTATTGGGTGGAGTTGTTGGATACGCACAGAGTGGTTATCACTGATCGTATCCTGCTCGAACGCCAAGCTGACCACACCCGGATTTTGGTGGATGGGTTTCTTGTTCCAGGAGCGTGGCTTGGAAACGGGGCTCCGGTTGAAATCTCGCGCTCCCGCGTCCAAACGTGGTTGGATTCCCTGGTCGCGGAAGGCATTGTGCCTGAGCGGGAAGCTCCTCAGGAAATCATCGTGCCAGAAGTCGAATGACACTGCTGGAACGGACCAGATACCTGCAGTCTGCCCCCGACCCCGTGACGCTTGAAGGGCTACAGGAGCGCATAGACTCTTTGGTGGACGTGTTGAGCGAGCACGGGCAGTTATATTACCGGCAAGACGAGCCAATCATCACGGACGGCGAGTACGACGGACTCTTGAACAGCCTACGTGCCCTTGAAGAGTTGCATCCAGTGCTCAGACGCTTGGATAGTCCGACGCACCGGGTCGGAAGTGCACCGCTGGACGGATTTGAAAAGGTAGCTCATCCAGAGCCGATGCTTTCGCTGGGAAACGCCTTCAATGCCGACGATTTGAAAGCGTGGTATGACCGCTGTTTGAAGCGACTGGAAATAGAAGACGGCAGGCCTACTGTAGCTCTAACGGCCGAGTTGAAGATTGACGGCTTAGCTGTTGCCTTGACCTATGAGGATGGACTGCTTGTCCGCGCTGCAACCCGCGGTGATGGTCGTGTCGGCGAGAATATCACGCAGAACGTGCGCACGATTGGGAATGTACCTCTTCGGCTCAGCGGAACGAATGTACCACGGCAGGTCGAGGTCAGGGGTGAGATCTACTTCCCAAAATCGGCTTTCGAAGCGTTGAATGATTCCTTGCGAAGCAGAGATCAGAAGCCGTTCGCCAATCCCAGGAACGCGGCTGCAGGATCTTTGAGGCAATTGGACTCCAGTGTCACAGCCAGTCGT
>JAURNP010000088.1 GCA_030830105.1 Rhodothermales bacterium | reverse complement strand
CACGCTGGCAAGCCGCCTGCTGAAGACCAATGTTTTGACCACATCCGAATGGGTCCAAAGATTGGTCACCTGGAGAAAGGCCTTGCCATACGTATCGCGATTCTCCAGAGCGGTCTTTTCGGTGTTGAGACGCAAGACCTGTTCTGTGATCTCGCGCTCGAAGAAGGCCAGTGTTTCTACATTCAACACATCTTTCAGCATGATGCACGCCTGATCCCGGTAGAGACCTATTTGGTCCGGGCTCACAGGGAAGGGGGTGTCCAGATGCGCCTGGATGGATGCCGGAATCATGGACATCGCTGTGTGGAATGGGAATTGAACGGGTTCCTACTGGCGAGCGGTGGAAAATATGGGGAATGAAGAGGAAGATTGCGTTGGTGGGCCGATATTCCTTTCGAATCAGTCCATCAAATCCGAGGCGGCCTCGCACGCATCGCTGTCAACCAAACCCGGCCACCGGCCATGGCTTCCAAACCAAGACTCTCTTTCTGGCAAATCTGGAATATCAGTTTCGGGTTTCTAGGTATTCAGTTCGGCTGGGCGCTGCAGCTGGCAAATTTCAGTCGCATTCTGCAAACGCTCGGCGCCGAGGAGAGTAGCCTGGCCATTCTGTGGGTTGCAGCGCCCGTGACCGGGCTCATTGTGCAGCCCATTATTGGTCACTTCTCCGATCGAACTTGGGGTAAGCTGGGTCGCCGGCGCCCTTTCTTCCTGTATGGAGCCATCCTGGCCTCTGCCTCGCTGGTGTTCATGCCCAATTCTGCAGCGCTCTGGATGGCAGCCGGTCTTTTGTGGATTCTGGATGCGTCCATCAACGTCTCGATGGAGCCGTTCCGTGCTTTTGTTGGAGACATGCTACCCAGTGAGCAGCGCACCAAGGGTTTTGCGATGCAGAGTTTTTTCATCGGCACGGGGTCGGTCGTTGCCTCCCTCTTGCCGTGGATGCTGGCCAACTGGGGTGGTGTTGCCAACACGGCTCCCCAGGGAGAAATACCACTTTCCGTGACCTATGCCTTCTACATTGGGGGCATTGTTTTCTTGGCTGCGGTGGGCTGGACGGTATTCAGGGTCAAGGAGTATTCGCCCGAGGAGATGGAGGCGTTTGCTGAAGAGGAAAAGCGGGCTGGACTTGGTGCGTTGGTACCTCCTCCTGTTCCCGCAGAACGATTCACCCGCATGGCCCCGGGCTGGTTGGTGGTCGGAGCAGTGCTGACGGCCCTTGTTCTCTCAGTCGATGTGCTCCAAAAAGAAATGCTGATCCTGGGTGGTGGCATAATAGCGTTCGGGATCATGCTATACATCGCAGCAGCCCGCACTCGCGCCGGTAGAGAAGATGGTTTCAGCGAGGTCTTCTCGGATCTGTTCAACATGCCGGAGACCATGAAAAAGCTGGCTTGGGTGCAGTTCTTCAGCTGGTTCGGTCTCTTTTCCATGTTTATCTATATGACGCCTGCCGTAACGAGTCATGTATATGGTGCGGCCGATCCGACGACACAGCTTTACAATGACGGTGCTGACTGGGTTGGAGTCTTGTTTGGAGCCTACAATGCGGTTGCAGCGCTGTTCGCCTTCGCATTGGCGCCACTCTCGAAGCGTCTTGGACGCTCCTTGACCCATATTATCGGATTGCTGGCGGGGGGAATAGGATTAGCGAGTATCTATGTGATCACCGATCCGATGTGGCTTCTGCTTTCCATGGTTGGAGTGGGCATGGCCTGGGCCAGTATCCTGGCAATGCCGTATGCCATCCTGACCGATGCGTTGCCGTCCAGCAAATTTGGCATCTACATGGGCATCTTCAACTTCTTCATCGTTCTGCCGCAGATCCTGGCCTCCACAGTGTACGGCGCTCTTCTTGAACACTTGTTCGAGGGATCCTCCATTCTGGTGTTGGTCACGGGAGGCGGGTCCTTTGTCCTGGCAGCCTTGCTGATGCGCCGGGTGCAAGGTGCCGTGAGCTGAATGCCCAGGGGATATGCCTCCACGCTCGGACCGCCATATCGATCAGGTTGTGAGGCGCCTTATTCATTGGCTGCCCGCTTGGATTGCGATCGTACTTGTTGTGGGGATGGCCCAGACGGCTCATGCTCAGGCAGCCCGATTTTCCGTGAATGCGGAGACCGTTGTCAGGAGTGTCGAATTCCGATTCGATTCGACCCAGTCTTTTCCCATTTCCCAGCTGCAGGCCCAGATTGCGTCGCGCGGTCCAGACCTGGACGACAAGTTGCGACGATGGCTTCCTCTGCTTTCAGAAGATGAGATCACGCTGGTGCCCGAAGAAGTGCAGCGGGATGTGGTAAGACTACGCCGATTTTATGCCGAGAATGGCTTCCCACAAGCCCAAATCCGGTATTCGGATTCTCGCTATGACCCAGCCAAGAATCGTTTTTGGCTTCGATTTACCATTGACGAAGAAAAGCCGATCCGGGTAGCATCGATCTCCCTTCAGGCAACACGATGGCGCTCAGTGGCCGAGGATACCGAACTGGGCAAGGCTTTACGCGGCGTTCTGACCCTGCAGGAAGGTGAGCGCTACTCTCGCATCGCGCACAGTAGCAGTCAGGAGCAACTCATACTCTGGCTCAACAATCGGGGACGTCCTTTTGCGGTAGTAACCGATTCCGTAGTCATCGACGAACGGGCCCGACGTGCCGATATCACCTATTGGGTCGATGAAGGGCCGGAGGCCTTTCTGGACAGCATTCAGGTGGAGGGTAATGAGCAGGTGGCCAGTCATTTGATTGCTCGAGAGCTCAACATGAAAAAGGGCGATCGGTACTCCCAGCGGCGGGTCACCGGTGCCCAGCGAGAGCTGTTCAATAAGAACCTGTTCCGTACAGTACTTGTCGATGTCCCCGAACAACCCGCCGACTCGACCGTGTCGGTCCGTATGCGTGTCCGGGAAGGGCGACCTCGCCTGGTTTCGTATCGCACAGGGTATGGACGTCGTGAAGGGGTATCGGCTCAGGCGGACTGGACGCATCGCAATTTTTTAGGCGGTACACGTGTTGGGACAGTGGGGGTCGTCGGTCAGACCGGACTGTGGACCTACACTACAGACAGGGTCACACCCCGCCTGTATCGTGCGTCCATCAATCTCCGACAGCCACGCTTTTTATACCGCCGCCTCTCGCTCTCCTGGCAGGTATTTGCCCAGATGCAGCGTGACCCCGAGTTGCCGGCCTCGGATCTGTATGCCGGAATCAACGAACGAGAAGGTGGGCTCGATGCGGCTCTAACCTATGAATTCCTCCCTCGTCGGACGCTGACGCTGCAGTACAACTGGAGCCGAGCTTTTCAGTACTCACAATCCGGATCTTTCGCGCTCTCCAAAGACGCCTTTAATCGTGGCTCGCTGTTCTTGGTGGGATTGTTTGGTCGCACCGGTTCGATCCTGCGATATCGACATGCCATCCTGGTCATACCATTTATCGGGATTGCTTCGCCGCGCCTGGGTTCTGATATCGATTACCTGCGCTCGGCCACTGCCATCAAGGTTTCTCGTCGCCTGTCTGATCGAATCGGATTGGCTTTTCGAACCCAGCTTGGTCGGCTGTGGCCTCGCGGGGACAGTCGCGACCAGGACGATCCGAGGATTGAGAACCGGTTTGACCAGGAACGATTCTATTTGGGGGGGTCGGCCGATCTGCGTGGCTGGACCACCCAGTTGGCAGGCCCTAAAGTGGTCCGCGCCACCGTCACTGAGACAGATACCTCGTTTGTTTACGAAGCCGTAGGTGGCCTGGCTAAAGCGTCGGCAGACCTGGAGCTGAGACTCCCCTTCCCCGGGCTCGGACCGGCATGGGGCACGGCGCTTTTCATCGGGGCTGGCCAGCTTTCAGACGGATCGCTCTTCAAAGGACCGTTCCGGTTTGGAACAGGCGGAGGGCTGCGATATGCCACTCCGGTAGGAATGGTGGCACTCGATCTCGCCTGGAAGATCAACCCGGATGAGGCGGACCTGCGTCGCGCAGCTGAATACGAACAGTTCGGTACCGACGCGCCAGAGTCCTGGCGACGACGATGGAGTCTTCACCTGAGCATCGGTCAGGTGTTTTGACCACTCAGCAGGCCCAAATATCGCCCGATAATCACCAGGCTCCAGCAAAACAGCGTCGTCGCCAACGGTGGGTCCGTTTGCTTTGGATGGTCGTACTGCTGGTTCTCGGTGTGATTCTCGGTGCTACGAATACACAGTTTGGCAGGGATCAGGTACGGGATGTCCTTGAGGCGCAGTTGAGCGACACCTTGGTCGATACTCAGGTCACGATCGGTTCGCTCGAAGGAAATCTCCTGCGCGGTGCCATTTTCAGGGATGTACATCTCTATGGCCGCGAGGGTGAGGACATGCTGCAACTGGACGTTCTTGAGGTGGATTACCGTCTAGCGCCTCTGCTTCGAGCGCGGGCCGAGTTGGTACGCGTGGTGGCGAAAGGCCTTCATGTCGAGGCGGCGCAGTCACCGGACGGCCAGTGGGACTGGGCCACCCTGCTACCTGCCTCCGAAGAGGAAAGCTCCTGGGCGGTATCCGTAGACTCACTCGATCTGGAAAAGGTATCAGCAACGGCGCGATTCTATTCCCCGTCACACGATTCATTACTCGCCGTGCACGACCTGCAGCTGTCTATGGCGGGACTGGACCTACCCGCATCCGAAGATCCACGTCTTGGCAGCCTGGTCTTGCGGAGCACGTTCCAGCCACCGGTGCGGATGGATACAGTCAGGATCGCGCTGAAAGCTGCCTACGCCGACGATGTAATTCGACTGGACACGCTCTCGCTCCGCTCAGCTCGCAGTTATGTCGAGGGAGGCGGAAACGCGGACCTCTCTGCAATTCCCCTGTTTGCTTTCCAGCCAAGTGAGCCGCTTCCCTCGGGCGCAGAAAGCTCTTTGCGAATTGATATGCGTCCATTGGCGCTGGCTGATCTGGCTGTATTTGCGCCCGCTCTCGACGAGCGGGCGCGTCTTGATGCCGATCTGGTGGTTACTCAGTCTGGTGGTGATACGGAGCTGGATTTCGATATGCGCGTCCGCGACGGCGGTGATGCCAAAGCCGCAATGCGGTGGACTCAAGGAGCAGGGGGAGCTGCATTGACCGGTTCTCTTCAGCTGGAGCGCTTTGATGTGGATCATTTGACGATGGACTCACTGGGTGTTTCGCCCTTGACGGCTACGCTGACAATAGATGTGCAGGGAAGCACCCTAGACTCGCTCAGTGGCGCTGTCAAGGCCAGAGTGGATCCGATCGTTGTGGTGGGCCAGCCAGTTGACAGTACCCGAATCACCGCGGAACTGGTTGCCGGCAGCGCCATCGGCGAGCTGGTGGGTGGCATCGCGGGGATGTCCATGAGGTCTGAGCTGGGTGGCCGCTGGTTTGACGAGAATCCTTCTTTCACGATCGAGGGCCAGATCAACGAATTCGACGTGGCACCCTGGGTCGCCTCCGAAACCATTTCTTCGGATGTGTCGCTGGCCCTGGACGGCTTTTGGAAAGGCTCAGGTGTAGAAACGGCATCAGCTGGCCTTGACGTGGGTGTCCTGCCCTCGCGGATCGGGACGCAGCAGGGCATTGGCGGTCAACTCTCTACCACGCTGGAAACCGGCCTTCTTTCGTGGTCAGGTGATCTGCGCATTGGCTCGGGAAGTATGATCACGCAGGGCATCTATTGGCTGCAAGACATGTACCTGCAGGATGTACGGTTGGGCATGACAGGAGTAGATATTGCAGCGATGATGGACGATGATCCAGGATCGATCATACCAAGTCGTATTTCGGCTTCGCTGTCGGGTTCTGCAAAAATCACGGATTGGCGGACGGGTCGTGGGGAGTTGGAAGTCCGGTCTGATTCCTTGCAGTGGGACATGTGGAATCTATCGAAGGCGAGCACCCGCGCCACATGGGAGCAAGGCCGCGGCTTGATAACACTGGATCTTCAGCCAGCTGACAGCTCTCGGATGATACTTGGTGCGGACCTCATTTCGCGTGGCTCCAGCACGCGCATTGCCTCCCGTTCCCTGCTGTGGCAAGCGCTGGACCTTCGAAGCGTGATCGACTCGGGTCTCCCCGCGTCGGTGCTGAATGGTGAGGGAGCGTTGGAAATAGACATTTCCGGATCGGTCGTGGATCGTGTGGACATACGACTGGAAAGCGCCTCGTCAAGCTGGGGAACGCAGCGCGTGAGTGATGCGGCGCTGCACATTCTAGGATCTGTCGATGAATTGAGCATCGAAGCTGTCGGCCGCAGTACTCCGCATGGTATGCCTTGGCAGGCCCCTTCCGTTATCCAGGTGGATGCCTTGCTGAGCAGCTGGCAGGAGGAGACCGTGGAGGCGAGCGGGGCACTCACTTTTACCGATCTCGATCCGGCGGCATTTACAGGCTCAATCGACGATGGCACAGCGCTGAATGGACAAGCCCGCATGAGCGCCACCATCGATCGGGGCGTTCCAACCCAAGCCTCGTTCGAAGTCGTCTCGGATTCGTCATCCATCCGAGGGGAGCCTGTCGAGAAAGCTCGCATCGAGGGCTCGCTTTCAGATTCCGTGCTGACAGCCAGCGCACAAATCACTTTTGCCGAGGGTCGACTCGACGGGCAGACCACGGTGCGCCCATTTAGCGAAACGCCTTCATTCGAATCATCTGGTACGGTTCGCCACTTGAATCTACTGTCTCTGCTGGGTCGCCAGGACCTCGATTCTGACGTAAATCTAACCTGGGATGCGTATGGATCGTCGCTCGATCCCAGTAGGGCTAAATGGAGTGTAGAGGTGATGGGTCAACCCAGCCGCTTGGATGCGCTGGAAATTCAGGACCTCTCCCTGAAGGCCGGATGGGATGGGAACGTACTCGATGTTACCGAGCTGTCCACCCTGATGAACGTCGGTACCATCCAAGTAAATGGACGCCTTAACATGGACCCTACCCGATCCGATGCATACTCGGATCTGAGAGCCACTTGGTACGCAGATGACCTGAATGCCTTTGAGCGACTTGTCGGACTCGATCGACTGGCGTCCAGGAGTGGCACGGTAGATATGCAGGTGTTTGGCCCGGCTGGACAACTCGATGCAGAACTGCTGGTGTCCGTCTCGAGTCTCGAGGTAGATACCTGGCAATTGTCTTCCTTCGAGGCCTCCGGTTGGTTCACTCTCGATGAGGAATGGTTGCCAGCATCCACGACAGCAAATATCGACCTGGGGTACATATCGCTTCCTACAATGGGCGTTCGTACTACCTCCTTTACAGTTGGCCAGCGAGGGGACATCTTCACGGCAGAAGGTGCTACCATGGTGGATATGGGAAATCGCCTCGCCTTCGAGGCTATGATCAACCCGTTCGCCGATCGACCCTGGATTGCGCTGCGGGATATTGACCTGATGCTGGGAGGTACCACCTTTGAGCTGGAACGGCCTTCAAACCTCATCATCGATGATGGGTGGCAGCTGAGCCGTCTGGCCCTGGCGTCGACTGATCAGTTTCTGGCGGTAGCGGGAGGATTGGATTCTACCGGATATGGATTGCAAGTGGAGTTGGGCGCCTTCGATGTATATCCCATCGGACAGATGACCGGCTATCCTGAACTTGAAGGTCGGTTCGATGCCACCGTTCTGCTTTCCGGGCGACCGAAGGCACCTCTGATTTCGAGTCAGATTGCCATGGATTTGACCGACCGTGGGTCAGAGCTTGCCCGAATTGTTGCCCACCTGCAGTCCACCCCCCAGGGTGTTCTCATGGACGGGACCGTACTGGTTGACGACATAGACAACCTTTCCATTCACGGATTCATTCCAATCTTTGCTGGTTTAGGAATCGAGGAAGACGAGCGTGCCGATCGTTCTGCGGATCTGGACCTCTCCATTCGATCCGACGGGGGCTCCATCCGCTGGTTCAAGCCGTTTGTAGACTCCGAAGTCCTGGCGGATATCGACGGAAGAGTGACCGCGGATATTAAGGTCCGCGGCTCGATTGACGACCCATTTCTTTCAGGCTTCCTGAACTTGGAAAACGCTCAATTTCGGCTGCCGGAATTGGGGGTCACGTATCGGATGGATCAACTCCGTTCTACGCTTGATGGCATCACGATCGCTATAGATGAAGCACGTCTTCGTTCGGGAGACGGTGCCGCGGACATCACCGGAAGTATCGATTTTGCGTCCTTGACCAATTCCTCTTTCGACCTGCAAGCGCAATTGAATCGATTCCGGGCGGTTCGAAACGATGAATTACACACGACCATCAGCGGAGATCTCCAGTTGACTGGGCGCACTACCCGCCCGGATCTTTTCGGACGACTCAGCACATCCAACACCTCATTCTGGATTACCGACACGGCCGGGGGCGATGTGATGCAGGTGCCACTCTCTTTCGACGATAAAGTGATGCTGTCGGACAATTTCGGCTATCGGACGGCGCAGGCCGACACATTGGCTGATGCCATCTGGAAGGGGCTGTCAATGGAGCTGAGTGTGGTGCTTGAACGCGATACATGGATCCGTCAGCGTGTGAATCCCGAAATGGCCGTTGAGCTTGCCGGCAGGTTG
>JAURNP010000087.1 GCA_030830105.1 Rhodothermales bacterium | reverse complement strand
GTGCGGTCCCGGAAGATGAGCTCGGCCAGGGCGAACCCCATGATTCCCATGCCGACCAGGTTCGAGCTGTGGGGAATCTCTCCCAGGACGAAGCGGGCGGCATACTGCAGCATGAGCAGCAGCGTGGCAATCATGTAAGCCCAGCGACCAAACGGCACCCAACGATCGATACGCAGGAAGCCCAACACAATGAGCGCCGTGATGGCCCAAGCATTCCAGATGGGCAGCTGATTGCCGTGCATGAACGAGATATCGATGTAGCGGGCGAAGCCCAACTCGAGTACGATATCTGAAATACGTAGTGTGTATTTGCCCCAATACCACGCCAGCCAGATGCTGCCTGCTCCGATGAATGCCTCGAATACCCGACGGAAAATCCGCTGGCCGCGAGAATCTGGTCGATCAAAGCCGAACAGGTTTTCCCACAGATTGCCGAAGAAAGGAGTGCGTTTCGCGTACATGCTCACCTCAATTCAGGGTTGAGGTGGGACTCATCTGGCATCAGATCCGTACCGACCAACACATAAGGCGTAGCGGTGATGGCCACCGAATCCGATTCTGTGAGTCGCGCCTGTACGCGGTACACCATCAATCGCAATGGATCCTTCGGAGGATCAGCCAGCAGCATCAATTGCAGTGCTTCAACACGGTCCTGATCCCAAGCCTTTGTCTTGGACACAAAGTTGGCCAGGTCAATCGGATCCACACCACCGGAACGAACGCCATACGCAAGCCCGGGGATCTCGGAAAGCGGCGTCGCATCCCAGGACAGGGTATCTCCGGGCGGTACCTCCCGGACCACCGATCGCGACCATGGATTCCCAGCCTGCGAGAACATGGGATAGATCGAGAAGGGCCAGAATTCGCCCAGGTTTACGGCCACAGTGAGCGCGTAGACAAAGATCACGCTCCACATGGTCGTTCGCGCCTTATTCGAAAGCGTCTTACCGCTCATTGGCTTGCCAAATCGTACCTTTCGGGGTTTCGGCGGCAGTTTACCGCCCTGCAAGGTACTACAAATTCTCGTTGAGCAGACTGCATAACATCCGATCCCGTGTTGAAGAGCTGGTGGAATCACCGCTAGCCAAGCGCCTGATTATGGCGCTGCGTTATGTGATCGGCGCCGGGGTAATCGGCTACCTGCTCTATTCCCTCTCTTCCATTGGATGGGGCAACCTGCTCCGGGAAATGCCCCGGACGCCATGGTTCTACGTGATCATCGTAGCCATGTACTTCCTGCTGCCGGTATTCGAGACGATTGTCTACCGGTTTGTTTTGCCTGCCCGGCGACGTGCGCTGCTCAGTGTGTTCATCCGGAAGAAGGTCCTGAATATGGACCTGATGGGCTATTCCGGAGAGGTCTTCTTCCTGTTCTGGGCCAAGGAAAAGCTTGACATCGCCAGGACCCGGATGCTGCGGATCATGATCGACATGGGCATCACGTCGTCCATGGGTGGTTTGACTGCCAGTGGGCTCCTGCTCGGATTCCTGCTTTTCTTCGATGTGTTGCCACTTGATCTCCTACTTGGGGACACGGACCGTACGCTCTTTCTGGGCGCTTTGCTCATTGTGGCGGTGATTGCCCTCGCCGGCTATCAATTCCGGCATACCATTTTCAAACTGCCAGGAAAGACCATAATAGGTTTATATAGCGCCCATGTCGGCCGGTTCATGATCATCTATGTCCTTCAGATCACTCAGTGGTGGGTCGTATTGCCTGACGTTTCATTCGTGGTCTGGGGAACGATGCTGGCCATCTGGACTGTCACCAATCGACTGCCATTCCTGGTAACCCGTGACCTGGTGGCCATTGCGCTCATTCTGGAATTACCATCCGAATTATTGGGTGGTGTCGAAACAGCCATCGCCTCGATGTTACTGACCCGTGTCGCTGCCGACCGAATCCTCGGATTCAGTCTTTTCTTGCCACTGTCGCTTTTCTCCGGCTCGAAAAGTGCGCGCTCCGACACCAACCTCTCGAACCATGCTTGACGCGAACCGCGAAAAACGGATCGCCCTGTTCACGGGCGCCTACAACCACGTCGTGGATGGGGTGGCCCTGACCTTGAATCGACTGGTGGCTTTTCTGGAAGATGAGGGGGTAGCGGTTCAGGTTTTCGCTCCCACCGTGGAGAATCCAGCGATCGATCACGCTGGATCACTGGAGCCTGTTCCGTCTATTCCCATGACCGGAAGGCCGGAGTACCGTATTTCCTTGGGCCTGGGTCCGGACGCCATCGAGCAACTCGACCGTTTCAACCCCACCATTATCCACATCGCGACCCCTGACCTGTTGGGACTCGAGGCATTGATGTACGCCCGGATTCGTGGCATCCCGGCAGTAGCCTCCTACCATACCCACTTCAGCTCCTACCTGGAGTACTACAATATGGGGCGATTGGAAAACCTGATGTGGGGATACCTACGCTGGTTCTACAGGAAATGCGAGCACCTTTACGTTCCCACCTCTTCCATGGCCGGCGTCCTAGGCGAGCATGGCATTTCGGAAGGCGTGGAATTATGGCCTCGTGGGGTGGACATCTCTCTATTCAATCCAGAGGCGCGCTCACAATCCTGGCGACGCGAGATGGGATTCCAGGACGACGAGGTCGTGGTAACATTCGTTTCGCGCCTTGTGGTCGAGAAGGGGTTGGATGTGTTCGCCGACGTGGTACACGATCTGCAAGAAGAGGGAGAGCCCGTCCGATGTCTCATCGTGGGTGAAGGACCGGCCCGGGCCATGCTGGAAGAAGCTGTACCCAGGGCTGTCTTCCTTGGCCATCAGGAAGGCGACCACTTGTCCCGAGCATACGCCAGTTCGGACATCTTCCTGTTCCCCTCGGAGACCGAGACATTCGGTAACGTAACGCTCGAAGCCATGGCCTCGGGCGTCCCGACGGTGTGTGCCAATGCCACGGGCAGCTCATCCCTGGTTTTGGACGAAAAGACAGGTTACCTCGTCGCGGGCAAGGATACAGCTGCCTTCAAAGAGGTCATCCGGAATCTGGTTCATGATGCGGCACTGAGGCGCCAACTGGGCAAGGCCGCTCGCGCCGAGGCCGAAACGTATTCGTGGCGGCTGATCCTGGGACGTATCAACGCGTACTACGACACCCTTTTCAATGCTCCGGCCGCGTGAGCGCCCTCACAGATTCGACCTATCCGTGCGTCTCCTTTTTGTCACCCATTCGTTTTCTCCTCCCGATCGGCCACTTGCCAACGTGGGAGGTATGCAGCGTGTCGCCATGGAGTTACACGCGGCCATAGAACGAAAAGTGGATCGGCAGGAGAATCCGGGACTCAGCTACGACATCATCAAGCTCGAGGCCAGCTGGAAGTGGATCCACTGGCTGGTAGGCCCTTTCCTGATCAGAACCTGGTGGCGGCTTCGCCAGGAGATCCGCCGAGGAAATGTGGATGTGCTGCTTTTTTCCAGCATGGTCACTGCCAGCCTGGCAGTCCTGCTGCGGCCCCACATGGAGCGACATGGTGTGCGTGCAGCGGCCATTGTTCATGGTCAGGATGTGACCAAGCCGGTCGCCGCATATCAGGGATTCGTACCGCGCGTCTTCGAGGCACTGAGCATGGTCATGCCCGTGAGCGGGCCGACGGGCGAGGCCTGTGCGGCGCGCGGGCTGGCTAAGGAGAAGATTCGCGTCGTGCACAATGGCGTGAAACTGGATCGGTTCGAGCCGTTTGAGTGGCCCGCCGGGGCCCGCGCGCCGCACCCCTTCCGCTCCGAGCTACCGGAAGATGCCCTGCTGCTTTGCTCCGTGGGCCGTCAGGTGAAGCGCAAAGGCTTCGCCTGGTTCATCGATCAGGTCATGCCACGTCTTCCCGAACATGTACACTACTGGTTGGGTGGCGACGGGCCGGAAGGCGAAGCCATACAGAACGCCATCGACGCGCATGACCTCGGTCACCGAGTTCGTCTTCTTGGACGCTTGGGCGACACAGAACTGACCGAGATCTATCAAAGCTCGGACCTGTTCGTCATGCCAAATATCCCGGTAGAAGGCGATATGGAGGGATTCGGGATCGTGATGCTTGAGGCTGCCATCAACGGTCTCCCCACCGTTGCGGCCCGCTTGGAAGGGATCCGGGAAGTGATCACCGACGAACAGAATGGCTTTTTTGTTGAGACCGGAGACGTGGAAGGGTACCTTTCCCGAATCAACCAATTGGATCAGGACCGGGATCATATGCGAGCGCTTTCAACACGCGCCCGCAATCATGTCGCCTCCACGTTTGGGTGGGATGCAGTGGCATCCAACTACCTTCGGTACGTGGAACAGCTGGTCAGATAACCGCTATTCAGAAGTAAGCAACCCACATCCCCCATGCCTCTCTTGCGCCTCAAGCATGAAGACACCCGGCGTGTCGTGGTGCTCATGACCATTCTTTTGGTGGTGTCTGGGCTGGGAAGCCTGATCAGCTGGACGGTTGCACTGGCCCTTTTCCTGGTGCTCACCGTCGCAGGCACCTTCTTCATGATCGCACACTATCAGCGCGCCAGCGAAGAGTGCCGCGTCCAGCAGTCGCAAGACATTCAAGACCTGCAGTTCATCCAGTCCGCGCTTGACATGCGCCGACCCCTTCCCTACTTCACGCGATGGTCGAGTTCGCCAGCCCTGGCCGCTCAACTGATCGGGATCATTCAGGTCTACAAACCCCAGCGGATCCTCGAACTGGGAAGTGGTGTGAGCACGGTAGTCATGGCCATGACCCTGAGGGATCAAGGCAGCGGCCGCATTACGTCCGTTGACCACGACCCCGTCTACGCCGTCAAGACGAGGAAAGAGCTTGCCGCCCAAGAACTGCACGCCTGGGCCAGCGTGCTTGATGCTCCCTTGGTCCCGTGTGATACGCCCCGAGGTGCTCAGCCCTGGTATGACCTGAGCGTCATGGATGATCTGGAGCAGATCGACCTGCTGGTAGTAGATGGACCGCTGCGTAAATCCTGCAAAAATGCCCGACTTCCGGCATTTGAGTTGCTGAGAGAGCGTCTGGCACCCGGTGCCATCGTCGTGCTGGACGATACCGTTCGGGACGACGAGTCCGCCAGCGTAGCGTCCTGGCTTTCCGCCGCAAGGGACGGCGCATCCCGCTTCGTTCCCTGCCGCAAAGGCGTCACGATTGTACAGATGCCCTAGCGTCGCGCTCTTCCAGCCACTGCAAGAGCGCGGGAAGGAAGAATAGCGCAGCCGCCAACGTGCCTCCGATACCCATCACAGCCAGCTGACCTATGGATTCGAGTCCGGGATGGAAGCTGAGCAGCAGTCCCGCAAAGCCGATCATGGTGGTCAGTGATCCCATGGCCACATGCTCACCTGTAGATCGCAGTACCGAGCGAATGGAGCCACGGCCTTCCTCCATATATCGATGCACCAGGTGCACGCCAGCATCATTGCCGATCCCCAGCACCGCAGGCAAGACAATCAAGTTGTAGAAGTTGAGCCGCGCGCCAAAAATTTCCACCAAAAGCAGCATCCACAGGATGCCGACCATGAGGGGAAGCAGTGCAAGAAGCGTCCAGCGTACAGTAGAGAAGTTGATGAACATCAACACGACTACAATCAGGAGGGTTGCCAGGATCATCCAGGGAGCCTCACCCTGCATGAGCTTCAGCATGTCGGCGGCGACCAGCGAGGTCGAGCCAGCATGGTAGATCGAGCCATCCTCGGTCTCGATGTAACCCACGTCATCCGAAAAGGCCATGGACTGACGGCCATCGGAAAGTCCGTGCTCCGGATAAATGATCACGAAATTTCCGAGTTCACCCGTCTTGGACGTGAACTGCTTGCGCAGAAACTCTGGGACTTCTTCAAAGGCCAGTACCCTTTCCGTGCCGGCTGCCATGCGAAGGTTGGCCATATCTTCGGAATCATCCTCCCGTAGATACTTGTCGTCCAGCAATTCCCGGATGTGCGCCAGCCGTGCGAGTCGCTCGGTCTGGGCCTGCGCGTTCATCGGGAAGCGGTCTTGCAGGGACTCAACCCGGTTGATGGTCGGACTGAGGGAGTCCGCATCGATATGCGCGTTCAGGGCCGCCGTAACCGGCGCAATTTCATCAGAAGAATCCACGACCACGTAGGCCGGATTGCGATTGCGACGATTGTTGAACACCTGTCGGACGACCTCTCGCCGCGCCTCGTATTCTTCATAGGTAGGCTCGAGCTCTCCGAAACGGTACTCAAATTCCACACGAGGCAAAAAGATGAGCGCGGCTATTACGGCAAGAATACTGATGCCCAGGATCGGCCCAGCGGCTCGCACGCGACCAGTCGAGCGCTCGGGGCGCTCGGAATGCGCTGACACCGCTGCTCCAGAAAGATTCAGAAGCCCGATTCGCTCGAATACCGAAAGCAAGGCGGGCATGACAAACAGCATGGCAACAAGAGCAAAAAGGATCCCGAATCCGGCAATGAAACCGAACTGACTGAACCCGCGGAAGTCGGCCACCACCAAGACAAAGAGCGCCATCGCGGTAGTGAGTGCACCGATGGTAATCGCCTGACCGGTACTTGAAAATGTGGTTTCGGCTGCATCGATCACCGACTTTCCCGAGGCGCGCTCCTCGGAGTAGCGCGCGTAGAAGTGGATCCCATAATCGATACCCAGGCCGAACAAGACCAGCCCAAGCGTTGACGTCATCAGGTTGAGTTGCCCGTAGGCCACATCTGCCAGACCAAATGTCCAAGACAGGCTCATCAGCAGCGGCAAGCCGATGACGAGTGCCAGAATGGGCGTTCGCAAAAGCTCGGTAAGGAACACGCGCGGCCTGAAGCTCCACCCAGCTCTTGCCGTGTAGGACTTGTAGAAGAAGTAAGCGACCACAAAGAGCAGTACCGCCATTACGCCGGAGCCGAACGAGTCGAGCACGTCCTTTTGGATCGTAGCGATCTCTGACATCTGCCGATACAGTCGGCCCGCGGTCGTCACTTTCATCTGCGGATGAAATTGCGAGGGATCAGTCTCCGCTACCACGCGGTCGATTCCGGCATAAGCGTGCTCGATAAAGGAGATATCGGAAGATGCTTCCGCCGGGAAGAACCGGAGTACCATGGTCAGGCTATCATCAGAAATCGGATACTCTTTCGAAACGATTTCGCTGTAAATGGCAGCCAGCTCCTCCCCAACCGAATCCGACTCAGCTTCCTCATCGTCTTCCAGATCGAAAAACATGGGATTCGCATCAAGCCGCGCCTCGACAATCTTGTCCTCCAACCACGTCTCCAGCAGGTCCAGCTCCGCCGGCGTAGCGAAGTAGAGGGCATTCTGCTTCAGGAAGTCGGTCTCCTTCCGGTATTCGACGCGCTGAAAGACGGCTTCGCTGCCGTCGCTGGTCTGCAAAGAGAGGATGCGAGGGACCAGCGCCTCCGCAAAAGCACGGTTCGCATCGAATGAGGGACTTTCAATGGCAATTGCAGCCTCGCTCTCCCCTCCTACCGTTTCACGCAAACGCTCCAGCGCTTGAACACTCGGATACTCGGGCGGAATCAGATTGGCAAGGTCCGTATCAATGCGCAAATTCATCGCCTGCCGCACACCCAGGAAGGATAGAAGCAGGGCTGCAAGCAAAACCCAGGCAGCATGGGTGACCACGCCGCGAATCGCGGGTCGAAGTCGCTCAAAAACCAGATGCATCATGCGACGAACATCTACGTAAGGGGAACGGAATCGGCAGAGGTCGAACCACCAATCAATCCGGAAGGTCCAATTCGAAGGGCTCAACCTCAACCCTTTCATTTTCACCACAGGCCCGTCTCATCCCTCTTTTGACGTACCTTTGGTAGTCCCATGATATCGCCGGCAGGCCCGAAGCCCCAGTACTCACCCAGAAGCCCCTTATTCGTCGAGCATGAACAGCAATCCGAATACCTACGATGCCCTCGAAGTAGGTCAGACAAATATCATTTACCGGACGATCACGGCCGAAGATGTGCAGACGTTCGCCGACGTTACAGGCGACGACAATCCTATCCATATCGATGAGGAAGCCGCAGCGCAGACCCGCTTCGGAAAACCCATCGTCCACGGCGTCTTCCTGCTGGGCATCATTTCGAAGGCCTTGGGCCGGGACTTCCCAGGACCCGGATGTGTCGCGGTGAATATCTCCGCGCGCTTTCTCCGCCCCGTTCCCGTCGGTTCAGAGATATCGGTCGAAGTGAAAGTGGCCGAGAAAATCGAGAAGTATCGGCACATCAAGATGAAGACCTATGTCTACCTCGGTAAGAAGATGTGCGTTGCCGGCGATGCGACGTTGATCCCTCCTGGAGAGGGCGCCATCTGACCCGCCTCAGCAGAATCCTGTAGTAGATCCGCTGGCCGCTTGAGCGCCACCGGCTTCTTATCGCACGTATTTCAATGTGCGCCCTTGCCGAATCTGCTCACCGACCTCGACCTGATTCAGGATGGCCAGAGAAAGAGCGTCGACCCCCTGAGGCATGGGGATTCCGCCCAAGAGTGAACTGAACGGCTGGGTTGCCTCTGCTCTCATGGTGGTCACGCGATCCGGCTGCCGGCCGAGCACTGCCGGATTGGTCTCCTGACGGAAACCGCTCATGCTCGCTGCAAAAGCAGGGCCATACGTGTCCCACGCCGATTGGAGACTCATGCCAGTGAATTGGAACACCATCCCGGCATGGTCCATGAACTGATAGCGCAAACGAAGCTGCTGACCTTCGCTGTTCGTGCCATCAACCAGCACATAATGCATGGGAATGCCGCCAGACTGCCCGATGCCACTTTCTACAACCTGTACGCCCTCCTGAGATCCGACGGCCGCGGCTGCGTCTCGCGCCCGAGCATACTCCTGGTTGATCTGCATCACGACGAAGGCCTGCTGACTCTGCGCCACCATCACAACCTGCGTAGGCTGGTTGATGACCTGGAAGCCTCCAGGCACAGGGAAACGAAAGGCCATGCCGGGATGATAGAAGGTGCCGTTTTCGACATACCCTTGCCGTGGATCTTCCCCATAGATCAGGCCATCCACGTGTCGGAGCAGCGATTCGCGGCCGATTTTGTTCTGCGGCTGTCCGCGAGTCTCCAGG
>JAURNP010000086.1 GCA_030830105.1 Rhodothermales bacterium | reverse complement strand
CGGAACGGTTACTCAGGTCGATGAGACCTCCGTGCTGGTTCAAGTTGACAACAACACGAAACTGCGCATCGAGAAAAGCGCCCTTTCGTCCGTTGGCAACAAAGAAAGCGCCAGTTCCTGACGGCTCTGATCAGTCGGTCGGGATGGACGGTGGCATCGAGGGTTTGACGGCCCCGTCACCGCCCGCCGATGTAGCTTGTGCCGAATGACGATCGAGGAGGAGACGCAGTGTTTTGGGATCCACGGGTTTCGACGCGTAGTCATCCATTCCTGCCTCAATACACTTCACGCGATCGCCCGTCGTGGCGTTGGCGGTCAGTGCAATAATGATGGGCTGACGCACAGATTCCGGCAACTTGCGAATAGCTTCCGTGGCTTCCAGTCCGTCCATGCCCGGCATGGATAGATCCATGAATACGTGGGAATACTTGCCGGTCAAAACGGCTTCGATCGCCTTTTCGCCACGATCGACTACGTCCACTTGGCATCCCAGTCGCTCCAACATTCGGACACCCACTTTTTGATTAATGGGATTGTCTTCTACCAAAAGAATCTGAAGGGCCCGCGAGGCCTTTGGCGCCCGATCCTCGAGGGCGACTTTTTTCAGACTGCTACTTCCATTCGATCCTAGTAATGGGATGATGTTGCCTGCTACTTCAACCATACCCACCTGTCGCTGCACAAAGTCACGCAACGCATTGTAGCGCAACGGCTTGATCATACACTCTGTGCTGCTGTCTCCCGTCTGCTGGTGGATATGACGAATGACCGAGAAAGGGGTCTCCGGCGCTTTGCTCTGGAGCATGCGTGCCACGGCCGAGCCGGCCACGCCATCGAATCCGGAAACACACTCGTTGATGAAGACCGCGAAGTACTCCTGACGATTCAGCAGGTTGGACGCCTCCTCCTCCGAGGAAGCCTGATCCATCTCCAAGCCGAAAGAACGCAAATTCGTGGCCATGGCTGCGGCAATCAAAGGGCGCTTGGACAGGAAGAGTACGCGCTGCTCACCTGGCGTCTTGAAAGAGGCTCGCGTCTTGGCATTTTCGTCGAGCTTATGCTCGGTCGAGAAGTAAAAGATGGACCCTCGGCCGAGCTCACTTTCTACCCACATCGAACCGTTCATCATCTCGGCCAGACGTTTGCTGATGGTCAGACCCAGACCGGTTCCACCGAATCGACGGGATGTAGAGGCCTCAGCCTGCCTGAACGGCTCGAAGAGTTCCTCCAAATTGTCCGACTCGATTCCTATACCGGTATCCTGTACCTGGAATTCCAGATGGACTGAATCGGCACTACGCGTATCGCACACCACACGGACCTGGATTTCACCTTCGTGTGTAAACTTGACGGCATTCCCAAGCAGATTAACGAGTATCTGACGCAATCGCGCCGCATCGCCCACCACTTCTTCCGGAATGCTCTCATCGAAACTGCAGGACAAGTCCAGTCCCTTCTCGGCAGCCTGGCGTGAGACCATTCCCAGTGCGTCCTCAACGCATGAGTGAATGCTCACCGGCTCCGCTTCGAGAGCCATAGCACCGGCCTCGATTTTTGAGAAGTCGAGTACATGGTTGACGATTGACAGCAGCGACACGCCACTTGTGCGAATTACGTCTACTACTTCCCGTTGATCAGATGGCATATCGTCCACATTGATCAGACTGGTCATACCGATGATGCCATTGAGCGGAGTGCGGATCTCGTGGCTCATGCTGGCCAGGAATTCAGCTTTGTTGCGCGACTCGAATTCCGCGTCTGTCTTTGCCGTCTGCAGCTGCTCAATCGCTTGGTCCAGCTGCTCGGTTCGCTGCTCTAATTCGTTGGCGTATTTCTGCAGGGCTTCCTTGGATACTTTCAAATCGTTTTCTGCTTCTTCACGCAGTCGAACCTGTTCGGATACCTCACGGAATGAATCAAAAAGTTCGCTCAGTCCATCATTGGCTTCAGCCCCGTCTTCCCATTCCTTCCAGTCTATTTCGTGACCGTCGGCCGATTTTACAAAGACCTGTCGCAGACTCTCCAAGGGCCGCAAAATGGTGCGTGCTACAAACATGGAGTAAACGATACCCACTAAAAATGCGGACAGAATGAGACCCAGAGAGAGCCAGAGAAAACGGCGTGACCTCATCTGTTCACGTCCTACAACAAGCGTCAGCGTATTGCTGATTGCCTGCTGAATGAACTCCAAGTCGGAGCGGATCCAATGGGCTCGTTCGGTGAGGGAAACCAATTCGTCGAAGTCATGCTGATAATTACTCAGTTCGGCGTCGATGCGCTCGATATCCTTGGTGCTAAGGCCGCTCGCTTGGATGGCCGCCATCAATTCGTCGACACGGTCGTGAACCTGATCCACATACCGAGAGCCTTCACGTAGGAGATAATTTTTTTCGGCCCTTCGAGCCAGAAGCAGCGCCGCGCGCGCCTCGGTCTCTCCCGCGGTTTTCAATTCCCGCTCCACGCTGTTCAATCTTTGGCGTATCTGCCCCTCAATCCCGGCTTCCTCGAAAAAGCCTCGTGCCCGATACACCTCGATCAGATTGTTGATCGAGTGCAGATAGAGAAGCACTTCATTGTGCAGCTGCTGGTAATTGACCTCACGGATTTCTTCGCGGACCATGGCATCAGCCCTCTGAAGTAGAAGTTCTGTGTCCTTGGCATCCTGAGGGTCCCGAGAAATCATGAAATCCCGCACTCCACTGTTGGCTGACAGAATGACCTTTTCCAATTCTCGGACCTGATCCCTCTCATCCATGGCAGAGATGGACAAAAAGGCCAGCGATAGTACGGAGAAGGAAATGACAGAAACGAACACGATTAGGGTGATCGTTTGGCCATATAGCGCAAGCAGCTTCCTCATTAGGACGCGGGTAAAGGT
>JAURNP010000085.1 GCA_030830105.1 Rhodothermales bacterium | reverse complement strand
TTTGATGCTGCTCCGGGCCTGAAGACGGTCAAGGATGTGCCACTCGTTCGCGCGTTTGGCACACGCTAGCCAGCATATGGAACCCGATCCGGTCAGGCACACTTTTTTCAGCGCTGATCATCCAGGGGGACGATCGAAGCCTGCCATTGCGGGTTCGGCGTTGGTCCGACCGCTTGGTTTCTGCATGATTCCGGTCATGATCGGGGCGATGTTTTCAATGCTTCAGGGCTTCGTCGCCTTGCCTTACCTGACCGTCGGCTTTCCAATTGCTGCGGCTTCCGCCATGATCTGGACTTGGATTCGAGTACGCGGCGTCATCTGTGAGATCCATATCCACGAAGAAAGTGTTGCCGTGCGTTCTCTATTCGATGCAGCCCTACCATCTACAGACCTAGAGTGGAAGCGCATTATTGATGTAGATCAGCAAGGCAGAAGTGCCTCTGTGACCATAGGATTGTCCTCATTCCGCATCCAACAAGGTGAGTGGCCCGTATGGCCCATCATTCTTCGTTCCCGCGGAACTGCTCGTCAATTCCACTGACCGCTTTTTTCGTATTGTGGGCCCGTCTCCTGGCGATAATCCAAGATGTCAGCAGTGATCGAAATCCAGCACAATGCCAAACAGTCCGTCAAGGATCAGCTCACCAGCGCTCTGAGGTTTCGCATTGCTGGTGGTCGCTATCGCCTGGGCGACAAGCTTCCGGCTACGCGAAAACTGGCTGAGCAACTCGGGATCTCTTTCCACACAGTTCGGAAGGCATATCAGCAGCTGGAATCGGAAGGCCTCGTTGAGGCCCGGCAAGGCAGCGGTTTCGTCATAACCAATGCAGCACCTCTGGATAAGAGCGCACGCATGGAGCGGGGAGCATCAATTCTTGGCGCGGCCCTTCAGGAAGCAGTGGGCCTTGGGCTGGACGAGGATGAAATCTCCTATCTCATGGATGAGCAGCTTTCATTGCTCGAATCCGATGAGGCTCCAGTCAAGATCGTAGTGGTGGCCTCATTCAGGGAGTTGAGTATGGCCTGTGCCAAGCATTTCCAAGCCGTCTATCAACGAGAGTGCGAAGCTGTCACGCTGAATGAAGTTTCGCAACATGCCGATGCAGACCTGCTACTTGTCCCGTTTGGGAATGTGAAGCAGGTGCTTTCCATGAATCTGAAAGCTGATGTCGTTGGCATTGCTGCCGAGTTGGGAGAAGACGCCCTGGCTGCGATCTCCCGAATGATGGACCATGAGACGTTGGGCCTTGTCACGAGATACTCCGACGCCGTGGCCCCTTTGATGGCTGAAATCCGGAATCAAACGCGATTCTCAGGACAGGTGGTAGCTGTTTCAACGGAAGAAGGCGACTCCTACCTGGCCTCCCTGGTCCGACAGTCGGAGTTGATGGTCTATACGGCTGACGCCGCCCGACGCGTCAAACCATTCCTCGAGCGTGCACGTCGTCACGTGAAGCTGACTATCCTGCCCGCGCCCTCAACCGTCGAGCGCGTTCGCAGCCTGATCCCCTGACCATTTATCCGATGCAGGAGACTCCCCTTCTGGGTATTTGACACGTACATGGTAGATCCCAGTAAGCACGCTGAGCATCGATTCTTTGATCGTGTTCAGCTCTCGGAAGGTCAGATTGGTATTGTCCAACTGTCCATCTTCCAGACGCGCTTCCACAATGGAATCAATAAGTCCTTCCAACCGCTTACGTGAAGGATTTTCCAGAGCCCTGCTCGCCGCTTCAATACCGTCGGCCAGCATAAGAATCGATGTTTCCTTCGAGTGAGGCCGGGGCCCGGGATATCGAAACCCTGATTCCTGAACGGCAGGATCCCCTTCCTTGTGCTGGCTCAGAGCGCGTTGGTAGAAGTATTCGATGCGCGTTGTTCCGTGATGCATCGGAATGAAGTCTTCAACCTCCTGCGGCAACCGGATACGACGCGCCATCTCGATCCCTTCTTTCACATGGCTGGCAATAATCAGTGCGCTCATACGTGGCTTCAGACCGTCGTGCGGATTTACGCCACCTCGCTGATTCTCAACGAAGTATTCTGGCTTGACCATCTTGCCGATGTCGTGATACAATGCCCCTACGCGGGTCAATAACGCATTCGCACCAATGGATGCTGCCGCGGACTCTGACAGATTCGCGACCTGCAAAACATGGTTGAAAGTCCCAGGCGCTTTGAGGGAGAGCTCCTTCAGGATGGGGCGGTTGGTATCGGACAATTCCAGCAACGTCAGGTCTGTCGTGACATCAAACACGCGTTCAAAAATCCATAAGGCCGGGTAAGCCAGTAGAAGCAGCACCGAGTTGATCCCTACGAAGATGACGTGGTCCGTAAAACGCGCTGTCGGGGTATTCTGCAGTAGCAGATCGGCCGTCAGTACCAGCAAGTACCCCGAAAACACTACACTGGCCGAAATGAAGAATTGACTTCTGTTTCGGATGTCGCGTACGCTGAAAATGCCCAACGTACTTGCAAACACTGTCGCGAACGTGAAGGAAAAGTCGTAGTTGAGCAAATGGCTTCCAATGAAGGCAAGCGACAACGAACCGAACAGGGCCACCCTTGAATCGAACATGACGGTCAATAAGATCGCCACGATGGCCACAGGCACTACGTACATGTCTATGAGTGCTGCGCGCAACGCGACACCGTAGATCGCGATCACTCCCAGGAACAAGAGCGTGATGAGAGTAAGCTTGGCATTGTCCTGGAAGATGGACTTGCGCAACAGATACAGATAGAGATAGAAAATCAGTAGTGATGCAATGGTCACCAGGAAGTGCCCCAGGGCCGCTTTCCACTGTATCTGTCCACCCGACTGCTGCAGGATCTGTTCTTTCAGAGAACCCAACTTTCGCATGATATCGGCCGTTACCCGATCTCCCTGACGGACAATAACTTCGTTCTCGCGGACAATCCCCTCCGTCGGGACAATCTCCGACTCTGCAATAGCCAGCGTCCGTTCCGTAGCTTCGACGTCCAAAATCAGATTGCCCTTTACCAACAGGCCATACACCTTTTCCGCAATCTGCAGGGTTAGAGGCTCTCCGAGCCAGCGGCTCGCAAAACGGTCCGAAACGTCTTGTAGAGCCTCATTCAAGTCGCGAACACGCACCAACGCCCGTGCATTCTGGGAATTGCGCTGTTCCACCCTGACTGTGATAGAGTCCGATGAAATCGAGGACTTGGACACCGTAATGATCCCGTCACCCAGCTGGCGCCTGAGCTCCTGCTCAGCCGCGGCAAGAGTAACCCGATCCAGTCTGGGAGCTGGAACAGATTGGCGCTGCTGCGTGACCAAGCCCATCGACTGATTGATGTAAGACTCTCGAAGCATCTGCCATTCAAGCTGGGTAAACCGCAGTCCCAAGCTGTCTATGGAAGCAGCGTGCGACAACGAGTCCTGCAGTGCTTCCTCTATGCGCCCACGGGTCCTGTTTTCGACATAGGACGCGTAATGACCGAGCAATCGATCAAAGCGCTGACCGAGAGCAGATGCCTCGATACGAAGCGACGTAGTGGCATCCAGATCCTGCTGAAAGATTGGTAATGTGCTCTGGCGGACTTGCTCACGCTCACGCTCCAACTCGTCGGCTGGCTTCTGAATGGCGAAAGTGAACGGTGCGTGCAGATTTGGCTGCCGCCAAATTTCGTCTTGCTCGACGGTGTACTGGTACAGCGTACCACGCGGGAATGCAAGCATGGTTACCACGACAATGGCACTGAAGAGAAACCCCTTCAAAACCAGCGCTCTCCGTCTTCGGGAACGCTCCTGAGGGGCATCACCAGCCTCCAGCGTGTCTCCGACCGGACGGACACGGGGCTTCAGGAAAGGAATTCTTTTCAGGAATGACATGCGCTCACCTATGCCGGATTGACAGCAAGGATCCGACCAGCATCGTAATAACAGCCCCAATGGCCGTATACCAAGGCCATGCCAACGCCGTCAAACCAAGCTCTGCTCGAATCGCCTCGGACGGCTGGAAGAGGAACACCCAGTTCCCATCAGCAGTGTTCCAAACACCGAAAATGATGGCAATCATCGCCACAATTCCCACCATGAAACCAACCAGGGCTTCTGTCTCTCTGACGCGGGAAACGGCGAGGCCAAGCAAGAAAGCCCCCAGAAGCGAGCCGTAAGTGAAAGACGCAATGGACAGGCCCAATTCGACAACAGGATTCTGCTGGTCCTCAAACAGCGTCGCAAAAAATACAAATACGAGGGCCCACCCCAGCGTCAGGAGTCGGGACCAACGAAGCCCGCTCGCTTCGTCCAGACCAGCGGCCCGTTTGCCAAGAAGATCATTAAGAGAGGAACTGGCCAGGGCATTCAGCGAGGATGACAACGTACTCATAGCGGCGGCCAGAATACCCGCCAGTACGAGCCCTGCCAATCCCGTTGGTAACTGCTCTACAATGAACTTGGGAAAGATCTCGTCCGCTCGTGTCAGTCCCAGTATGAGGACATCCTGGCCGCCGTAATAGACCCACATAAGAGCTCCCACCGCCAGGAATATCCCGAACTGGATCATCACGAAGAAGGCGCTACTGATGAGGGCCTTTCGGGCATCACCGAGTGAACGACACGAAAGCAGACGCTGCACAATCAATTGATCCGTCCCATGGGATGCCATCGAGAAGATGCCACCTCCAATCACGGCAGTCACCATCGTGTAGGGACTGGTCAGAATCTCTCGGATGGAAAAGGAGACCGAGAATGTCTTCAGTTTCCCAGCTTCTCCCAGCAACGTGACGGCGGCATCGCCGATGTCCGACCACAGTAGAAAGAGGGTAAAAAGGGCACCGAGCACGTAGACTGACATCTGCACGACATCCATCCAGACAACGGCCTTGAATCCACCAACGTAGGTATATAGAGCGGTGAGGACACCTATTCCCAGAATAATAACCGGATATCCAATATCGATTCCTGCCGAAAGGGCGATGATGCGAATGGGTATAGCCGTTGCAAAGAGCCGAACACCATCGGCCAGCAATCGAGTTACCAGGAACGTGACACTCGAGAGACGCTGCAGGTTGGGACCGAAGCGCTGCCCCAGGAAGGTGTAAGCAGTTTGCATGTCCCCCGAGGCATATCGCGGCAGAAACCACATTGCGACGACGATACGTCCCACCAGATAGCCCAGCGTAAGCTGAAAAAACGTCAGAGCTCCACCATAAGCCACCGCCGGAATACCGATCACGGTCAGGGTACTGGTTTCCGTAGCGACAATTGAAAAGGAGATTGCCCACCAAGGCATTTCTTTAGAACCCAGGAAATAGTCCCGTACAGAAGTCTGCTTTCCTGCCGTCCGGATGCCGAAAACGACGACGCCAACCAGATAGGCGATGATGACGATATAGTCAAAGGTTTGCAGCATCAAGCGCCTCCCATGTTAAGCAGCTCTGCTTCGTCGATGATCGAAACGCCGAGTTCACGCGCTTTGTCCGCTTTGGAGCCAGCATTGTCTCCCATCACCACGTAATGTGTTTTCTTGCTGACACTCGACGAGGCCTTTCCACCACGCTGCTTGATGAAATCCTGGGCGTCTTTCCTTCCCAGGGTGGGTAGTGTGCCGGTAACTACGAAAGTGAGCCCTTCAAACGGAGCATCGTCACCCGATGGAGTTGCTTCCTTTTCCGAGCGTTCCATACGAACGCCAGCGTCTTCCATGGCCTGAATCAGAATCTTGTTGGGCTCGCGACCGAACCAGTCGACCAGACTCTGCGCGATCACATCGCCAATACCTTCAATAGCTGTCAATTCCTCCGCGCTGGAGGCAGCAATACGTTGCATGGTTGGCAACGTGCCTACGATCGTTTCGGCTGTCGTTCGACCCACATGGCGGATACCGAGACCGAACAGTACGTGCGCCAACGCTCTGTCCTTGCTCTGCTCGATGCCCTGCAACAGATTATCCGTCTTCTTCTCACCAAAGTTGTCAAGCGCAAGCAATGCGTCCCGATCCAGGGAATAGATATCCTGCAGTTTGGATATAAGTCCAGCCTCAACCAGAATAACGGCCAATTTGGACCCGAACCCCTCAATATCCAGGGCATTACGGGAGGCAAAATGCTCAACCAATCGAATGAATTGAGCGGGACAGGCACCATTTACACAATAGGAATCGACCTCACCCTCTAATTGCTCCAATATCTCGCTACATGCCGGGCACTCAGAAGGCATCTTCCAGATCTGCTCAGAGCCGTCTCGAGTTGTTGTCACGGAAGAGACTACAGCGGGAATCACATCTCCAGCTCTTTTGACCACAACCGTATCCCCGATTCGGATGTCCCGATCCATGATGTAGGCGGCATTGTGCAAGGTGGCCTGAGAGACCGTCACCCCCCCAATTACTACCGGCTCCAGAACAGCTTCCGGAGTGATCATACCCGTACGCCCTACATTGACAATGATGTCGTTGAGCGTAGTGCTTGATTCCCGCGCGGGGAATTTGAATGCAACCGCCCAGCGGGGTGCATTCGAAACATTCCCAAGTTCCTCTTGAAGGTCGATTCTGTCGATTTTGACTACCACCCCATCAATTTCGTGGTCCAGATCTTCCCTTTTGTCCGTCCAACTCTCGCAAAAGGACACCACATGCTCGATGCTCGTGTAGCGGCGAGCATGTTCGTTAATGCCAAAACCCCACTCTCGAAGTCGGTAAAGCGAATCGTACTGGGACGGTGCCACCGGATCCGTTGCCGGCCCCGTTGAAT
>JAURNP010000084.1 GCA_030830105.1 Rhodothermales bacterium | reverse complement strand
CTGGCAAACGGCTTGCTGGAACGGTCCGGGCACCCAACTGCAAACACCCAGCGCAACTGGGCTGCGATGCTTTCCGTTGTGATCGCCATCCTGTCCCTGACCATGATCTGGGGCTGATTCCCTTGCGATTCAGTGCCTGATTGACCAGTCCTTTTTGAGAGGCTGCACTGCCCCGTTAACCAGCACGTGCCAGCCATGAAAGCTTTTCTGACCCCTGTGGCCATTCTTCTCCTGGCCGCTTTCCTCGTTCTCCCTTCTTCCGCCCAGTATTGGCGCAATATCGATGGGGACATCAAGTCCGGTAACCATTCGATGTTCAGGCCGCTCGAAGTCTTTGCCGACATTGATCCCACAGACAACGAATGGATTGCGCCCGAAGTCGAAGCGGAACAGGAGGAATCGAGCGGAGGTTTGCGATAAACCCGATTGAATCGGCGGGGCGCGCGCTACAGCGCGCGCCCCGCAACACCCTGGTGGCCCATGTACTCCTGGATTGGCCCTCTATTACTACTTCTTGCCCTGGGCGATACGCCGGCTACAACGCTTGAACCGGCTCCCAAGGCCGGTGAACACACAGCGGCTATTCCGCATGACTTCCACGTGTCCTTCGCCCGTATGGCGATAGAAGGAACCATGGCTGTCGTGCGTATTCGCATGTTCAAGGATGACCTCAACCAGGCTCTTACATTTCGCGAGGAACGAGACATTTTCGTAGACGCTTCTCCGGTATCAGATTCTCTTTTCCAAGCCTACTTCAATGAGATGGTGGTACTGCGCTCGGACGACGAGATCATGGCGGGTAGTCTCGTCGGTAGCGGAGAAGAGGTAGTAGGAAACGAACCGATGTGGTGGTATTTGCTCGAATTCCGAGCTTCAGAGACGATTGAGAATCTGTTTGTATCTCAGCGACTCCTTTCGGAATTATTCGAGGACCAGAAAAACATCGTTCAGGTCCAGCACTTTCCCAGTGAAAAGACCTACTCGCTCTACTGTGCAGAGGACGCGTGGGAATACACCATGTCATTCCTCAACGATTGATCCCGTATGCAGACAACGTATCTGCTACACTAGATATGCCCCAAGGACCTCTGTTCGGCTTTCCATGTCATCGCGATAAGGATGATTGCCGTGGCACATGATCCTGCGATAAGCAAAAATCCAGCATCCCAGCCATAGGCGTCTACCAGCGCTCCAATTACAATGTTGGCTGACACGGCACCTCCTACATATCCAAACAGACCCGTAAATCCGGCGGCAGTCCCGGCCGCTTTCTTTGGGACCAAATCCAGAGCATGGACGCCAATCAGCATGACCGGCCCGTAAATAAGAAATCCGATCGCTATCAGCATGGCAATATCGACTGCTGGATTACCAGGTGGGTTCAGCCAATAGACAACAACGCAAACGCCGGTAAGAAACATATAAACGATACTGACCGGAGCACGTCGTCCCCGGAAAAACTTATCAGACATCCATCCACACAAAAGCGTGCCGGGAATTCCAGCCCATTCATAGAGTGCATAAGCCCAGCTTGAGTCGTCGAAGGAAAACTGCTTCACTTCTCCCAGATAAGTCGGTGCCCAATCGAGTACACCGTACCGAACCAGATACACGAAGGCATTCGCCAAAGCGATGCTCCATAAAAGCTTGTTGTTGAACACGTGCCCAAAGAAGATCTCTTTGGTAGAGAATTCCTTTTCGTGGGTAGCCTCGTATTCAAACGTCTTTGGATAGTCGTTTCGGTGTTCTTCAATGGGTGGAAGCCCTTGGCTTTGAGGCGTATCCCGAACTGTCAGCAGAATAAAAACGACAACGAGCAATGACAGCAATCCAAGGGTGTAGAGAATGGCATGCCAATCTGAAAATACAGCGACTCCAAGGATAGCGATGGGACCTACCAGGCCTCCACCAACATTATGTGCCACGTTCCAAAACGCCATTTTGGTGCCTCGCTCGCTGGCTGAAAACCAATGCACCATAGTTCGACCCGACGGCGGCCACCCCATCCCTTGGAACCAGCCGTTCAGCAGCAAAAGGGTAAACATCATGGTCACCGATGCCGTGGCGACTGGCACGGTCCCCAGAACAATCATGATAACGGCACTCACGGCCAGACCAAGTGCCATGAATGTTCGCGCATTGCTTCGATCGGAAACACTGCCCATCAAGAACTTGGACAATCCGTAGGCGATAGCAACGCCAGATAAAGCAAATCCGAGTTCCGTCCTGGTGTACCCCTCCTCAATCAGGTAGGGCATCGCCAAGGAGAAGTTCTTCCGAACGAAGTAGTAGCCAGCATAGCCGACAAATACTCCCATGAACACCTGCAATCTGAGTCGCCGGTATTCCTTATCGGTCTCAGCCTCTGGGACTGGTTTCCCATGAGACGGCGGACGAAGTAATCCGATCATGTAGTCGCTCCGATCAATACGAACAGTCCAGATGCGATCAATGCTCCGATAAACGGGCCAACCACTGGTATCCAGGAATAGCTCCAATCATTATCCCTCTTGCCTGGAATGGGAAGTAATGCATGGATGATGCGAGGAGAAAGGTCTCGAGCCGGGTTGATCGCGTAGCCGGTGGTTCCTCCCAGAGCTATACCAATTACGAGAACCAACAAGGCAACTGGAAGGGCATCAAGAGCGCCCAGGCCTACCTCTGGTGCCGCCAGAAGCAACACGCAAAAAACAAGCACAAATGTCCCCAGAATTTCAGAAATCAGGTTTGAACCTGTTTCACGAATGGCCGGAGCGGTACAGAAAACGGCCAGCTTAAGATCTGCATTTTCTGTAGCGGCAAAGTGTGGGCGGTAATGCAGCCATACCAAAAAAGCACCGATAGCTGCGCCTATGAACTGGGCGGCCATATAGAGCGGCACCAATGACCAGGAAAACTTTCCGGCCGCAGCAAGCCCTAATGTCACAGCTGGATTGATATGCGCACCACTAATCGCTGCAACCGCAAAGACGCCAACAAACACGGCCATCCCCCAACCCACAGTGATCACTATCCAACCGCTGTCATGTCCCTTCGTCTTGCCAAGAAGGACATTTGCGACCGTCCCGTTCCCGAGTAGGATGAGCAGTGCTGTTCCGAGTATTTCAGCTAAAAAGGGTGTCATGAGAGCTCAATGATCTGGTTGAAAGCCACTACGGTTTAAGAGTCGCCGCCCGGTCTGGGTAGTCGGTAATGATCGCGTCAACGCCAAGAAGAAGAAGCTCTTGCATTCGATCCGAATCGTTCACAGTCCAGGGTACAATCGACATCCCCAAAGCATGAACTGAGTCAACCAGTGAACGATCAACCAATTTGTGATTGGGACTGTAGGTTTGAGGAAGAAAGCTAAGACGATCCAGATTCGGTTGCAGACCCCATTCATTGCTCACCAATAATGCCAAGGTGGCCTCCGGAGCAATGCGTTTGAACGCCTCCAGCGATCGAGGGTCGAAGGACTGCACAATTGTTCGGTCCATCACTGCCGTATCGAGCAGAACCGTGTGAAGGAGTCTAGCGAATGTATCCACTTCCGGGTGAAAGACATTATCTCCTTCTTCTCTGGACTTTATTTCAATATTGAAGCGCAGGGGAAGGTCTGAGTGCGCGTCAATGGCGCGAAGCGCTTCGGAAAGCAGAGGCTTTTGTACCGCCAATGGCGCTTGATCCGGAAAGCGCTCATTTCCTCGAGATCCACAGTCAAATTCAGCTATCTGCTCGTACGTCATTGTGTACAGATTGAGAGACTGTGCCTCCTCCTCCCCGACGGCAGTTCCATCTGGATGGGAACAGATTTCAGCGGACATCCAAGGTTCATGAGATACAACAATCTGAGAATCCGCCGATACGACGACGTCCATTTCGATAGTATTGGAGCCCAGGTCGGATGCCATCAGAAAACCGGGAATGGAATTTTCCGGAAGGAGCCCTCGTGCACCTCGATGCCCCTGGAGATCAAAATCAGGGCCTGAAGTATCAGGGACGGGAGTGCATCCGACCAGTCCCGTAAGCACAAGCAATGGGATTATTCTGAAGACCATGTTCATATCGGTGGTGCGTGTAAGAAAGGTAATCATATGCCTGAATTCCGATCAGGATGAAAGTTGATACCGAGAAGCCAGTGAGGCAAAGGAGGCAATTTGACGGTCTGCCCAGGCCGCATCTTTGTTCAAGTAATCTGCCATTTTCCGAGCAACCAAAGGTGCCATTTCATTACTGGCAGCCGCATTCAGGAAGAGCGCTCGCGTTCGACGAGCCAGGACATCTTCAACCGTGCGAGCCATTTCGTATTGAACTGCCCAAGTTACCTGACCCATCACGTACGGAAGATCGGGGTGCATCCTTTCCTCCCCATCATCTTCCTTACGAATGGTTTCGAGCACGGCTTGCCGGTCTGAACCGTATTCGCCAAATATGGCTTGATGGTCGTTGTCTTCACTGCAACCGTACAGTTGAAGATTCCTGGTAACACATGTACGATCGGAGGCCCCAATCTGCTGACAAACCCGATCAACAACTTGCTCAGCCATATGCCGGTAGGTCGTCCATTTTCCGCCCGTAATCGTAATCAGGCCAGATTCTGACTCATAGATTGCATGCTCTCGTGACAAGGATTTCGTAGGCCCTTCTGAATCACCAACGAGAGGGCGAAGTCCCACAAACACACTCAGCACATCGGAACGGGACGGAGCTTTATTCAAGTACTTACCTGCGTGCCCGATCAAGAAAGCAATCTCTTCTTCCAATGCCCTTGGCTCAGTATCAATCGATTCGACCGGTGTATCTGTGGTACCCAACAGAGCGTGACCTTTCCAGGGAATGCAAAACAAGACGCGGCCATCACCCGTCTTGGGCACCATGATGGCAGCCCGTCCCGGTAGAAACGTTTGCGGCAATACCAAGTGAACCCCTTGGCTGGCCCGAATCAAACTTTCTCCATTGTCCCCTTCCATGTCTCGAACGGCATCGGCAAACACGCCGGTTGCATTGACTACGGATCGTGCCGTTACACTGAATTCTTCACCCGACTCCATGTCTGTGACCCGCAAACTCATCTTCTGCATATCCCGTGACAGGGCGTCCACCTTGCAGTAGTTGACGACGGTACCGCCTTCCCGCACACAGGTCTGGGCCAGAACAAGAGCCAAACGCGCATCGTCGAACTGACCATCCGAATACTGAATACCACCCGCGAGACGGGTATGATTCACACCTTCCTGCTCGCGAATTACCGCTCTGCGACTCAGTACACGAGAGGATGGAAGACCACGTCCCGAGGCAAGCAGATCATACAGCTTTAGTCCGGCCGCATAGAATCCTATCTCTGCGTAATTGCGACATGGCACAATAAACTGTCTAAGAGTGACGAGATGAGGAGCATTTGCAAGCAGCCGATCCCGTTCTCGAAGCGCCTTCATCACCATGAGAAGGCGTCCCTGCTTCAGGTAGCGAACACCTCCGTGGGCAAGCTTCGTACTTCGACTCGATGTACCCTTTGCAAAGTCATCCCGCTCGAGGAGCAAGGTGCGTAATCCGCGTGAAGCCGCATCCACTGCCGCTCCAAGTCCTGTTGCGCCTCCTCCGATAATCACGACATCCCACACGCCCCCTTCTCGGACATTGGCAAGAGCCTTTGTTCGATCGAGGGTAATGGCGTGCCTTGTGGCCTTCGCTACCATGGGATTTTCGTACCTGGAGTCAGGCATTCTTATCTGATTCTATCCAGTCTCTGGATCGGTCCAGTGCACGTTTCCAGGTCTTTGTAAGCGATTCCCGTTCTTCATGGGACATCTGCGGAAGAAACGTTCGCTCCTCTGCCCACAGTGTTTTCAGTTCAGAAATACCGCTCCAGAACCCGACTGCCAATCCAGCCAAATAGGCTGCTCCCTGAGCCGTGGTTTCGACAATCCGAGGCCTCACAACGGAAACGTCAAGAAGATCGGTTTGGAACTGCATCAGAATATTGTTGGCAGCTGCCCCTCCATCCACTCTCATGCTGGCAAGCTGGATGCCTGAATCAGTTTCCATGGCACGAACAAGGTCAGCACTCTGAAAAGCAATACTCTCCAAGGCGGCCCTCGCAATGTGAGCTGCTGAGGACCCCCGGGTAAGTCCTATTAGAGTGCCACGTGCATAGGGATCCCAGTGGGGAGCGCCAAGCCCTGCAAACGCTGGGACCAGGAATACGCCATCGCTGGAGTCTACCGTCGCAGCTAGGTCCTCCACCTCGGATGATGTCTGGATTATGCCCAGTCCATCCCGCAGCCACTGCACCACAGCTCCCCCGATAAACACACTTCCTTCAAGTGCATAGGTCGTTTCATTTCCAATCTGCCAAGCGATTGTGGTAAGCAGGTTGTTTTTCGATTCGATAGCACTGGTACCTGTATTCATAAGCATGAAACAGCCCGTACCATAGGTATTCTTTACCATTCCAGGATCGACGCACACCTGACCGAATAACGCTGCCTGCTGGTCACCGGCGATTCCTGCAATTGGAATTTCTGAGCCAAAAAGGGACTTTTCGCTTGTGCCTACAACTCCGCTTGACGGGCAAACAGCAGGAAGCACTGAGCTTGGTACATCCAGAAGATCCAGCAACACATCATCCCAAGCCAACGTCTTGATATTGTAGAGCATGGTACGGGAGGCATTTGAGGGATCTGTTGCATGCACCCTGCCTCCTGTCAGGTTCCAGATGAGCCAACTGTCTATCGTCCCAAATGCCAAATGCCCCTCGTCTGCAGCTTCTCGAGCGCCGGAAACGTTATCGAGTATCCATCGCACTTTGGTCCCCGAAAAGTATGCGTCTATTACCAGACCACTCCTCGATCGAATATCATCTTCCAGGCCTCTCTCCTTGAGGTCATCACAAAATCCTGCGGTACGGCGATCCTGCCATACAATGGCTTTGGAAATGGGAAGACCCGTTCTTCGGTCCCATACAACGGTCGTCTCGCGCTGATTGGTAATCCCAATTCCGGCGACGTCTGATCCATCCGACCCGACACGACGGAGCACCTCTTGGGTCACTGCTAATTGTGTCTCCCAGATTTCCATGGCATCGTGCTCCACCCAACCTGGCTGAGGATAGAACTGGGTGAACTCTTTCTGTGCCACATCCACGATGGTGCCGTTCCGATCAAACAGAATGGCTCGAGAGCTGGTCGTGCCCTGATCGAGAGAAAGAACGTATTTCATTTCAGAATGAATCTGATTTTAGAGTCCGTAGTCAGTCACCGGCCATGCCGGACGACCTGTACTGGCCTTGAAGAGCTGAACGGAAGGCGCATTCATGTCGAGCGCAGAGAAATCCACGTCCTCAAGTGCCTCTGAGTCTATCTCAACTGGAATCTGAATCCGCAGATCGGTGAGTACCAACTCCAGAGCGGCAATCGTTTTTGCCCGACGAACTTGACTCTCCACTTCGGAACGCACGGATTCCAGAGAGACATCCTCTGGCCAATCGGATCGATATCGCTCGAAATAGAGACGAAGATCTTCTACACCAACAGTAACTGTATCCGCCACCTGGCTCTTGAAGGCTTCATAGACCCACTTATCGGTCCAGCGTTCGACTTCAGCATGCAGCTCCGGAGCCGTTTCAAAACCCTGGTCCAGAGCCTTTTGAATGAACAACTCGTCCCGCACCAACAATCCGAATGCATCGTAATAGTCGCTTCGAAACTCGTCGCCCGACCGTAGGGAAAGTGGATAACGATCGTGTGGATACTCAGTCAGAAACTCAGCGACGGTCCACGACCGTTCACTCGTTTCCATGATCGTCTGCGTCTTCATATCCAGGACCGTCTCTGCGAATAACGAAGAATCCGCTACAAGACGTTCCCAAAGGCTTGAAGCACTGTGCATTTCCCCTTCCTGGCCGCTCGAAAGCCAATTCCAAAGGGCCAGCTCGAGTCCTCCATAGGCTGCTTTTTTCAGTCGAAGATCTCTGTCGGCAACAGTACGCCTGATCAGTGACCGCGCGGCTCGACGAGATTTTTCAGCGAAGGCGACCTGCTCATAACGTGCCCTTTCTTCTGCCCCAGGTTCGGCTGTAATGGGAGTCCTGAGAACGTCCATTACCTCAACCAATAGGAAGCCTCCACGAAAAGAGACTGGAAAAGAAATCTCTCCAACGGGCAAATTCCGTATCGCCTCCCACACGATAGGATCCAACGTAGCCGGCGAGACCAGATCGGTTTCAAGATCTTGTGCTCGAACATATCGCATACCCTCCTCACTAGCCGAAAGCTCCGCGACAGCCTCTGCAAATCCGTTTTCCAGGTAGACGCTTCGAAGCTGATCAGCCGACTCCATATCTGGAGCAGGGAGGAAACGCAGGGCGACTTGAATCGCGTCCAGCCTTCGAAGGGAATCAATGTCAGCAGGCGTTACCGAGACGGAGCGAGCAACATCCTCTTCGAATACGCGCCCGACCAGAAGCTCCTCCGTCAAACTTTTTATCTGACGTTGCACGGTAGGAAGTGAATCCAGTCCAATGCGATATCCTGCTTGAGCCAGAAGCTGTTCAGCAATCATGTGGTCCAAATAGGCCGCCTTCGGATCCGACCCCTGCTTCAGGCCGGGGTGGCCCTGCTCAAAGTCTCTACTGAACTCTATGACAGTGATCGAAGCGCCACCGACTCGCGCGAGAACCTGCTCCTTCTCGTTATCAGACGTACACCCTCCAAGGACAAGCAGAGCAATCCATAGATATGACCAGCGAAGACTCATCAATTAGCGCGAATGATCGGTTTGACCCACCTTCGAGATCCATCTTTGATCACCGCGAAATACATGCCTGCGGGGATTTGCGCGGCGTCCCAGGTCAGGGTCCTGACTTCTCCAGCCCGTATCCCTTCAGCCACCGTCGCAATGCGGCGTCCTAGCAGATCCACGACAAAAACAGAGACGGCACCATCTGCTCCACCACTGCCTGATAGTGATATATTGAGTGTGTCCACAAATGGGTTGGGGAACACGTCGACATCAAAATCCGAACCTATCGGGTTTTCGTCCTGCCTGGTAGACACGCTCGAACCCAGAATAGATACAGCCGGAATGCTGTAGACGAACGGGTAAAAGCTGGACCAGGCTCCACTTGATTTCCGCTGATAGTAGTCAGTACCTGATTCGGAATTGGTCCACAAAGTACCATCAGGCAGGAAAGACAGGTCCTCGATGCCGTGGGGCATGATGACAACAGAATCGGGAGATACGATTCTGGTGGTTGACAGCGCATCCAGACGATATCGAAGTAGCTCTGCCGACGTTGAATTCCGGTTTCTGGAAAGCACTACGACTGTTCCACGAGGCGACTCGATAAGATCCACCCCTTGAATGCGTCTGGGAAGCGGAAATCGGTAGACTGGGTCCGGATCCGGACGGCCATTCTCATCAATGGCGTGGGCAAATAGAAAGGGTGCCGTGTCTGAGGAGGTTCGATAATCCCCTACCCAAAGGGTATCCCTGAATGCTGAAACGAATGACGCTTTTGACGGCGTCTGAATGGTGCCATCAGAGTCAGCCTCCAAATCCAGATATTTTTCTGGATTTGACGGATCCCATTCGGGCAAAGGATATCGTTCGAGCACGCCTGCCGACGAGATGTACAGCGCGTTGTGAGAGTAGGCTACACCACCTGCGTGGGAGTAGGCAAGTTGGCCCATGAGTCGAAACGTGCGTCGCACCAAACCGGTGCGAGCATTCATTTCAACGATGATTGAATGCTGTAATCCAATGGTTCCCTTACGAGTACGATGGTAGTACGAAATGTATACAAAGGGTATCTCTTCACCATCGACCTCCTCAATCCGTGTAGCCGTCCCTTGCGGGATGTACAAGTCGTTCGCGTACGGTAGGAAAAACCGCTGCTGAATGTCGACCGGGGAAGATTGAATTCTGAGATCCGCTGGAAGACGCTGTTCATCAAGCGGATAATCGTGGTAAGAGGGTAATCCGAAGTATGCACCACCATCGTGGGGAATACCAGAATTGAGATATTCGTCCGTCGCCGCGTACCCTCTTATCAATGCGGCGAACAGTTGACCCGTAAACGTGCCAGTCAACGTCGGACTTTCGGGACTTCCTGTCGCCGATGATCCGACCATTACGGGACGGGAGATGGAATATGGGCTGGGTATCGAGAGCTCTTCCACCAGATCGGCATGAAGGGCTCCATCTACGAAGAGACGCAGGGTCAACGCGCCTTGCCAGTACATGATAGTGGCTGCCACCCAGGCATTTTCATCAACCTCGACCGACGTCTTCGCGTCCAAGCGGTAGCTCGAATTCTGTAGGACAAATTCCAGATACGGAACGTCATTTTCCAGTCCAATAGTGAAGCCTTCGCTCTCTGAAACGCGATTGGAAACCAGTGAGGAAGTCTGATTCGGTGACTGGCTGCGAAACCAGGCTTCGACCGTCATCTGTGGTCCAAGAGGTTGAGAAACCCCCTCTGTTTCAACGCTTCGAATCCGAGATGATGGAGCCTCAAACTCGGCTGAGCTGGGCGCCGTCATTCCCCAACCGCCGGGATTTCGCGCAGCAAATTCTACCGGATCGATAAAGGGTCCTTCTTCGACACCCTCAAGCAATACCGAGGAGGTAAATTCAGCACCCTCTGGCAAATAACGGAACATAATGGCCGTCGCCTGTCCGCTGGCCTCTTGGCCAGCGGACAGGACGAACAGAACCATTACAAGGATGCATCGAAAGACAATGTGATCCATTTATTATTTGATCAGCATCATCTTTTTGGTCAGCAAGGTTGTACCCGAACGCAGCGTGTAGAAATACAGCCCGCTCGAATACCTGGACGCGTCGAAGGTTACGCGGTGTAAACCAGCTGTGTGTTCACCTGACACCAACGTAGCAATTCGTTGACCCAGCACGTTGAATACTTGGATATCCACGCTCGATCTGGCGGGCACCATGTATTCAATGGCAGTAGACGGGTTGAACGGGTTGGGGTAATTCTGCGACAGCTCGAATTGCAGCGGGAGCTCTGTCGTTTCGTTGGAGACTAACGTGCTGACATCTACCCATCTCGGTGCCGAGTTCACATCCGCGTTACCGTCTGAATCGAAACCACCAAGAGAGCCGACGAATCCGTTACCGGTTACGTCCGCGGCTGTCTCACCGCTTCCCTCGTCGAAATGCCACAACGCCAAGGTCAAGGCATCTTCCACATAGGGCTCAGTTGGAAGGGTAAAGTCTTCGGTGTACCGCTCAACGACGGAAACACGAACCTCATCGATCATACCCCTGAATCCTTCGTACCGGTCATTCCATAGATCTGCCGCACCGTTTCCGATGGCCATTGCCATGGTTCCTCCCAGAAGAGGGACGGCAGATTGCACAGCAGCCTGCTGTTTACCGTCTACGAAGATGCGCATGGAGTCGGCGGTGTTCCACGTTACTGCGACGTGATACCACCGTGGGAAGTACGTTTCATCGACTTTTTCACTCTCTTCGAGGTTGACGGTGTCTACGCCATCCTGCATGAAGAAGAGTAGACGCCCCTCACTTCGACGCCAGCCCAGTCCGAGATCACCCGGATTGTTACCGCCGAGATTTTTACCAAAGAGGTAGGTCCAATCGGGGGCATGGGTATTATCGGTAAGGACGGAGTCGGGTCGCATCCACAACTCGACCGTTCCCTGATCCATTCGTAACGGAAAGAGGGCAGCTGCATCACGAATCTCGACACGGTCCCTCTCCCACCACGTGAAGTGCAGGGCATGACCGGTACCCCATGGGTGGGGGACGTCTACAAAATCATCCAGCGAATCGAGCGCATCGATAGTCTGAGCCGGTGAGTATGCAGCGTCGCCTACCGAAGAATGTAGGACGAAAGGATCCTGAGAAAGAATATTCCCGTCTGGATTACGCGTAATAGACGATTGCTGATCGGCTGCGGCAGCTGTCGACGTAGCGAACTCCCATTCTGCTCCGGATAATTCGGTAATAACGGGATCACCCGTTCCCACCTTCGTACCAAATGACACGTATGCGTCGTAAGAGCCATCGCTTGAAGCCAAGACGGCAAAGTCTCCCGATGCGTCCATTCCGTCCCCGAGTGTACCACTTGCTGCAAACACTCGTGTCATCATTGGATCAGCAGAATAGCCGGGAGCACCCGAAACATCTCCACCACCGAAAACGGCTACCATGGCTTGAGGAGCCAACGTGTAACCAGAGGGGAAGGTAAAGGTCATTCCACCTTCATCTCCCACATGCCAGCCACCAAGATCCACTGATGTCTCTTCGCTGGCATTTACGATCTCAATGAACTGATCTTCCGTGGCGCTTATAACACCATCGCCATTCGCATCTCCAGCTCCGGTGGCATCGGCTAGCACTTCGTTTATAACGACGGTAACCTGGGGTTGAGGCGGCGGAACGGAGGAGCGACCATCAATTGTTGTATTCGGCGAGTACGCGGCATTTGCGACAGTCAAGTGCTGTACGAAGGGATCTACAACATTGACGTTACCATCTGGAAAGCGCGTGATACTGTTATCGGCGTTTGCTGCAGCGCCCACGTCGATTTGAATCTCGTAGTCGTCTGAATTGGGCGGACCGCCTGTGCCAGACTTACTACCATAAGCCAACCAAGTATCGTAGGACCCGTCGGGTGAGTGAAGGAGAATGATTTCCCCACCATTTGCAATACCGTTTCCAACGGTGCTGTCTGCGCTGAAAACCCGAGTGACGAGAGGATCCGGATCGTACCCCTCAACTCCTGTCACATCACCTCCGCCAAATACGACCAGAAAACTGCGAGGAGCCATCATGTATCCGTCGGGAAACGTGAAATTGACAGCTTCATCATCTCCCAGCATCCAACCTGTAAGGTCTACTGGATCAGACGAGACGTTGGCCAGCTCAACAAATTCGTCCTGAGACGAACTACGAGTTCCATCTCCGTTGGCGTCGCCCGGAGTACCGGATGGCGGATCAGCCAATACTTCATTGATGATGACCGTAAGCGTCGGTGGGGGGATGGGAATGACGTTGTTGCCATTTACCGTGACTCCTGGAGAGAAGAGCGCAGAACTGACAGTGGAATGTTTTACCCATGGTTCTGCATCCGTCGTATTTCCATCAGGAGATCGAGTTACAGACTGGTTATCTCCGGCCAGGTTAAAGTTGACCGTACCAACATCCGTGCCATACTCAAACGTAATACCGTCCGTTGCTGACGTCGCAGGAGCACCCAGGCCGACTTTGGATCCATAGGCGGCGTAGCTGTCTGCTGAGCCATCTGGAGATTTGAGGACAACATATTCCCCACCGTTTGCCAGACCATTACCAAGATTACCGTCCGCACTGAATACTCTGGTCAACAGAGGGTCGGCATTGTAACCATCTACTCCGGTCACATCCCCACCTCCAAAAACGACCAGAAGGTGTCTGGGAGCAAGCTTATAGCCGTCGGGAAACGTGAAGATTATTGCTTCATCATCGCCCAGCATCCATCCGGTCAGGTCCAATGAGTCTGCACTCATATTGGCGAGCTCGACAAACTCATCCTGAGAAGAATCTCGCGTCCCGTCGCCGTTAGAATCACCAGGCAGGTCGCTTGCGGGATCCGCATTGATCTCGTTAAAAAATAGCGCTTGCTGAGCACTAGCTGTGGAAAACGTTGCCATAGTGGCTAACGCTACAAGAATGAATAGCCATCGTTTCATCATCTTTCTCGTTGGTGGATGGAAGGACACAATTATCAGCGACCTACACCGAGCGTGAAGCGCTGGGCACTGCCCAGATATCCCATGTCAGCGTAGGAGTAT
>JAURNP010000083.1 GCA_030830105.1 Rhodothermales bacterium | reverse complement strand
TTTACCTGCTTTGACCAGATCCTGGAAAATCCAGTAACGCGACCCGTAATGCATGATGTAGTACCGGTCACCACCCTGGGTTGACGTCTGGAATTGAAGGCGATCCAGTGGAAATCCATATCTGACCAAGACTTGCCCCGGCTCGACTTCCCACCCCTTCAAGTCGATCCCATCCCTGCCCCAGATCAAATCTGCATACGCCATTCGCCCCATGTGCTCTACGAGACGTTCATTTCCGGGCCGTGACCATTCGCGATCCTGTCGGATCCAATAATCATCCATACCCGCAGGACCTACCTCTTTGAAGTCAGGAATCAGGTCGGTACTGACCACACTACCAGGGTACAACCAGGGGAATCGGGTGTCCTCATCCATCCCGGCAAGGGCTTTATTGAATGCATCAGCTGCCAGGTCATCCTTCTGCAGCATGAAACGAATCAAACCCAGATATACGAATCCTTCGACCGTTTCCGGATAGCGCGACGTGTATTCAGAGAGTAGCATCTCGGCATCTCGTACCCTGCCTCCTCGGATTGCTGCCTCTGTCAGATGACGCACAGCAACACTATGAACAGGACCACTGGAGGCAGCTCTTATCAGATACATGACTGCCTCGCCGGTGACCTCCTTCAGGGGAGCGTCGTCACGAACCACGTTGATATCCGGTGCTCCCGAATGATTCGTGTTGAAAGCAATGCGGCCGGTGGAAGGGTCGATTTCAGCTTTGGCTTCGTAAAAAAGCTGATTTGAAACACCCTCCTCACCCATCGGAGGGACCAAGCGCACCGCGTTATCCAGATAGCGCTGCTCTTCAACCCTGAGAAGACCAGCCACGAGGTTGGCTATGGGGTCTACCGGGTTTGCGGAGAGCAGCTCTCGAGCCCGGCCTATGTGTAGTCGATCCCGAATGGTCGGCATGAAAGAGAAACCATGTCGATAATCTTTCCATAGATCCAATGCTTCCACGTCCGGTTCTTGTCGTCGGGCACGAGGAAGACGACGCAGCAGCCTTCCCGCCTCCGCTGCGTCAACCTCCGGTCCGAAGAGCAGCGCAGCCGCTCTGAGTATCAATGCGTTCTCGTCACGAGGCCAGCGATCGAGTAACTCACCCGTTTGTGCCAAGACGAGGGCATAATCGGCTGCTGAAAGGGCCCTCCGAGCTTGCTCGACGCGTTCGGTACGCGTCATTCTCACATCGGCAGGCGGCAAATCCGATACTTCCTTTTTCACGCCTTGAGCCCGGTCCTGAGCCAAGGTCATCGAATTGGGCGCCGTCGCGCCCAGAATCAACCATGCAATGAGCATGACGACAACCCGAGAAACGGGACGAAGGCGGTAATGGGCAGGATCTGTCAAAAGAAATCGACGCTCTGCTGGACAGGCGGGCTGGGTCACTTGCAATTGAAGCGACCCTCTTGATAAGAGGGACCAACGCACAACCGCAGAGTTGCAGACGCTACCATCATACTGAGCACGGAAAGAATCCCTCTTCGGCCGGGACGTGAACGGACAAACTCACGGGCCGAACGGCTCTACACTCCAGCCAAACGCTAGTCTTCGCGCAAGCGCTGGACGTCTGCGCGACTGAGCTTGCGCTTCATGTCCTTTTCTGCAATGTCGGCACGCTTGTCGTAAAGCTTCTTCCCTTTTCCGAGTCCAATTTCCACTTTCGCCCGACCACGCCTGAAATAGATCTTAAGCGGCACGAGTGTATATCCCTTCTGCGCGGCGGCTTTTTCCAGCCGCGTTATCTCGCGGCGGTGCATGAGCAATTTCCGAGGGCGAACCGGATTGTGATTGGCCCGGTTTCCATGGGTATAAGGCGCAATATGACACTGAAGCAGCCACATTTCCCCGTTATCGACGGAGCAGTACGCTTCCTGGAGATTGACCTTGCCCGCACGGATGGATTTGACTTCTGTGCCCTGAAGCACCAACCCGGCCTCAACCCGGTCGTCAATGTGGTATTCGTGGGTCGCCTTACGATTAGACGTAACGACGTGAACAGCGTCACTCATCAAAGTCACCACTTAGATCGTCATCTTCGTCGCTCTCGGATGGTGGCAACGAGGCGAACTGGACGGGAAGGATCTCGTCCGTGATGCCATAATAATACAAGTGATCACATAATTGGGTCAGACTGGCCACGGCCAAATCATCTACTGCAAAGCGGACATCATTCAGGAAAAAGTCCGAATGGACATCGTCCAACTCCCAAGCACGTTCCAAATCGACCCGATCCCTATCCAAAATAGCGGCTACCCGACGGACTGCTCGGATGGCGTCCTCATGATTCTCGTCCTTTCGGCCTACAAACAGGGACCAAACGAACGGGTATCCCGCCATTTCGGACCACTCTTGTCCAAGATCCAGCGCTATACCTTCCCCCGAATCGGAGGCTACCGCAGCGGCTCCGTCGCCTCCCTCTTCTTCCGTCAACGGGACCGTGACCAGTGCATGGCCAGCCAACCCCTCGGGCAACTGTTTCTGTTCATGAAGTGCGACGACCGTGTTGTAGTGCTCTTTGAGAACGAGCCCTGCCAACAGGGCGGCCGAGCGCCCCTCTGGTGCATGCATGATGCCCATGGTGGCCGCGCCAAGCTGATTCCCAACCACAAGTGACATCCAAGGATTTGCCCACGAAGACACGCCAACAGCTGGAAGCATGTCAACATCATCCTGCGACGATAGCGCTTGATCGGAAGGGACGAGTGCGATATCTGCGTGACCGTCCAGCAAAACCTGCATGGTCTCCACGAGGGAAGCACGCTGGACGCTTCCGGGGAAGGAGTCTTCCAGGGCACGAATGAGGGTCTCGTTGACGGGATGTTGCCAGGCTACAATGCGCATGGGAATGATACGGGGGTATAATGACGCGGGCCGCCGGCGCATGCGCCGGCGGCCCGAGATCAATCAGTCAGCTGGAAGACCCACCACAGATGGGACTTCAGATGGCATGAGGGTCTGGAGCGGGCGCGTGCCCGACTCATGACCTCAGACGCGGCGCTCTTTGATACGAGCTGCTTTACCAACGCGCTCGCGCAGGTAGTACAGCTTTGCGCGGCGCACGCTTCCTTTACGAACAATGTCGATCTTCGCAATCTTGGGCGAGTTGATCGGGAATACACGCTCAACCCCAACTCCGTTGGAGACCTTGCGCACCATGAATGTGCGACGCGCTCCGCTTCCACGGAATGCAATCACAACACCCTGGTACTGCTGGATGCGTTCTTTCTCGCCCTCAACAACACGGAAATGTATGTTTACCGTATCCCCAGCTTCGAACTCGGGAAGGTCGTCGCGCTTCTGGGAAGCTTCGATCAGGTTCATCAAATCGGTAGCCATGGCGTACCTCTACTGGACAATAAGTGGTTCAAAAAATCGATCGTCAATCAGACTGCGTGTCGCGGTGTTCCAACAGTTCCGGGCGACGCTCTCGCGTCTTCGTAATCCGTTGTTCATCCCGCCAGGTATCGATGCGCTTATGGTTTCCTGAGGTAAGTACCTCGGGGACAGCATCGCCCCTGAACTCTGCAGGTCGGGTATAAGCCGGCGCGTCCAGCAGGCCGTCCTGAAATGAATCGGTGAGCGCCGATGAGGAATCTCCCAATACACCAGGCAGCAAACGGGCAAGCGCGTCAACAAGGACCATTGCGGCTAGTTCCCCGCCGCTCAGGACGTAGTCCCCGATGGATATTTCCTTGGTGACTAGGCGATCACGTACCCTCTGGTCCACTCCTTTGTAGTGCCCCGCGAGGAGCACCAGCCGCTTCTGGAGCGACAGCGTATTGGCCATGGGCTGATCGAGCACCTCGCCATCAGGCGTCATGAAAACAACCTCATCGATAGGATCCCCTTCGGATGAGATGTCTTCCAAACAACGGAAGATGGGTTCGGGCTTCAGCACCATGCCTGCACCGCCGCCAAACGGATAGTCGTCCACCTGGCGATGCTTGCCTTCAGCATAATCGCGTAGATCGTGAATATGAACATCCAGCAATCCTTTCGCGCGAGCCCTTCCAGGAATGCTCTCGTCAAGCGGACCCTTCAGGATCTCAGGCAGGCATGTGATGATGTCAACGCGCATGGCAATACTCAGAGCAGGCCGTCTACGGGATCGATGCGAATAATCGCTTGATCAATGTCGATTTTAGGGACGATTTCGGGCACGAGCGGCACCATGGCCTTTCCCCCACCCGTCCGCTGGATAACCAGCAGATCATGTCCCGCTCCATCGTAAACATCGGCAACTGTTCCAACGACTTCCCCGGCGACTGTTTCGACCGGCAGGCCGATCAAATCGCTCAGGTAGTATTCGCCTTCATCAAGCTGAGGCAGGTCATCCTGGGAAGCAAAAACGCGCAACTTGTTGAGCGATTCGGCCGCTTCCCGGGAATTGATTCCCTCCAGCTTGAGCAGAACAGTAATCCCGAATCGGGATGGCTGCAGTCTGACTGACAAAATGTCAAAGGACGATGTTGAAGCCTCGTCGGCTCCAACGAAAATCGTTTCCAAAAGCTGGAAACGACCCGGATCATCGGTTTCTGGCGCCACTTTCAGCTCGCCCATCACACCGTGAGGTTTCACGATACGCCCCATTTCCCGAAGGGTGTGCCCCTCACTGGACGGGGATGAGCCAGCTTTCATGGCGTCGGATCTCCGATGGATCAGGAATCTTTCTTGTCGTCGCCGTCCTCTTCAGAGGCTGCTTCCTCAGCAGGAGCTT
>JAURNP010000082.1 GCA_030830105.1 Rhodothermales bacterium | reverse complement strand
GATAGGCCTTTGGCAAATTTTCGCAGCCTTGTCAGCCCAACCCCATAGGTCCTCAAGCCGCCCGCTTTGCCGGCATGTGATTCCCAATGGGCGATGCCGCGTGCATCCTGGTTTTCCTCTAGATAGGACAGCACTTCGATTTTGGTCATGGCATCATCCGGTTGTCAAGTAGATCTGCAACGGTATCCATCTACTTGAAATAACGGAGACATCCCGGCTCTAACGCAAATCGCAAGGCAGGAATTCCATGCATCCCAGGACTAGAATCCTCCCCTCCTAGGGGATGTAGGGGCCATAAACGGCAATGCGGGAGCGATGCACGGCGATGCCTAATCAATCCTAGCGATAAAGGGCGATGCCTAATCAATCCTAGCTGCCCTGATCAGCATTCAAGTCGTATCTGCCCGGCGCCTTTCATCATGGCAAGCTTCGAAGCTGCGCCATTTTAAGTCCTGACGGTCCTTACACAAACATTTTCGGCGGCACGAAGGAATCCATTCAGAACTGGGTGCTCTCCGCCTCAGCGAATACCCAACGGAACGACAACATACGCGGTACAGGGTCCTCTCCGAAGACAACCTTGTAGTAGTCCGTAATGTTCAGCTTACCCCAGTTTCCATTGCGCGTCTGGAATACAGCCGTTCGGGACGGAAGGGCTGTGATGACATGACTGGTAAAATCGTAGTGGAACCAACGGGACTCTGCATCGCTGGGAAGCTGGGACGTTCCATCCTCATCCTCTGCATACCCATCTTCAGGGGCGGTTTCCACCCTGTCCAGAGGAGAGTCAAGTAACTGCGATGGTCCGTTGAATTTCACAGTTGTGCCCTGGAAGGCTACGTCCCACGCACCAAACGAAGCTTCCTGCTCAGAAGCCAACCGGTTTTCAGCCAGGTTGTAATAGACCCATCCATCACTGGATACGTCAACGTGCTGTGCAAACTGGATTTCCTGGGCCTGGACCGAGACGGCTGGCAACATGAGCAGAGCGCTGACCGCAACTGAGAGAAGAAGGTGTCTCATGATGAGTGGTTTGGTATGAGTGGTTTGGTATGAGTGGCTTGGTATGATTGACTCTCAAAAGATCCCAGCCGCAAAGGGATCAACTAGTGGTTGACTCCCAGGCACAGGAAGGTGATTATAGAATCGAACCCTCCCGCTCTGTCATGTTCCGATCGACCCGTTTCTGGCTCGCATTTTTACCGTTGCTTCTTGTCTGGGTCCCGGGTTGTACAGCACCGGCTGCACCCCCAAATCTCATCATCCTCTTCTCCGATGATGCTGGATACGCCGACTTCGGATTCCACGGAAGTGAGCTCATCCGAACCCCCAACCTGGATCGCCTGGCCGCTTCGGGTGCACGATTTACCAATGGGTACGTAACCGCTTCGGTTTGCTCCCCCTCGAGGGCCGGAATGTTGACCGGGCGTTATCAGCAACGATTTGGACATGAGCTCAACCTGCCGGGCAGGCCAGATCCGATGGTGCCCGATTCACTACGTGGTCTTCCTCTTTCTGAACGGACGATTGCCGATTGGCTCTCCGATGCTGGATATGCTACCGGGCTTGTCGGAAAATGGCACCTAGGGCTGGAAGATCACTTTCACCCAACAGAGCGGGGGTTTGACGAGTTTTTCGGGATGCGCAAAGGCAGCGGGCCGTACTTCACAGGACAGAATCGGACTATCGAACAAGGAACGACACTCGTTCATCCCGACTCGCTGGACTACCTGACGGACGAATTTGGCTCGCAGGCCATCGACTTCATTGAGCGTCACACTGATGATCCATTTTTTCTTTTCGTCTCGTTCACGACGCCCCATACGCCTATGCATGCTCCCGAGGAGTTGCTGAAAGAAGAGCAAGCACGTTTTGAATCTGATGTGCGGGCACGCTACGCTGCAATGATGACCAATCTGGACCAGAACGTTCAGCGTATCATTGCCGCTTTGGTAGAAGGTGGACTGCGAAACAATACCCTGGTATTCTTTGCGAACGATAACGGAGGCGCCATGCCCTTTAATGGCTCGCTGAATGCGCCTCTGAGGGGAGCCAAGGGCACAGCGCTGGAAGGTGGCAACCGCGTGCCTTTTGTCATGTCCTGGCCCGGTCACATTGCCGCCGATCAGGTGCTGGATGATCCGGTTATCACCCTCGACGTTCTTCCCACCTTCCTTTCTGCCGCTGGGATTCCCGTACCTCCTTCGACTGCCCTGGACGGCACCGATCTATTGCCGCTCATGACGGGCGTGGATACGTCAGCTCCTCACGATACGCTGTTCTGGAAGATGCAATGGGGAGCGGCGGTGCGCGCGGGAGACTGGAAATTGGTCCGAACCCCCAACGAGGAGCACTGGCTCTTCAATCTGGCCGAGGACATTTCCGAATCCAATGATCTCTCAGCCGTCCATCCGGAACGGGTGACGCCCCTTCGCAAGTCTTTGGAGGCTTGGGAATCGACGCACCCCGAGCCCATCTGGCTTATCAACGATGGCTGGCAAGCACGAACTCTCGAACGCTACGATCAAACTGTGGTCGACGGTTTCGTCCGGAACTGACCGGCTCTAGTCCTCGAGTTTCAGCGCCATCGCATGCGCTTCGCGGTAGTGATGTATGAGTTGGCTCCAGTCGAAGTGCTGGGCGAAATTCTCCGCTCTGTTTCGCTGGGCGATACGCTGACGACGCTCCTGCTGACAGAACTGGAACATCATGTCGCTCAACTGAGAGACAGCTTCCTCATTCGATCGTCCGTTGCGATTGACCACATATAGACCGGCTCGCTGGTGCAAACGACGGTATTCAGCCGCATAAGCCCCGAATCCTGCCAGATCCGAACTGATGGCGGGAATACCCATGGCTAGCGTTTCCAGCGGCGTGTAGCCCCAGGGTTCATAGGCACTCGGAAAAACGCCCAAGTGGCATCCGCGAATCAGCTCCTCGTAGTCCATATTGAAAAGCGGATTTGTGGAGCGGACAAAGTCAGGGTGATAGACAATCTTGACCTTGTCGTGAGCGTTGTTGAACATCTCCAGGTCTCGGAGCTTTTTCAGCACTGGATCTCCTCCATCGTCCATCAAGTCGTGTGTCACGATGGGCGGTAACCAGTCTCGATTCCAGGCATACTGTGCACGGCGAATACGCAGCTTCCAATAATCGGGCACCATTTCGTTCAGATCCAGCTCCCCTCCTGCGGCCAACTTCCGGATCAGGTTCTTTCGGATCTCTTCGGTCACTTCCCTGGCTATCACCTTGAATTCGCGGAACATGGTGGCATATTCCAGGCTGTGGACGGCCATGTTGCGAACAGGCGCCTTCGTGATAAGGAGGAAAATGACCGTCTTGCGCGAATCTGTTTCGACCAGACGCTTATTGAGGGCAGAGAGCGCCTCCAGCGTCAGATCCATCCCTTTATTGGCGTACTCGAAACGACCCGAGGTGAAGAAGTAGAGCGTCTGTTCCAGGTCGAAGGAGTAGGACGGGAAAAAATAGCCCATGGTGAAATCATGCAACCGCGTCCGATACTCCGCGTGCAGCTGATGCAGCTCGTGGAGCGCCATGTAGCGCTTGACGTTCAAGCCATTCGGTACGTACTCATCCGGAGCCCGGCCCAGCAGGTGAAGGCACTCTTTCCCTGTAATTCCGGAAACGGTCGTGAAAATGTCGCAGGCTCCGGCGGCAGCCTTCTCCAGTAAGTGCTGGGCCAGAATGCCATATTTCTCGGCTTCAGTGTCTGCATCGAACTCTGCCAAACGGCTGTAGAAATTCTCCTCATTCATGGCCATGTAGCGACCAATCAACGTGGCATGCGTCGTGAATACGGCCCTTCCTGTCCATCCATCCGCCTTCATGAGGCTCAGAGACACCGCAGCCATCCACTCGTGATAGTGAGATAGGACGGTGCCGTCAAGGACCTTTTCGAAGGCGTGCACGAACTGCTCAGCCCCAATGGAAAATGCGACGACATCGAGAACCAGCTCGTCATCCGCCGGCATTTCGATGTCAAGGGTTTCCAGGATACGCTCATTCTGCTGGGACACCGGCTCCTTCAGACCCGCCAGGTCGATGAGCACCGCACGTGGCCTTCCGCTCACCTGCCAGCGACCCACATACACATCCACACCACTCCCCCGAAGGATATCTGCGGCCAGGTCCAGCTCGTCGCCCAGTCGCTCCTCTTCAAATTCAATGGCCGCTTGGGAAGCGTTATAGGGACCGAGAAGAGCGTAGCGATCCGCCCATTCACCCACCATTTCCGGTGCCTTAGAACGCAACACTGTGTAAATACCGCCCAGCTGATTACAAACTTCCCATCCGATCTCGAGAAGACGGTTATTCGAAGGCGTGGATGCTGAAAGATGTGCCATAATTCTATCGTCTGTGCCCATTTCTACTGCCCGCATTTTACGAGTCGCGAGCCTCGTTTGCGGAAAACCCAGGGATGGATTTCATGGAGATACAACACGACATGGGTAACGGGACCCTTTGCCATCCAACCTAACTTCCGCAACGGATGGAAGTGCCGCCCGTCGCCAGCTGCCATCTATTCAGCGCTGTTCCGCCATGTTGCACGTCTCCAATCTGCGTAAGAGCTATTCCGAAGGGAGTTCGCAAAGGGATGTCCTCTCGGACGTTTCCTTTATCATCAATCGTGGCGAGCTGATTGTTTTGCTGGGCCGAAGCGGTTCGGGCAAGAGTACGCTGCTCAACATGATCAGCGGAATGGATGTACCAACGACTGGATCCATTGAATTCGAGGGGCAGGATCTGACCAATATGTCTGATACGGCACGCACCCTGTTCCGTCGTAAGCATCTCGGCATCATTTTCCAGTCTTTCAACCTCATCCCGACGCTGACCGTCGAGGAGAATATCCTCCTTCCCCTTGAGCTCACGGGTACCGCCAACCAAGAGCAGCGACAGCTGGCCCTGGACGTATTGCGGGAAGTGAACCTGGGAGATCGGGGGGACAGTTTTCCCGATCGTCTTTCAGGAGGTGAACAGCAGCGGGTAGCTATTGCGCGAGCGCTGGCCCACAAGCCATCCTTGATTCTGGCAGACGAGCCTACCGGAAACCTGGATTTCCGCACGGCTGATACCGTAATGGACATCCTGCAGCGCCTGGTCCACGACGAGCGACGCACGATGCTCGTAGCCACGCATGACCGCGATATCATCCGGCTGGCAGATCGCGTGCTGGAGCTTCAGGGCGGAAAGTTGAAGGACGTCACTCCGGCGGCCCAGCACGAGGCAGCCCAGAAAGAGGCAGCCCAGCAAGATGTGGAAGCGGCGGATAACGCGTCCCCCGGAGTCTGACATGGGCGAATCGATACAATCACCCCGCTGGCCGGGCAGACTACTTCGTCGCAACAGTCGCCGCTACTTGGCTCGACACCCCTGGCTGATGGCCCTTTCCATTCTGGGCGTTGCGCTCGGTGTCGCAGTGGTCGTAGGTATCGACCTGGCGAATTCCAGCGCCCGAACCGCTTTCAGACTCTCAACAGAGACGGTTGCTGGACGAGCCACTCACGCTATCGTACCGGGAAGCGGGCTGCTGGCTGATGACACCTATCGAAATCTGCGGGCAGACTCGGGCTTGCGCAATGCTGCCCCCGTCCTGGAAGGCCATATCCGCGCAGGCTCAGCCTCCGGTCCTGTCCTGCAGGTTCTGGGCATCGATCCATTGGCTGAAGAGCCTTTCCGCTCGTACACCGGTGGTCCTGAAGGAGAGCTGGATCTCGGAGCCTTTCTTGGACCACAGAGGACAGGGCTCATTTCACGGAGTACCGCTCAGGGACTGGGTATTCAATCAGGAGACGACCTCACCACGTTTCGCGAAGGAAAGTCCTCATCGATCAGAATATTGGATATCATCGACCCCGATCCAGGATTCTCAGAAGCCTCTCTGGAAAATCTGATTGTGGTCGATATTGCCACGGCGCAAGCATTACTGGAATCGCCGGGCAAGCTCAGCCGAATAGATCTGATACTGAGTAAAGAGGAGCAGGGTGATAAGATTGCCGTACTCGAGGACGTATTGCCGCCCGGAGCACGCATCGAGGCGGCTTCGGCCCGTTCGAGCACACTGGACCAGATGACGCAGGCCTTTTCGCTCAACCTGACGGCTATGAGTCTGCTTGCCATGGTGGTGGGGATGTTTCTCATCTATAACACCATGACCTTTTCGGTCGTGCAGCGCCGCGGTTTGATTGGTCGACTACGCGGGATCGGGGTCACTTCAAGCGAAATATTCGGACTCATTCTGGGGGAAGCGGCGGTCGTAGGCTTGATCGGATCAGCCATTGGCATGGTGGCTGGCGTTGCCCTGGGGAGTGTGCTTATCGATCTGGTGACACGGTCCATCAATGATCTCTATTTCACCGTGCGCATTCAGGACCTGAACATTACCCCTTTGGGTCTTGCCAAGGGCGTATTGGTCGGACTGGGTACAACTGTGCTGGCTGCATTTGCTCCGGCGCGCGAAGCCACGCGTACCATGCCATCCACAGCCTTACGCCGTTCTGAGGATGAATCACGCCTAGAAGCACGACGGGGGCTGTTAGCCGGAAGCGGGCTCATTTTGGGCATTCTTGGCGCTCTGGTGCTCCGAACTTCTGGAGAAAGCATCGCATTCAGTTATGTCGGTATCCTCTTCGTCATCCTGGCTACCTCATTGTGGGTTCCTTTTTTGGTCGACAGCGGAAGTCGCGCCGTGAGGCCGCTGATGGGCCGACTCTTCGGCGTTGTGGGGCGCATGGCCGCTTCGGGGATCCACCATTCCCTCAGTCGGTCCGCGGTTGCCATCGCTGCGTTGACGGTAGCTGTAGCCGCAACGTCGGGTGTTGGCATCATGGTAGATTCGTTCCGCACCACGGTAGATACATGGCTGCGCTACTCCCTGGAAGCCGATGTTTACATCTCCCCGCCGGGCATGGTTTTCCGTCGCAATGATGCAACCATCGATACGGCCGTCGAAGAGCGCATCCGGTCGATGGAGGGTGTCTCCGAAACCTACTCGGTGCGAACTGCGCATGTACTCATCGACGGGCGGATGTCGGATTTGATCGTTACTGAGCCACGTGACAGCGACCTTGAGCCGGGACGCTACAAAGAACTGCCAGATTTCGATCACCGCGAGGCCATGACCGCACGAGACGTGGTCATGGTGTCGGAGCCCTATGCATTCCGATTTGGGACACAGGTCGGTGATTTTCTGGAAATTGCAACATCAGACGGACCTCGTCCCTTCGAAGTCGGGGCCATCTACTACGACTATGCATCCGATCTGGGCGTAGTCCAGATGGCGCGATCCAGATATGAATTCCACTTTGATGACCGACAGGTTTCTGGCCTGGCAGTCTATGCGGCCGATGGAGTAGACGTGGATGATCTCATCGATAACTTGACGTCGGTCACTGCCAACGACCAGGGATTACTGATCAGGTCCAATCGGTCTCTGAGACAGGCATCGCTGGATGTATTCGACCAGACATTCACCGTGACGGCCGTACTGCGTTTACTCACCATCCTGGTTGCCTTCATCGGCGTGCTGACGGCGCTCATGGCCTTGCAGCTGGAGCGCGCGAGAGAGATTTCAGTCTTGCGTGCCAACGGCATGACGCCCTCCCAGGTACACCGTATGGTCACCACGCAGACGGGTCTCATGGGACTCCTCTCGGGGCTATTGTCGGTCCCGCTCGGCCTTCTCCTGGCTTGGCTCCTGATATTCGTGATCAATCAACGCTCTTTCGGATGGACCCTGCAATTCGAGATCGATTTGATGGTGCTCGGTCAAGCGGTACTTCTCGCGGTCATCGCCGCATTGCTGGCTGGCTGGTTCCCGGGACGCTCCATGTCCCGCATGAACGCGACGGAGGCGCTTCGCTTCGAATGATCCGACTGATTCCCCTGGTGCTGCTTCTGTTGGCTGTCGGCTGCACCCAGCCGCCCGACGCCTTGGAAATGGAGGACGCCTTGAACCTGGCCGAAGCCATGGGTGGAGACACCCTTGGGTATGCTCGTGCTGTAGGTCCTAAAGACTTTGACTTTCCTTCCGATTTCGGGGCGCATACAGACTTCAAGACGGAATGGTGGTACTTCACTGGCAATCTGCGCTCCGAAGACGATCGGCGATTCGGATACGAGTTTACTCTCTTTCGTTCTGCCTTGCGCCCTCCAGATTCCCTGGCCTCACCCTCAGACTGGTCAACCAATCAGCTGTACATGGGTCATTTCTCCCTGGCTGATCCGGAGACCGGCACGTTTCACGCATTCGAACGGTTCAGCCGCGGTGCAGCAGGCCTCGCAGGCGCTGAAAGCCCGCCCTTCAAGGTCTGGCTGGAAGATTGGACCATGGAATCCACGGCTACTGATCCCTCCTCCCTGTTTCCTCTTCGGTTGCAGGTCGCAGAGGAAGAGATTGCGATTGATCTGACCCTGGATGCCGTCAAGCCCATGGTGCTCCAGGGCGAGCGGGGATGGGATCCAAAAGGAGAAGGAAACGGAAACGCCAGCTATTACTTCTCCTTCACGCGCATTCGTACGAGCGGCACCGTGACCATTCCTTACGGCCAGTATGACGTGGAAGGAACGAGCTGGAAAGATCACGAGTGGAGTACGTCGGCGCTTGGAGATGACGAGGTTGGTTGGGACTGGTTTGCCTTGCAGCTCGACGACGGTCGCGAAATCATGTTCTATCAGCTGCGCCGTGAGGATGGATCGCAGAGTCCGTTCACTGGGGGAACGCTAGTCAACGCCGACGGCTCCTACCGACACATCACCCGAGATGAGATGGATTTGCGCGTTGAAGGCCAGTGGGAAAGCCCTCTGAGTGGCGCCGTGTATCCCTCGGGTTGGACGCTCACATTGCCCGGGGAAGATCTCACGATGCGCGTGACACTCGTCATGCCGAATCAGGAGTTGAATGTGTCGGTGCGCTACTTCGAGGGCGCGATTGACGTCGAGGGTTCTAGCAACGGCGAGCCGATCACGGGTGTGGGTTACGTGGAGCTGACCGGTTACGAACGACCTACGAGCTAGTCGTCCTCCCTTCGGACAGACCCGGTCGAGGCCGCCCGCTACGCAAAAAAGCCGACCCTCCTTCCGGAGAGTCGGCTTCTCAAGGTGCCCAGGAGAGGACTCGAACCTCCACGCCATTGCTGACACTAGCTCCTGAAGCTAGCGCGTCTACCAATTCCGCCACCTGGGCGCAGTATATTCCGCTTTCCCTGTGAAGGGCGAACCGGAGCGCAATGGTACGGCAGAAACCCGACGTAGGTCAACCCAAAGACTCCTTTTCGCAACCCCTTCACTTCGCATCCAGTAGACGGCAATCGTCTGATAGTCACACAGTCTCAAACGAGCGCTCTTCGGGAATCCGGAGTAGGCCGCTTGCGTCTGGTCTGCATCCGTTCAACTCACTTCCTTTCCCATGATCCGTCTCCTAACGTTCGCACTGCTTGCCTGCGTGGTAAGCGTCGCATCTGCTCAATCCCAAAATCCTGAGCCTCCGTCATTCGAAGCCGTGTTTATCGAAGCAGCGCCTCGCGTAGATGGTAGGCTCGACGATACCATTTGGGACGAGATCTCCTCCATGGATGATTTTGTCCAGCGCTGGCCAAACGAAGGGGCAGAACCTACCGAGTACAGCTGGGCCAAGGTGGCCTACGACCGTGATAACCTGTATTTCGCATTCAATTTTACGGACAAGGAGCCGCACCTTATTCGTGCAAAGAACATGGAGCGTGGGGGGCGCAACGACCGCGATGATCATGCCTACATCGGCATCGATACGTTCCTCGATGGTCGCAACGCCTTCCTGTTTGAAATGAATGCCTTGGGAACGCAAGACGATGCTCTCATTGCTGACGAGCACATGACCATTGACTCCTACTCTTGGGATGCCGTCTTCGCCAGCGAGACGCAGATTACAGATGAAGGATGGACGATGGAGGTACGCATTCCCTTTCGTCAGCTCCGCTTCCCAGAGGGAGAGGAATTGACCTTCGGCCTGTTCATGCGCCGCACCGTCAACCGCAAGAACGAGATCCAGAACTGGCCGCTCATTCCCCTTTCCTACGGCAGTGGGTACTCTGACGACATGAAAACCGTTTCCCGCTACGGACGCCTCACGGGCATCAAGAATATCCGCCGTGGCAATAACATAGAATTCAAGCCATACGTCATCACAGGTGCACAGACCGTTCGTCCTGACCTGTCTGTGGATAACAAGGTCGAGGATAGCAGTTTCGATGCCGGTTTCGATATCAAATACGGCATCACGTCCAACCTGACCCTGGACTTTACTGTCAACACGGACTTTGCACAGGTCGAAGCAGACAACGCACAGGTGAACCTGACCCGCTTTTCACCCTTCTTTCCTGAGAAAAGGGAGTTTTTCCTAGAGCGTTCGGGCATCTTCGAGCATGGCGATTCGCGCCGAACCCAGACCTTCTTTTCCCGACGCATCGGCCTTACCGAGTCGATCTTGGCTGGTGGTCGTCTGACCGGGCAGGTCGGCCGGCTGAACGTAGGATTGATTGGAATTGAAACTGGCCCCGATGAAGGATCCATCGGCAAAAAGCTTGGACGCATCGGCGGCAAACGCTCAGCAAATAATGCCGTGGCCCGTGTGCAAACCAACTTTGGACGTCGTGGCTCGGCGGGCGTCATCGTAACCAGCTATGAGCGTGGAGATGAGTGGAACCGCGCCGTTGGATTTGATGTGCAGCAGCGCTTTGGCTCGGCCTCCAACGCCGATATCTGGTTCACCGATGTCTCTGACGCCGATCCGAACAACGAGGACTGGGCTGGAAGTGCATCGGTCAGTCTGCGGAATGACATCTATGGCGCCTCTTTCTCTTACACCAGTGTTGGAGAAAACTACCGGCCGGCACTAGGATTCGTACGGCGACGCGACATGCGTCAGACCATTGCTACGACCACCTACTCCCCTTACTTCGACAGTGGCCCGTTCCGTCAGATGACGACCCACGTCATGGGTATTCATACCAACGGACAAGATGGCGAACTGCAGTCCTGGGAAATCGACCCCTCCATTGGCTTCACGTCTCAGGCCCGCATGTCATTGCGGGTTTCGGGGTCGCATCAGTTTGACCGGCTCGAAAGTTCCTTTTTCATTCGTCCAGACGCAGAGATTGCCGTCGATGACTATACATTCACCCGAATTGGAGCCAGAGTCAACACGGATCCGGGTAAGAACATTTCAGGTGGCGCCAATTTCGAAACGGGTGGATTCTATGGTGGGAATCGCTTCGACTGGGGCTTGAACGCGGGATGGCGTCAGTCAAAGCACCTCACCCTTGGAGCCAGTTTGAGGAAGAGTGACGTGGATCTGCCCATCGCCAATGGAGAATTCAGCGCCACTACGGCGTCCGTGGATATCCTGGCCAGCGTAAGCCGAAAGCTGTTTGCCAAGGCGCTTATCCAGTACGACAACTTCTCGCGCGATGTAAATGCAAACATCCGTATCAACTGGATTCACACACCCGGATCGGACCTGTTCCTCGTCCTGAATACATCCTGGCATGCAACGGGCGACAACGAAGTCCTCTTTGATCCCCGCGCTGACTATCTCATGAACAGCACGGTGGGCGTTGCAAAACTGACCTATCTATTCCTCTTTTAAACGGCTACTGGGCGGCGGAATATATCCGCCGCCCAGATCACTGCCGAACAGGTCCTACCGAAGCTTGAGTTGATCTTCCGTTGAACGATGCTCTTTCGTCTTAGTATTGGTTGCCATCAGAGTAACTGAGGGGTTGAGACAAGATATGCTGGATACTTGCTCCCCCTTGATATATCCAACTGATTACTCTTCGTCCACATATCGGGTAAACCGAAGAATCTCTGCCGAGAAGAACTCCGAGTACAGCATGTGCTCCTGGACGCATCGTCGTACATCGCGCGGGCGCGTCATCAGGGAAAGCGCTTCGCTGTAATGTGTGTCATTGATCCCGCGAAGCAGTAATGCATCAGGCGTCTCGAGCTCATATTGGAAAAAGAACCATTCTGCGCGTTCGTTTTCCTCGCAGTTCACGCACTCGACATTTGAGAAAAGAAACGAGCCCAGATCGGAGGCGAAAACTCGTAAGCGAGCGAGATCATCATCGTCCCCCGCTGAATACCACTAGGCCGATGCCTAGCCTCGGGACCAGGCCAGCGAAATCAAGCTTCGTTACCACACTCGAATCCGAAGGGAAACGTGAAGCGATGACGCCGAGGGACCTCGGCGTCGCAAATCATCAGGTTGATGGTCATCGAAAATAGTGGCAGGTAGTGAGTATCAGCCGTGCTAAACCCAGATGATCTTAACCCAGTCCGACGCTCTCATTTTGACAGTGGATTGTATTACATTCGCGTCTTTTCAGGGGGCTGCGAGTTGTACCCTTTTACGGAATTCTGCCGCAGAAATTGAAAAGGTCGCAAAGAGGCTTGTCCTCGGCGAATCAGCGTCCTATCTTTGCCGCCGCTTCCGCTTTGAAGCACACTCCTCGGTAGCTCAGCGGTAGAGCATGCGGCTGTTAACCGCAGGGTCGTAGGTTCGAATCCTACCCGGGGAGCCAGAAAAGGAGATCGGCATCAGCCGGTCTCCTTTTTTGCATTTACACCAGTAGGATGAAAACCGTAACCGAGCGCAGCGCTGGGAGTCAAAACACTTTATACCGTCGCGGCAACGCTGACCTTGTCCCTGATAATTTTTTTCCTCGGAGTCCCGGTGGAAGGATTCGATCCGGCTGAGGTGAGCCTCTCGAGCGGTCTGGCTGACGCTGATCTCTTCTTCTTCTTGGTTTTTGCCATTGACTTCCTTGCGTTCACCGGCATGACTGTAGGCGTGGGCCTTTCTGGCGACCTGGCCAATCCTCGTAAGCCCATTCTGAATGGGACGCTGGCATCCACTGTTGTCGGCAAGCTGGTCTACGTCTTCATCGTCTTCAAACTGGTTTATTTGGCATCCGAATCTATCAATCCATTTACAACTTCCGTGAAGGGATTCCCTTTACTCAGATGACGGGGCATTTCACCGCCCGGGAGGGCCACATCGATAAATAGCTCTGTCAAGAAAAGGGGCTCCTGGTTACAAATCGCCCTAGAACGTAGCAATATCGCGCATCAAGTCGCGGTCAATCTCAATTCGGGCTCTTTCTCGCAGCTGCTTCACCAGCTCGTATTCTGCCACAAATGGGCGCAGTCGCCGGACAATCTCCTCTTGGTCCCGCACCCAGTTTGGTTGGATTCGTTGGCGATCCAGTACTCGGATAGCCGCCCAGTCATTTCGCCGTCCCACAAACACAACTGAGTCGACAGGCACGCTGGCAACGTAGGGCGACCATTCAGGTATAGATTCCAACGTCGCTTCGCGAATCTGGACAGGCCACTCCTCGGTCAAAGCGGCTGCACGCTGGACAGCATCGGAGGAAACCGCTGTGATGGCATCAAATGACAAGATGGCCATACGGCGATTCGCCCAGCCCAGGCGATCGAAGGCCTGCCGAACCAACGACGTATTGATTTCGACGTCTTCCATGCGTAAATCCTCCCGCATCAATCGAGCCCTCTCCAATCGAACCCGGCGATCCACCTCGGTCTCCCACTCACCGTCACGAAGCTTTTCCTCTTCTCCAGCCCGAGCGAGCGCCTCATTGCGAAGAGCGCGACCCACCGATGCAGCCGTTCTCTCGCGGGCCTCCCGCTGTGGAAGGGCATCGAACCAGAATGCATAATCACCAGCCGTAAATGCTTCCCGCTCTCCATCCCAGTCAAACGTCAGAAGCGGCGTTGAAGGTTCGATATCCTGCTTCCAACCTGTATCCATTTGAATGTCGATCTGACCGGCTGCCTCATAGAGTGTCGGGTCCATAGATGTGATCAATTCGTCGAGCGCCTCAATAGCAGGTGTATTGACCTCTACGTTGAGCTGATTCATGAAGGTGCGAACAAACACGCCTCCTTCAAGACGGCGACGACGCTGACGATACTGACTGGACAGCCCAGAGCGGCGTGTCAGATAGGCTGATTCCGTGAGCAACGGCTCCTGGATGATGTTCTCAAGCAATATGATATGGTAGCCGTATCGCGAGCGTACCGGCTCCGAGAATGCACCAGGCTCCAGGGAAAATGCGGCCTCGGCGAAGGCATCATCCACCGAATAGAAGCCGATAGGTCCCAGGAATCCCGCCATAGAATCTGACTCTGAGAGCTCGTATACGTACTGGGCTTCTTCCAGGAAAGGTACGCCACTTTGAAGGCGCGCGTACGACTCCTCAACCTGCTGGCTTGACGTGAAATACAGATGCCTTACAACACGCCTCGATTGATCTCGGATATAGGCCTGTCGAAGCTGAACGTCTGTTGGGGCTGTCATGGTATCCAGAAAGGCCGTCTCGAAGAACCGAGAACCCAACTCCTCTGCTTCAATGCGACGGACTTCTTCTCGGAATGCCTGGGTCGTGTCTCGGTCCAGGGTCGAATAATGGCGCGATAGCAGCAGGGCGTCAATCAACTGCTCAAGGTGAGCGGTACGAGCGACTTCTGAGTCGTTCGAGCCCGAGCGAACGAGGAAGTCGATATAGGTCTGCTCGAACCATGACACAGACACATCGAACCCATCGACCGTAGCAAGCGTCCGCGGGTCCCGATCGGGACCGGGGCCGGAGTCAGCACCACAGCCTGCAACGAACAGGAACAGCAACGCCAGACACCCAAAGAGTGCCGGGCGTTGTCTGAGAGGTTGCTTTTGCGGGTATCCCTTCGTCACATCAGAAGAAGATGCGGAAGTCAATCGTCTGGGAACGATCAAGGAGATCAAACGGAACATAAGCGTAATCGAATCCGAAACGGACACCTGAGAGCTGCAGGTCAAGACCGGCACCGTAAGCAATGTGGGAGTCCACATTGTCGATGAAAGCGTCCTTATACCCTGCGCGAGCGTTGAAGCTCAGCATACGCGTCATGTACGAGAACTGTGCCCCAAGATCTGCATTCAGGTTATTGTCGTTCGTCTGGTTGGCATCGGCCAGCACAACCAGTTCGGTTGCACCCGTCTTGATGACAGGAAGCGAGATACCAAACTTGAATGACATGGGAAGGTCCCAAGCATCCATTTTGATTCGCGCTGGAATACTCTCGGAGGAGCCTTCGTGCTGAGAATCCAAATCAACCTGGATTTCGGAGTTGATGCCACGCATGGTCATCTTACCACCGAAATTCATGATGGATGCCGCAACCTTCAGACCGTTGAAATAGTCCGTCAGGAGAACGAAGCCCACGTCGATGGCCATGGTGCGCGCTCGCATGTCACGAATGGACTGGCGTACCAGTTTCGAGGTACCTCCGAAGTAGAAATCCGGCGTCAGAGGCATCGCATAGGTCAGGCCTACACTCAAGTCCGAGGCACTGAACGTCTCCCCCGTGCCTTCCGGCCGGGCAATCGTACGCACTTTCATGGAACCGTAATCCACGGAAGCGATGCTCAAACCAACCACGCCAGAACCACCGGCAGGTAACGTGAGACCAGCCGTGTTGTATGTGATGCCGGCAATCCATTCGTTGTTCGAGAACATCAAACCGCCCCTCTGTCCCGAACGGTGGGCAATGGCTGCTCCACCTGGATTCCAGAAGAGTGCATCAGCACCTGTTGCAGTAGCGGTGTAGGCGTGCCCCAGCGAGGCGCCAGGCGCACCAGCACCCAGCGTCAGGAAGGTTGCTGCCGTCGTACCGACACGACTCTGATCATCAGACTGCGCATCCTGTGCCTGAACGGTCACTGCCAGCGCAAAAAGTGTCAGGAAAGAGATTATACGTCGCATGATCAGCCTCCCTATTTGACGACGGCAAACTTGCCGACGTGCTCACCGATACCGGGAGCCTCCACGTGATAGATGTACACTCCATAAGCAATGTCCTGGCCACCGCGGGTCTGAAGATCCCAGAAGACCGAACCATTGTCCGAGGTTGAAAAGTGCTCGATTTCGTCAACCAGCTCGCCACGCAGGTTGAAGATGGTAATCGTTGCCTCCTGCGGAAGATTGATGAACTGCAAACGGCGTTCACCGCGGCCGGAGATCTGGCTTCGCTGTTCGAAGCCCGAGCCACCAACGTATGGGTTGGGCACAACGCCAATGTGATCAAGCTCCTGTTCCGCCAGCTGAGCGTCCACGTACGGCTCGCGCAACGTGAACTGAAAGTAGTCGCCCGTATGGAATTCTTTTTTAGGCGTGATACGGAAGACCGTGCCCGCGTCCGGTGCCGATGACGTTGCACCCTCTGGGATCGAGAAGGATATGCGGAACCGGAACTTGCGCTGGAAGCCGTCACGATCCACCGCAATCACATCATCCTCTTCGTCGAATTCGCGGTTATTGTTCTGGTCCTGGATCAATAAATCCACAACCTGATTGGTCGTCGTGTTCTTGACAAAAATGGGCACAGAGCCCGTCAGGAAGCCGATACCGAACCGTGGTAACCGATAGGTTGAATCAGCCGGATTCACCCAGTGCACCTCATAGTCGAACGTAGTCGGAATGTGCAGGGTAGTCGAATCTGCTCGTACATACGCTTTCCAGTTGGTCGAGACCCCGTCTAGCCCGGATGGGTCGATGTCTACCAGCTCGGATGCTGTTCCGGCGCTGCCAACCCACCCCGTCTGGTTCTCATCAAACTCGATGGCTCCAGAGGCCACTTCGTAGTTATCGACCTCGACGATAAAGCCGTCTACCATGGGAGGTTCGTCGACCAGAGCATTGTTTCGCACCCTGACCTCACTGGTCGCCATGTCGACAATGTCGAACGACGTAGTCACCTGAATATCCGCATTCGGGTTGTCGTCTTCCTCGCTTCGGAAAACAACGCGATATGGATTGTCAGACCTGATTTCCGCTCCGCTGATAATGCGAACGTTCATACTGCCCGCACCCACACCATCAGTGACGGACGAGAGGTCCTCATTGACATTACCGTCAACAAATCCGGCTGGCTTGCTCCGCGGGATGACGATCGCGGCGTTCTGGGAGACACCCAGAACATTCCCGGCAAGGTCCACAGAGATATTGAAGATGTTCTCCTGTGGATCAATGATAGTCTCGCCGTTCTCCCGAATACCCCTATCGTATGCAACCAGCGCGTAGTAGTAGGTCATCCCGTTGCTGACATCCTCGTCAACATAGAAGAAGGAAAGACCCGAGTTGTCCCCCAGATCATACACCGCTTCATTTTCGAGGACTGTAACAGGTCCGGAAATATCATTCACGAGGTCCCACTGCCCGACTGGCTCCATGAAGGTCGGCGTGCCATCCACGTTGGTAATGGTACGCGCATCCGTCAGAAGCGGGTTGGTACCCTTGTACAGACGGTATCCCTCGAAATCGAACTCCTGGCTGAAGCGGTCGAAACTAGCTACCGACGTGGTATCCCAGGTCAGGACAACGCGACCGTCACCCGGAATCGCCGTCAGGGTTGGAAGGAATGGAGCCTGCGCAAAGTTGTAGTCAGCATCGTAGATGCTCTGTACCGTCCGACGGTTCTTGAAGAAGTCCTGCTCGTCTTCCCCGAACACCCATGCGGTAGAGAAGAAGTCCACCTTTTCGCGGAAGAGGTTTACCGGACCCGATACGAACAGAAGGAACGGCTCAATATCCGCTTCAAAAGCATCCGAGGGCGTTCCGAGCGGGAACTGAGCGAAATTCAGGATGCGATCAAACATCCAGGTGTCGTCTCTCAGGTTGTCGCCATTCTCGTAGAAGGGACGGGACGAAAGATCGAATCCGGTGAGACCGATCATGTCAGACTCGGCAACATCAAGCTCATCGAAGTTCGGTTCACCGGCGTCCGGGCGGCCATTGGCTTCCCCTTCGTCAGGTCCGGGATATTCAAGGTCGAAAGGACCTTTCCCATCCAGACCGACATCGTTGTTCGCCGATTCACCGGAATCCATTACTCCGTTGCCATTGACATCGTCAAATCCGAGCCAATCGAGGTTTTCATCACCGGTCCACCACCGACCGGCTTTGAAAGCACGCGTCTCTTCGACTGGACCGTTGGCCAGTTCAAAGTTGATCAAGTCATAGTTATTGGACACGTAGAGTCGAATGGCATCTTGCCCTTCAATCAATTGACCAGGACCACCAAAACGCTGCTCGTCAATGATTCCGTCCTCATCGTTGTCCAGGCCATCTTCGGCACGTGTCGGACTTTCCAGGAAGGCGAATCCGGTATATCCTAGATCGTAGAGCGTTCCATCCTGACGCTGACCGATTCCGTCCTGATCCCATCCGAAGGTCACGTCTTCACGGGCGTTGAAGGCTGCGTTTTCGTCTCCTTCCTCATTCCCCAAACCATAGTCCATGATCTGGGTGAAAAACATGCCTTCCGAACCCTCTAGGTTGTAGCGGTAGTCTGTTTCGGAAGTGTTAGAAATACGGTACAGAATAAACATCACATCCTCGGCAAGGATGTTGGCCCACTGAAAAATGCGCACCTGCGTTTGAAGGCCCATACCTCCGATCGTGGAATCGGACGGCGAGGGGTAGAAAACTCCGTACTGCGAGTTCGGCTGCCCTGTCACCCTGGACACGTGGTACTCCCTGTCGGAGTAGTCGTCCATGACGTAGAAGCTTTCCAGGTCAGCATTGAAGACACCGCGGCCGAAAAAGCCGTTCCAATTTCCACCCCAACCCGGATCATCCGGGTTGTCGAGGCGGTCCGGCCAAAATGCCGGCCATGAGCTCGGATCATCAGAAAGCGCTGGGACAGGCTCTAGAAGTCCCAGGGCGTTGATCCGGCGCGTATTATGGAAGCCGTCCAGCGGCAACCATCCCCACAACTCGCCTCCAGGACCAAGCCGCTTACCGGCCTCGCGGTAGGTCAAGATGACCGGGTTTACCAGCGTATCGGCCGCTCCGTTGTAGAAAGGCCACTTCTCCCGCTCGGCGCGAACGCGGCCTGCCGCCATGATACCTACACCGTCAATATGACGACCGCCAACGCCTCGAGGCCAGACGCCCCATGGAAGGTCATTCCAGCGGGCCAGCTCACCGTGATTGCGGAAGTTGGTTTCAATCAGATTTCCATCCAGAATTCCGCGAGCAATCATATCCTCGCTTCCCCTGTAGTCACTCGGAATCCGAGTCTGAGCCTGTACAGCCGGGGTAGCCATTGCCAGTACCAGCAATGCCACCAGGAACGTGGATAGAGCGATAGGACGGCTGTTACCCGTCATAGTGCGCAACGTACGTTTCATGAAGTTTGACATGCTCAGAATGAATATTGGAGTCCAAGACTGACTTGACGAGGACCGGATACCCAGTCCGGACGAGCGTAATACTCATCCAACGTATTGAGACCACCTACAGCGGCACCGGTCGCGCGGAACTGTTCAAGTTCCAACGACTCATCCCAGCTTCCCGTCGTCGCCCAAACCGCATACTGGTTGGCACGATCCCACAGGTTCTGCACCTGAAGGAACAGCTGCACATCCTGCTCGATGAACGGTGGCGCGTAATAGGCCCGAAGATCCGTCCAGAACTGCACGGGGCGGTCGGCATTGTTTGGTCGCGTAGACCGTACAAAACCACGAACCGTGGTGTACGGTTCGCCTGAACGCAGGCGGTTTACCATGGTCACCGAAAGCCCTTCAATAGGCTTAATGGTAACGGTACTATTGAAGACATGGCGACGGTCCCAATTCAGACGAACCAACGAAAGAATAGGCTCAAGGCCTGACTGGGCGCGGCCGAATGCTTCACCCGGGTCCGAAGAGGTACCCTCAGCGAACTGTAATGTGTAATCAAATGTCCAGGATACTTTACCGCCCGGGCGGTCGAACATCGAGAAGGTGAAGCCCCGAATCGTACCGAAATCACGGTTGATCCACTGCACGACCTGATCCCCTGTCGGGGTACGATCAATCTCTTGACCCGTCAGGTTGCGAACATCCTTGGAGAAGATGGTCAATTCCAGACCGATGTTATCCGTCAGCCCCTGCTGCAGTCCCACTTCGAACGCCAGGGTGCGCTCGGGCTCCAATGCAGGGTTTCCAAACTGGACGCTGCTGGACTGTGGGTTGACCTCATATTCCGGGTTCGTATAGAGAAGCGCGAGAGCTGGGATTTGGAAAAAGAGCCCGGCCGAAAAGCGCATTACGCCTGTGGAGGAAATCGGGAAGGCGATCCCGATACGCGGGCTGATCTGCATATCCGGATCCGCCTTTACTCGGTTGGAAATGGAATCCTGAGAAGCTGGATCAAAAATCCTGGCATCCTGTGCCTGTCGCCACTCGACCGGAATGTCGAAGTTGGAATTGAAATAATCAAAGCGCAGACCCGCGTTCACGATCAGACCCGTGAATTCCATCTTGTCCTGGATGTATGCTGCGAATTCGGTTGGCTTCACATCCAACTCGTTATCAGCGAATCGGTCAGGCGACACCGCTGGCAGATTCCCTGTTCGAGCAGAACGCTCAATACCGAAGGAGCGGTTCTTCAGGCGGTGAAGACGGCTCATCAGCCCCCCTTTGACGAGGTGGCGTTTGTTGACCTGACTGGTGAAGTCCGTCAGGATGGTGTGGGTGACAGTCAGCTGATCATCACTGAACAAATCGTTGCCTCCCACATCGAAGGCATTCTGGCCATCCAAGTTTCGTTTCTGTGGCCACTGATATCGCGGGTCTGTGGGATCTTCAAACAGATAGTAGTCCCATTTGTCACGCAGAAGGCTGTAGGAGAGCTGACCGAATGACTTGGTGCCCACCGTGTAGCGCAACGCAGCAATATGCGTCTGGCTACCATAATAGCCTCCGTTGAGGCCATCAGGGACGTACTTGGCATCGTGACTGTAAGGCGTCGTCTTCCCGTCCTGCCAGAACAGATTGTACTCAAAGCGTGTGTTGCCAGAGAGGCGCGCCGTGAGTCCCGTGTTGATGGAAAGACGCTGGTTGGTCCCCATCGAGACGAAGTCGCCGTCTCCGTTGGATTCAATATTCCACTCCGAAGGGTCGCGACCGGTATTCAATCCTACCGATGAGTCGGCCGGCGAAAAAAGACGTCGGCCAAACTGATTGCCGTTGTCATCCAGCCACCGTGTAGTCACCTGCAAGCCCAGCTTCTCATTCAATAGAGGACCACCGAAAGAAAATTGGACATCGGTCAAATTCCGGATGGGAGCTAATTCATTGTACGTGTACGTCTCTGACCCAAAATCTGAGGCCAAAAGATTGTTACCAGGACCCACGGTCCGATTCATGAACTCTAGTTCGCGGTCGGAAACCATGGTTCCGGCATACGCCAAAACGTTTCCAGACCATGAATCGGGAATGTCTTTGGTTACGATGTTCACAACACCAGACTGAGCCTGTCCGTATTCCGAGTTGAACACCCCACTGATCACTTGGAGGTTCGAGACCATGTTTTGCTCAATCTCGAAGGAGGCTTGATTATTGAAGGCGTTATTGATCGGGATACCATTGATCAAGTACGCAACCTCTCCTGAGCGCCCACCGCGGAATCGTCCATCCACAACCCCGGCCTGCAGGTTGATAGCATCATTAATTCCAAGCACTGGTAGCGCTTCCAGCTGTTCTTCTCCAACAACGGCCGTCGTCGTAGTGCGGTCAACCTGGACGATAGGGCGTTCTGCGGTCACCACGATCTCCTCTCCTTCCAGAATCTCTTCGCCGAGACGGAAATCAACCCGTGTAGTCTGGTCGATAATGACCTCGACATTTTCAATCACCTGAGTCTGGAATCCGATGAATTGGGCTCTGAGGGCATATCTGCCCGGCCGTATACGAATAATCACGTACTCCCCGTCCAGATCTGTAGCCGTTCCTTGGGTGGTGCCATCGATCACGACGTTCACGCCCGGCAAAGGATCTCCAGTAGCCGCATCCACGACACGGCCCGATATTTTACCATAAATGGCCGCCTCTTCATCGAGGGGGCTGGCCATAGAGGTGACACCAGTGCCTAGCCATAACACCAGCAAGGCACTGAAAAAGGCTGACTTTGAAACCATGGGATCCAGGGATTCCAGTTGGAAAGAAGCGCCAAAGAAAGTGGGGCCTGCCCGGTAGGCAGGCCCCACTTTCATCGACGATATACTAGGACAGTACTACTTGAGTAGCATCATTGTCCGCGTCTGGGAGAAGCTGGCTCCTGCCTGCAGACGGTAGATGTACATACCGGACGTCATAGCGGAAGCATCAAATGCTACCGAGTGCGTGCCAGCAGTCATCGTCTGACCATTGACCAGCGTGGCGACACGCTGACCGAGAACGTTGAATACTTCCAGGCGAACAGGCGTTGCGTTCGGAATGGAGAATTCAATGTTCGTGCTCGGGTTGAACGGGTTCGGGTAGTTCTGCTCAAGCGCGAATTCGATCGGTAGAGCCGTTTCGACATCTTCCGTATCGGTCAAGAGTGAACGACCAACGATAGCCGTAGGCTGCCACTTGGACGGATTGTTCCACGCGCCCGCGGAGGCGTTCAGCGACCAGTTGACCTGAGCTTCGCGTCCACCACCTGCGTCCTTGTCATTAAGGGCAAGGTTGAATGGAATGACTTTCAACTCATTCGAGGCAGGAAGAGCCAGTGGCTGATCAGCACTTGGATCGTAAACCGACTCCAGCGGAATGGCCACGAGGAAACGGTATCCCGTTGCCGTTGCTTCAGCGACACCACCGGCACCCTGAACAGGACCAACAGCAGTCGAACCCGTTGCGCCGGCCGGATCAGCATGTGCCCAGATGCCGATGCCGGAAACGTTACCAGCCTCGTCAGCTTCCGCTGCCATGCGCAGCTGGAAATCTGCCTCAGCGCCACGACCATACTGGCCATGCGGTGATCCGGAGAGAAGGCTACCGCCAACATCACGGACATCGTAATTGCCCAGGAAGATTTCGAACGAGTCGAAATTCCATGTGCCACCGCCATCGGCGTTAGCGCCAGGGAAACCAGCGATATCGTCATTTACTTCCCCATAGACGTACATGAAGCCAAACTCATCAATGGCCACCTTGGCCATGGCGGAGATGTCGGCGGCAGCGCCATCACCCGTCGGAGCCGGGGAGTCACCATCTCGCCAGTGGCTTGGATCAATCATGAAGGCAGGCGTATCCGGGAATCCGGCATCGCTCAAAACACCACCTGCGACGTTATTAAAGATGGTATTGGCTTCGTCATCTGTCAGGATGGAGATGAACGGTGCAATCGGAAGATCCGTGTTCGCAACATTTCCGGAAGAAGCTGAGATATCTGAATTCTCGACGCCGAAAAAGCTCTTCGAGGTCACAGCGTAATAGAGCGGCTCACCAGCGAGCGTGGAAAAAGGCATTTCCAGCTCGTGCGTCAGCGAGAAATCCGTTGCATTGAAAGCAACCGACCCCAGGAGACTTGCGCCGCCGTCCAGAATAGACGCCGAGGTGATGGGGTCTTCTGACGCGTAAACGTTGTAACCACCAAATGATTCGTTGTGCGTCCAAGAGACTTTGTTCGCGCTTCCGTCCGCAGCGACGGTGACTGCGTCCATGGCGTCAGGTGCCGACGTTGCTGCAGAGACGTCCGTACCAGGACCACCGATGTAAACATCGTCCAGGTAGACAGGACCGCCGCCGGTGTTGTTATCGAAGAACACGGTGAGGCTGTAAACAGCATCCCATTCGAATTCGGCGAAACAAGCGGCATTATTACATTCTCCAGGGCCCCAAAGACCAAAACCACCGACAGACCAGGCGCCTCCGTAAGTCCACAACGCAGCGTTGGCATCCAGCGGCGTGGCCAGTGGGTTACCATTAATATCGTTGCCCTCTTTGGCAGCGGCAAGACCCGCCGTCGTTGTTGGTGGGAGCGGAATGGCCAAATCGTGCCACTGTCCGTTGCGCAATTCCTCTGGAATTGGCCAGTGGAGACGCGACATTAAGTCGGCCGAACCGTCGCTACTCGGATTGTCATCCGTCTTGTCGAACATAGTCAGGAAAACGCCGGGCTGCCCGGCGTTCGCTGGATCAACGAGGAGTTTGAGATAGAGGGTGTCTCCTTCGCCCCCGCTCGCACCCACGTTCTGGGTCATGTCGAGTCCTTCCGCACGGGAGAAACGATACCCGTTCTCTGACCAGTTACCGTAATCGTACTTGTGTACACGGTTTCCGGACGTCGGGTCGAGCGGATCGTTGACGATCGGAGCCGTTGCCTCTGGAATAAGCACGTTCGGACCATCGAAGAAGAAAATGAAGTCGTCGCCCAGCTCTGTCAAGCCGCTCTGAGCATGCGTGGGGGCCACAATAAAGGAGGCAGCCAGCAGCATCAGGACGGACATGAAGCCGAAGCGTGTCGTAGCACTCGTGTTCATGGTGTTGTTTGAGGTTGGTTTTTTTTAGAGGGACGGAAGGAGGTGCCTTCTGCTCCCCCTGAAAAGCTTTTCATCCTGAAGGTATAAAGAGCTGCTCAGAAATGAAAAGGTTTTCAGATCCGTTTTCATAATGACCGTAACATTTGGTGCGTGAGTGCACCTCCCGAAGGCGAAGCGCTTCCAATCAGCGCCGGATTACGGTCGTTGTGTAAGTGTCTGTATCCGATTGGATTACAACGAGATACAAACCAGGACTCATGCGTTCTGTAGGGTTTAACTGTACGTGGTTTGTGGTCGATTTATGACCCGTGAGAGATGTATGAAAAACGCGACGACCGGTGACATCATACATGGAGATAACACTCGGCCCCGGCGCCTTTCCCTTGATGATCAATTCGAGACGGTCCTGAAAGGGATTCGGAAAGACATCGATCTCCATTTCGGAAGACTCCGGTAGCGTTTCCAGGCCTGTTGCGCTCAAAAGCCGGAATTCGAAGCGGTTCACGTAGGCTCCAATGGCGTTGTATTCGACCCTGACGGTGCGAATCCCCTCGTCAAGCCAGAGGCCGTCCAGCACTGCGTTCCGGTGGAATGACGTCGAGTTGGTCGAGCTGTACGTTAGCGGATCAGCGTGCTCAACGTCGTCAACCGAAATGGTCAGTGAACCATCCTTCGTCGCAGCCAGTCTCGCCGACATGCGGTAAAAACCTGATTGCGTGACATTGACCGTGTATTCGGTCCACTCGCGCAATGTGACGTTTTCAATCTGATAGCCACCGCCAATATCCTGTGAGCTGCCAATGTCCACTCCTTCATCTGCTCGCAATGCGCCTCCCGTGTTCTGGGAGGAGAGATCAAGGTATGCCTCTCCTGCCCCGCCAATATCGAAGTACTCAGCCTCAACGCGTCCTGGCACCAGAGGGGCCACCATGAGATACGGGGCTTGCACGCACTCGGTGCCAACCTGGACATTGAGCGTGTCCGATCCGGCTTCCCATCCATCCGAATCCACCGCATCGGCTCTTATTTGATAGCAACCAGGAGCGAGATTCTCCAGTTCGACAGAAACCTGTCCCTCTTGCACAAAAGCGAGTAATCCGTCTCGTTGGTACAGAGCCAGCTCTTCAATTGTGGAGGCTGCATCGGTTGCCGCCGCAGAAAGCGACAAGGATTCACCCGGATCAACCTGGGTCAGTCCGCCAATCGATGATACAGAAACCTCTGGAGGCCCGGCTGCATCCTCGAACACGCGAACGTAGTCAATCTCGAATCGGGTGGGGAAGTCATTCGGGTCAACCCCCTGAATACCGCCCCAGGATCCACCTACTGCAAGGTTCAGGATCAAGTGGAAAGGGCGATCAAACGGCCACCGCTGCCAATCGCTATTGCCGCGCTCATAAATCAGGTTAACCTCACCATCGACGTACGTCGTGATGGTTCTCGGCGTCCAGTCCATGGCGTAGACGGCGAACCCTGTTCGCGAGTCTTCCTTCATGAATGTAGCTCCGGGATTGTTATTCAGCTGATGATTGAGAGCCTGGACGTGTATGGCTGAGTGTGTACGGTCTGGTTCATGGCCTACTCCTTCCATGATGTCGATCTCGCCGTTGTCTGGCCAACCTCCGTCTCCGTAATGGCTTTCCGAAGCGAGCATCCAAATGGCAGGCCATGTCCCCAGTCCGGCAGGGAGTTTTGCTCTCACTTCAACACGTCCATATAGCCAATCGCCTTGACCCTTGGTTCTGAGACGGGCTGAGGTGTAGGTAGAACCAAAAAAGTCCTCCTTGATGGCCTCGATAATCAATAAGCCATCCTGAACACGACTGTTCTGAGGACGGGAATCCGTGTAGTATTGAAATTCCTGATTGCCCCACCCTCCCCCACCGACGTCATAGGACCAGCGGGTCTGGTCTGGTTGTACGCCGCTGTCGAATTCGTCGCTCCAAACCAAACGCCAATCTTGGGACATCGCGGTGCCTGAGGAAGCCAACACAAAGAGACCGGCCCACATCAGCCCCAAAGATTTATTCATGCTGAGCATCGCATAGGGGTACTTTCTAGATTTCTCAAAAAGGAGTCGGAACGTGATCTGATTTTAGGCGGGCCGAAAAAATGAGGCCATGTCCTCATCGTGTCAAGGATTATCAGCTGTTTTGAGGTGAGGTCCATCGTTTTCGCCCTACACTACCGTTCAATGACCGCTTTTGACGTATGGCCTCAGTTGAATCGTCGTTCAGCTTGATGCGCGCAAGCGAAGCTCCACTGGTAAGAAATCGCCTGTCTCTTCCAAGGCCACATCGATTCCATTGTCGATAGCCATCTCCAAGATCTCCACCGACCGTCGGCCTAATTCACGTGCCGGTACGTGTACGGTTGACAAAGGTGGCACGGTAAACATGGCACTCGGTATGTCATCAAAGCCCGTCAGTGCTATCTCACCAGGTACGCTGAGTTCTGCTTCCCGGATGGCACTCAGAGCGCCGATGGCTGCGTCATCATTCGAGGTCATAATCGCCGAGGGGCGCTGTGCAAGTCCGATCAGATAACGTGCTGCGTCATGTCCCGCCCGCTGGGTGTATTCGCCATTCGCAATCAGATCTTCTCGAAGAGGTATTCCCGACGCGTGAAGGGCTTCACGGTAACCGCGAAATCGTTCCTGGGCATCGAAGGCATCCGCTGGTCCGGTAATGAAGCCGATATCCTTGTGACCGCGCTGGATCAGGTGCTCCGTCATGGCCCGCATGCCACCGTAGTTGTCAAACGTCAACAGCGGAATACCGCCCCCTTCTGATCGGGTATTCAAGAACACTACAGGAAGGTCTCTGGGAGCTCTTCTCAGGACGGCCTCCGACGTGGTAACAGGAGCCATAACGAGCATACCATCGACCCGGCGGTACATGCCTTTCATAGCCGCCTCCAACTCTTCTTCAGAGTTATGGGAGGTGGATATCAGTAACAAGCGTCCCCCTTCCTGTGCAGCACTGTCAATTCCGTTCAACAGCTCAGCGTAGAACTCGCCGGACACGTACGGGAGCAGGATCCCAATGGCCCCGGTCTTACGAGAATGCAAACTCTGTGCAGCGGGATTAGGCGTGTACCCCAGCGCTGCTGCAGCATCGAGAACTCGATCCCGCTTATCTGCTTTTACGTTGCATGTGTCATTGAGGACGCGCGATACCGTTGAAATCGATACCTTTGCTCGCTCTGCGACGTCTCTGATGGTAGCTCCCATACCTTTCCAACCGTGAATTCCGGTGCTTCATACGATGCAGCTGCATCTTCTGAAAACCTTTTCATGATGATACATCTTCCATTTTTCGTACGCAAGCATGGCTGATTCGTCCAGGGAACGAATATTCACCGCGGCGCTGGTATTCATCCCAATCGCTCTCCTTCTGTTTCTGGAAGTCGGCCTTCGGGTGGCCGGGTTTGCAGACGACCGCCGGCATGCATTCAAGGCTGTCGAAAACGAGTCGGGATGGACTGGATTCAATCCGGAGTATCCAAGCCGCTATTTCCGCGGCTTCCTGCCAAATGTGGGATTCACGCCATTCCGCGAAGAAAAGCCTGAAAATGGGGTCCGCGTCGTGGTTCTGGGTGGCTCTTCGACCGCTGGTTTTCCGTTTCAGTGGTACCACGGATTCCCTGCCGGACTGGAGCGCAGACTGATGGACCGATTTGCGGGTTACCCGGTCGAGGTCATCAATCTGGGAATGACAGCCGTAAACAGCTATACACTGCTTGATCTTACCCGCCACGTAATTCGCATGGAGCCCGATTTGGTCGTGATCTATGCAGGCCACAATGAATTCTACGGAGCCTATGGAGTGGGTACTTCGGCTGACTGGATGCCGAAATCCCCGTGGTTCGGAAGAACGATCCTCGCACTGAAGCGCTCAGCCCTCGTTCTTGCCCTTGAGTACCTCTTTTTAGGCCCCCCCGACTACGGGCTTGAACCGGGTTCCAATGACCGAACTTTAATGGCGCGCGTCGTTCAGAACGCCGGAATCGAACTTGACGGCGAGATCTATCGAGCGGGAATACGTCAGTTCACGAGTAACATGAATCGCGTACTGGATCACTTTGAATCGGCCCACATTCCCGTACTGGCAGGCACCCTAGTTGGAAACCTCTCCGGACAACAACCGCTCTCGCAAACAGCTGATGCCCTCGCAGCTTTCAGTGCTGCGGAAGTTGCCTTTGCCGAGGGCGACACGCTGAACGCGAGAGATTTATTCGAAACAGCAAGGGACTTGGATCAGATTCGATTCAGGGCCTCAGGTGAGCTGAACGACATCATCCGTTCGTGGGCAGAACGCCCTGGAGTTGAAGTGGAGGACCTGGAAGTCGCTTTCAACCGTGCCTCGCCGTCGGGCATCCCGGGATATGACCTTTTTACCGATCACCTGCACCCTACGCACGAAGGGTACGAGTTGATGGCGGATGCCTTTTCGGTCAGGGCCGCTCCCATGCTGGAAGCCAAGACGCTGGATGCTGGCAATCTCGGAATAGATTGGAAAACGCCGATTCTGGATGAACTGTCAGCAGCCGAGTCTGGTATTCTAATTGACCGCCTCTTGGCCGACTATCCCTTCAATCTGGATGCCGACTCTGAATCCTCCACCTCAACTTATGCAGCAAAACTCCGGGAGCGACAGGATTCAGGACGTATTGGGGACTCGTTGGCGGTAGCCATCATGGTCTCCCCTCTTGCCACGCAGAATGCGTTGCTCGAAGGGGCCCAACTTCACCTGGCGCAAGGTGACTCGGCCGAGGCGCTTCGATATTACCATTCCCTCTTTTACTGGCAGCCATTCAATGCTGCGCTCATGGAAGAGGTCATCGGTCGATTCCTGGCGAGCTCCACCCTCGACGCACTGGTTGAAAAGCTGGCCCTTCAAGGCGCTTCCCGCTCGGATCGCCTATACTTTTGGAATGCTCTCGCAGCCATACAGCTGCGTCAATCCCAATTGGAAGCCGCCGAAGTTGCGTTGAAGCAAGCTGAAAGAATAGACGCTCAGTCTGCCATCATGCTGTACAATCGGGCCAGGCTAGAGTACTCCCGAGGTGATACCGCCGCAGCGCGTGGCACGCTCGAGGCCTACCGCGCTGCATCGAGCGCCGCAAATTGAAAACTCGCCGATTCTGAGACTACTCGGTCAGGAACCGCTGTCCGATTTTCTGGCTGCCAGCCATGCATCGACGCTGAATTTACCCGGTCCGGTCCGGTCAAAGCAAAAGCTAACATGACCAACATGTTCTTGAACAAGTGACCAGGGTTTCCATTTCCGGAGATGATGTGACCCGTCCAGGCAACGAACATGGTGATGGCAATCAGGATCTACATCGGCATGAACAAGATGCCGAACAGAATGAAGAGGGCTCCGATCGACTCTGCGAACAAAGCCATAAACCCCCAAAATGTTAGCCAGAAATCGAGACCGAAGCGGGCTATCGCCCCTCCGAGTCCTTCCCAACGTTCGACGCCTCCCATCAGTTTGTCCCAGCCATGGTAATAGATGAAGCCTACTCCCATTCCGATGCGGGCAATGAGAAGTCCAAGATCCAGGTGTTTTTAAACTGCTTTCATGGCGAGGGGATGGGTTAAAAACAGGGTTACAAGTGAATGGTGGAATGCCAGCGACACGTCGATCGAGTCACGAGGCGTACCACGCCTTGAGGACGCCTTCTTGCAACTAGGAGCATTAGCGTCATTGCCGGACGCCTCATCGATAGGTCAAACCGCATTACGGCTGGCATTAATATTTCCGTACAGCGTACGGATGACCAATTTCTCCAAGATCTCCTTGTTCGAAGGATTCGTACTGAGCCGCCGCAGGGCGTACTGCTGAATAACCAGCAAGGGGAGCACGATCCGCTCACGGATGGAAACCGATTGGCGCGATTTCTCTTCTTCCTCCATGAGTACATCGTAGCCTGAAATTTCGAGAAGCACGGAAATTGTACGTCGGTACTCATCTCGGATTTCTCGCCAGATTGACCCGAATTCCGGGTCCTCCTCCATATAGGCGGTAAGCTGGAAATTGCATTTCGAGAGCGACATCATGCTGTTCAGAACCAGCGTCTTGAAAAAAGGCACGTCGCGGAAGAGCCGGGCCGCCTCATCGAGTCTTCCTGCTTGTTCAAGCTGGCCAAGGGCGGTGCCAAGTCCGAAATAACCGGGCACATTCTGTTTGAGCTGACTCCACGATCCAACGAAGGGAATAGCACGCAGGTCTTCAAAAACGAGCTTTTCAGATGAGCCTCTAGACACCGGTCGGCTACCGATGTTGACCTTGGAATAGAATCGGAGCGTGCTCATACACTCCAGGTACGGCACAAATTGGGGATGCTCCTTCAACGCCTCATATGCCTTGTAGGCTTCGTCAGCCAATTCTTCCAACAACTGCCGATCTGGCCCAGGAATATCCACTTCCGACATTTCTGGTGAGATTGTGCCCGGCGCTCCCCCGCCAATTCCAGCCTGGATCAGTTCTTCGAGATTCCTGGAAAACAGGTGGGGCGTACCATACATGCTGGTGATCACCTGCCCCTGAATGGTCAGTTCCAATGCATGCCGCGCAATGGCCGGCCCTTGTGAAGCATAGAATCGATTGGTTGATCCTCCCCCACGCGCTGGCGGTCCACCACGTCCGTCAAAAAAGACGACCTCGACGTCGGCCTCGCGACATACCGCTGTAAGCGCCTCTTTCGTCTGGTGGATCGCCCAATTCGCTTTGAGGTAACCACCATCTTTCGTCCCGTCGGAGAAGCCCAACATGATGGTCTGTCGTCCGGATCGGCGGCTGACTTGGGCCCGGTAAACCGGTTGCGCAAAAAGGGAACGCATGACGTCGGCTGCAGCGTCCATCCCCTTCACGGTTTCAAACAGCGGGATGATATCCAGCGCCGGTTCGTCACTCCCCTGACACCATCGTGCCAACCCGAATACAAACAGTATGGACCACGCATCATCTGCATTCGAGATGATGTACCGATTGCATCCTCGTTCACCATTGCGGTCCTGGATCTGAGGGATGAGGCTTAGCGTCGTGAACGTATCTGCCACTACCGGATCCAGCGAGTCCAGATCCAACGTATCTAACGAGAGTGACTCTTCCAGAAGAATGCGTTGCAGATTCGAGTCTGTCAACTCGTCGAGACGTTTGGAAATCAACCCATTGGCCTTCAGAACGGCCGTAACGGCCTCCTTGTGGATTCGATGGTGTTGACGAATATCCATGGATGCAAAATGGGCCCCAAACAGGCGCACCTTGTCCATGAACAGATCAATCTCATCGACATAGAGTCCTTCGTAATGCTCGCAGACGTAATCCCGAATGTGATGAAGACGATCCAGCAAATCCATTGGATCGATTCGCGCTTCTGAGTCGAAAAGCGCAGCATAAATCGTTGCACGCAATGCAGACACGCGATCGAGTACGCCCTTGAAGGTCAATTTCGCCTCCAGCCGCTTTACGTCCCGGTTATAGCACTTGATGATGGCCAAGCGCAGCTCCTCTGCAACTTTACGCGTAATCTCAGCCGTCACAAAGGGGTTACCATCTCGGTCTCCACCAGGCCAGAACCCGAGTTCGATCAGTCGATCATTGTCAAATGACGCATCGCCCGTCGCTGCCTTGATCTCGCCATACAGTCGCGCTGCCGCATCGTAGTGGTGCTCGCGCATCAAGTGGATGATGTTATGAGCTTCATCCAGCGGTGTGGGCTTGCGCGAGGACAAGAGCGAGGTCATACCCAGCTGCTGCAGAGTGGCCGTCATCCGACGACGATCTCCTCGCTCAATGAACCGACGCAAGCGGTTGATGATGCCCAGCACCTGCGGCGGGTAGAATTGAGTCGGATGGGCAGTAAAAACGATGCGGCCCCGAAATTGCCGGAGCGCCTCACCATATGCTCCCGTCTCGTCATTCCGGATCAGGCGCAGGAGCTGGCTGCCATCACGGCTCCCGATCTTCTCGGCTGCAGCCTCTTCAACACTGTCAAACAGAACGACCTGGCGCTCAACGTACTGAACGACCTTGAACATGAAATCGATCTGCTGCGATTCGTCCTCCAATTGAAGCGTCTCACGAAAGAAACGATTCATGATCGCGGACGGCTCGTCTCCCCGCTCAAGACCATCTTCGCAGGCATGCAATAGCAGTGGCAAGCGTTCGCCCGTATTCTGGATACCCTCGAAAGGAAGATTCAGCAACAACGTACTGAACATCAGAAACGGTTCATGCACATATTGCCGGAAAGCTTCTGAAATGGAGGGCATGCTAGAATGATTACGTGAGTGGGCTATTGAGGAGACGGGATCATCCCCGCTCTTTGGTTGGGTTCTGATTGTAGGCGGCCGTACCCCCTAGAGGGATACTCATGAACGACCAAGAATCGGCCACTCCCGCGCGCGCCATTACAACCATCTGCCCAACGTGGTAGCTGATATGCGCGAGACTGCGAAGAAGTGCCGCGCGTACCGTAAGAACCTGTCCGCGAATGACTACTTCGCGATCCAGATCCTCATGCTTGAGGCTAGCAAGCGTTTCATCCAGCAGGTCCCATGCTTCGGCCCACAGACGCCGAGCTTCCGGTTCATCGATGGCTACACGAGCGAACTCATTTTCCCGTTCACGCCACGACTTTTCGCCATCGCTGTCCAGAAAATCGGTGAATCGCGACCGGATATTCCCATATAGATGCCGCACGAGCATGGCAATGGAATTCCCCCCTTCCACCGGCAACCGATTCAGGGTGTCATCGTCGATCTGATCTAGAACGCCGTTGAGATAGGTGTTGCAGCGTGCAAACTCGCTGCGGAAGGTGGCGATCATGTCAGGTTCAGAATCCAAGTTGTGCATTTACCTATTGGAAGGTCAGGAGCAAACAACATGGCGGTTGCCCATCGTACAACCGCCACGTCTCCAGGATCTCAAGCTGATGACGCGGAAAGGACCTAGTAAAGGTCCGCTTCCATCGCCTTAGTCCAGGCGCAGACGAAATCACCAACGAATTTCTCCTGAGCGTCGTCTTGCGCGTAAATCTCGGCGATCGCTCGCAGCTGCGAGTTCGATCCGAAGACCAAATCTACGCGGGTAGCCTTCCACTTGAGGGCACCCGTCGAACGATCGCGCCCGTCGAAGAACGTCGGGTTCTTCTGCTCGCGCGATACGGCTGACGGAGCCCATACGGTGGACATATCCAGCAGATTGACAAAGAAGTCGTTGGTCAACTGACCGACGCGATCCGTCAGGACCCCATGAGATCCACCACCGAAGTTGGCACCCATGGCGCGCATACCGCCCACCAATACCGTCATTTCCGGGGCAGAGAGTCCCATCAACTGAGCGCGATCGACCATGATTTCCTCCGCCGTGACCGCATAATCCGCTTTTTGATAATTGCGGAACGCATCGGCATAGGGCTCGAGCCAAGCGAATGACTCCTCATCCGTCTGCTCCTGTTCGGCATCTGTACGTCCGGGAGTGAACGGTACGTCCACGTCATATCCGGCGTCTTTCGCGGCCTGTTCGACACCGGCACAGCCGGCCAGCACAATCAGATCCGCCAGTGACACCCGCTTGCCGGACTGGACGTTGTTGAAGTTGGACTGGATGCCCTCGAGTTGGCCCAGCGCCTTCGCCAGCTGATCCGGTTCGTTTGCCTCCCAGTCCCTCTGTGGAGCTAGTCGGATTCGAGCGCCATTGACACCACCACGCTTGTCAGATCCACGGAAGGTGGACGCAGCAGACCAAGCGGTGTAGACCAATTCGCGTACGGAAAGTCCGGTAGCCAGGATCGCCGTTTTCAGGTCGGCGACATCATCTGCATCGATCATCGCATGATCAACCACCGGAACCGGGTCCGTCCAGATCAGCTCTTCTTGCGGTACTTCGGGACCCAAGAATCGAGTCTTTGGGCCCATATCGCGATGCGTAAGCTTGAACCATGCCCGAGCAAATGCGTCCGCAAACTCTTCTGGATTTTCAAGGAAGTGCCGTGACACTTTCTCGTATTCCGGATCGAATCGCATGGCCATATCAGCGGTGGTCATGAAAATGGGCACTTTCTTGGCAGGATCCTCGGGATCAGGCGCCATGTCGGCTTCCTCGAGATCCTTCGGTGTCCACACCCAGGCGCCCGCCGGACTTTTCACAGTCTCCCACTCATATTTGAACAGGACTCGGAAATAATCCATGTTCCACCGGGTGGGATTTGGCGTCCACGCCCCTTCCAAACCGGAAGTGATCGTATCACGCCCTTTTCCGCTTCCAAAGGAGCTGAGCCACCCAAAACCCTGCGCCTCTATCGAGGCACCCTCAGGCTCCCGACCAACATTCGATTCCGGACCCGCGCCATGCATCTTGCCAAACGTGTGACCACCAGCGGTCAGGGCAACGGTCTCGTAATCGTTCATGGCCATGCGGCGAAATGTCTCGCGCACATCGCGCCCGGAGGCCACAGGGTCAGGATTACCGTTTGGCCCCTGCGGATTCACGTAGATCAGCCCCATCTGGACGGCTGCAAGTGGATTCTCCAGCTTGCGGTCACCGCTGTAGCGTTTGTCGCCCAGCCACTCGCTCTCGCTACCCCAATAAATATCTTCTTCGGGCGAGTACATGTCCTCACGGCCGCCGGCAAATCCGAACGTCTGAAAACCCATGGATTCCAGCGCAGCATTACCTGCGAGGATCATGAGATCAGCCCAGGAAATTTTGTTGCCGTACTTCTGCTTGATTGGCCACAGCAGACGTCGTGCTTTGTCCAAATTGCCGTTGTCAGGCCAGCTGTTGAGCGGCGCAAAGCGCTGCATACCCGAACCAGAGCCACCACGACCGTCGCCGGTTCGATATGTACCCGCGCTGTGCCAGGCCATACGGATGAAAAGACCCCCATAGTGACCGTAGTCTGCAGGCCACCAATCCTGCGAGTCCGTCATCAAATCGAACAGGTCCTGCTTCAGGGCATCGTAATCCAGCTTGGCAAACTCCTCCGCGTAATCGAAATCCTCTCCCAGGGGATTTTCAGCGGACTGGTGCTGATGCAGAATCCTCAGATTCAGCTGGTTCGGCCACCAGTCTTGATTCGACGTCCCGGTCCCCTGATTCGTGGTCATTGCCCCCGTAAAAGGGCATTTGCCATTCGTGCTCATTAAGCGTCCTCAGATCGATTTTGAAGGAATTCATATTCAGATGAGCATGATCGACACCTGGTCTTCTTCCGTCAAACAAAGCGCCTGATTATTGCGGAAGATTCACGCATTGAATGTCCCCTCTTGAAGTCAATCCAGGATACCAGTTCGACCATCAAATTTCAGTTTGCTTCGTCATGCTGAAATCTGCGCAAGATCAGGTAAGCACTACCCAGTAGAATCATGATCAGTGGAATACCGCCAGGTTCATCCTCGTAGATGATCATGTACAGCATCAGCAGCATTCCCAGGACCATCAACGCATATGCGCCCCCCTTTTTCCATCCGAATTCAGTCTTGCTCATGTCGTACCTCCGCTAATTTATGGATCGGAACTGGTTTGACCTTCGGTTTCTAAGGTGACCTGATGGAAAAACCAGGCTGAAAGCGACCAGAGTGCAAAAAAGAACACTGTGATCCAGACTACATCCCACGGCCATATCGGCCCGTTCACACCCATCGAAAATCCGAGAGCAGCCGTTGCAATTATCACCATGGCGATGGCGGCTACTGCCATGACAATTCGCAGTCCACCGGCGCGGAAGCGTGACGCGATCGAACCAAGAAAGACCATTAGCACGAGAACGAAGTAGGACATGTTGGCATCATTATTTTCAGAGCCGATAACGCCAACTGCTCCGTTTACCCAGAACAGCATGAACGCTGCGACCAAAGCAAGAGCTAAACCTAATTTATAGGAAGGATTCCCGGCTGCGCGTTTGACTAGGAATCCGAACGATGCGTACAGCCCGAACATGAATAGTCCGAGCAGGGCGAATTCCAGAAAAAGCGGCATGGCGTCTCGTTGTCTTATCAAATCGTATGTTGTCGACGATCGCAACGGTTCCGGCTGGACTGGCTCACCGTAGCGACCCGAGGTCTCGACCTAAATGTTACGATCCCGCTCATGAGCGCCTTGAGCATTGTCTGATCTTTTCATGAGCAACTAGGAAAAAAGCCCGTGACTTCCTCTGATCGCTACCAATTCGGCTCTTTCACGCTCGATACCGTAGATCGACAGCTTTGGAAGGGCACCGAGCGAGTTGACGTGAGCGCCCGCTATCTGGACGCGCTCACATTGCTGGTTGATCGCAGTCCTCAGCTGGTTGAAAAAGATCACTTTTTCGACATCGTCTGGCAGGACGTCGTAGTAAGCGACAATGCATTGTCCCAGTGCATCAAGGAGCTTCGTCACCTGCTTGATGATGACGCCGGAAATCCGCGCTTCATTCAGACCGTACCTCGTCACGGATATCGATTCATAGCAAGCGTAACCCGGAATGCTGATATAGCAATCGCCAACTCGCCCACGGAAGACTTTCCGAAACTCGATAGCGGTATCAGATCTCGTATCGGCACGTTGCTCGCCTGGTGGGGTGCCTGGAGCGCAGGTGGTGCACTCGCTGGTTTGATGGGTGGGTTACTCTACGGATTCGGATTGTCTTCCCCAGGGGCCGGCATCGGCACACTTTCAACCCTGCTGGTGCTCATCGCGTTGAATGTCCTAGTTGGTACGGCTGGTGGGGCAGGAATGGGAGCTGGTTTTACAGCTGGGTGGATGATTTCTCAGCGTTCGGGACAATCACGAGCGCTCTGGTTGGTGATGGGATGCGTCTTGAGCAGCATGTTTTTTGGAGCCTCTGCCAAGATGCTTGGACTGGACGCGTTCAATCTTTTGTTTGGACACGCTCCTGAAGACATGACCGGTGGCATGGAAGGAGCTGCCCTTGGAGCAGCCATCGCCGGCGGCATGTTGTTGGGAGAACGCCTTCTGCAAGGTCCTCGTACAAGCGTTCGAATGGCTGGCTCGTTGGGGGCCGGTATCATGTCAGGCTTAACGGGCGTTTTCATTTCTCTCGCTGGTGGGCACTTGATGGGAGGGAGCTTGCGATCGCTGGCTGATTCATTCAGCGACTCCCGGTTGGAGATGGGTGCGCTGGTCCTAATGTTCGGGCAACTAGACGACGGTCAATGGGCTGAAGCTGCACTGGCTGGTATGGAGGGACTCATTTTCGGTGCCTGCCTTGTCGGAACCTGGGGCTGGATCCGACGAATAGTTGGTAACCCATGACCTCGCCGCCGCCCTCCGCTTCATCATCGAAAGACACCAACTCGCTTCATGATCCTTGGAATAGACGTCTCGACTACGGCCAGCAAAGCATTGCTTCTGGGTCCCGACGGTGAAGTTAAAGCGGTAGCAAGTTCCTCCCATGAGCTTTCCACTCCGCGACCTCTTTGGAGCGAACAAGATCCGGAGGACTGGTGGTCAGCAACGTGCAAGGCCATTCAAGCGGTGCTGTCAGAGGCACAAATCGACGCTTCGGAAATCCGTTCAATCGGACTGACTGGGCAAATGCACGGACTGGTCTTGCTGGATGCCGAGGGCAGCGTGATACGCCCGGCAATTCTATGGAATGACCAGCGCTCGAGTGCTGAGTGCGAATACATCAGAGAACGTATTGGACTTGCCGAACTCGTCAGAATCAGCGGAAACGATGCTTTTCCCGGATTTACCGCCCCAAAGCTGCTGTGGGTGCGAAACAACGAGCCCCAGAACTTCGAACGCGTTGCCCAGGTGCTGCCTGCGAAGGATTACATCCGCTATCGACTGACCGGAGTGTTTGGGACGGATCGTGCCGGTGCCGGCGGCACACTACTACTCAATCTGGCTTCCCGAACCTGGAGTAATGATTTACTCGAGCTCCTGGAAATCCCATCCGCCTGGCTTCCTCCCACTCATGAAGGAACCGAAACTACCGGGATCATCCACACAGAGGCTACCCAAGAGACGGGCTTGGCGTCTGGCACGCCTGTTGTTGCCGGTGGAGGCGATCAGGCTGCTCAGGCAGTTGGGGTCGGCGCCGTTTCTCCTTCCGTGCACGCCCTGACTATCGGAACGTCCGGCGTCGTATTCGCACCATGCACACAGCCAGTGACGGATCCGAGGGGCAACATGCATGCCTTCCCGCATGCCGTTCCGGGTTTATGGCATGTGATGGGCGTCATGCTTTCGGCTGCAGGTTCATTGCAATGGTATCGCGACACGTTTGCCGGAAATGTCTCGTTCGATCACCTCGTAGCCGAAGCAGCCTCCGTCCCCATTGGCTGCGAGGAATTGACGTTCCTGCCGTATCTGAGTGGAGAGCGGACTCCGCATGCCAATCCGCATGCCCGCGGCGCATTCGTCGGCCTGACACTCGCCCATGGTCGCGGCCACGTGACCCGCTCTGTGCTCGAAGGAGTAGGGTTCGGCCTGTTGGATAATCAGCGATTGCTCATGGAATGCGGTGTAAGTGCTCCGCAATCAATGAGAGCAAGCGGAGGCGCGCTGAAAAGCCCCATTTGGAGTCAGATGCTGGCGGATATCCTTGGTACGCCTCTTGAGCCGGTCCAAACCACAGAAGGAGCTGCCTTCGGCGCTGCCATCTTGGCGGGAGTTGGAGCGGGAGTCTGGGGCAGTGTCACCGAAGCCGTCGGCCAGACTGTCCGCACAGGCTCCCCCATTCTCCCCGATGCACATCGGACCTTGCAGTACGGCCAGGCTTACGATCGATTCAGGTCCTTGTACCCCGCAATAAACGGCGCCTGAGAGTTGATCGACAGTGTGCGTTACGGGACCGAACGTATGCGATCCCGGACCGACCGCCCTACCACAGAGAAGGGTCATCAAACGTAGCAACGCATCGGGTGGGGCTCGAAACGGGTCGTACCTCTTTCCCATCCATGGAGGCTACGATCCAACCGAATGGCATGGAGAGGGCGTGTGGTGTAGGGATGACATCCTCACTCACGGAGTCAAAACCACTAGCAGGGTTATAGTCAGGATCGCCGTAGCTCACACACACAGCGATATCCATTTGACGGAGACTGTCAAAACCCGCCGAAATGAGCGCTCTACCGACTCCTTGGCGTTGATAGTCCGGATGAACCCCTAACGGCGAGAGCAAAAAAAGATCATCTTCATCGCCTGTACGCAAGCGACTCATGAAAATGGCTCCTGCAATCCGATCATGGTCCAAAGCAACATACCCGAATACATCGGGACCCTCTGAGAGCCCTGCCAGCTCCAGCGTGAGTCTTGCGATCAGTGCTCCTTCTTCCGCACTTTCCAAAGCCGTAAACGTCTCCTTGAACATCTGGGCTACCGCAGCACGCAGCCTCTGATCAAGCAATGAGTACTTCAGGATATCGGAAGGACTAAAGGATGAGAAAGGTCAAGAACAAGAACCGGAAGCATTCGGCCTTCAATACTACCGGATGGTGACTCACCCACTTTC
>JAURNP010000081.1 GCA_030830105.1 Rhodothermales bacterium | reverse complement strand
TTTGCCAAGAACCTGTTTTGGGGGCGTTTTCGGAACGATCTGATTTCACCGTACCCCATGGTCAGTGATCAGGAGCGGGCCAAGTGCGATTCACTTCTGGAAGTGCTGGAGGCTTATCTAAAGAACGAACATCCGGCCATGGAAATTGACCGGGATGAGGAGATTCCAGAGTGGGCCATCAAGCGTCTCTTCGATTTGGGCGTGATGGGAATGACCGTTCCGGAATCGTACGGCGGTCTCGGCCTTGGTATCTCTTCGTATAACCGCGTGCTGGAGATGATTGGATCGTATTGCGGTTCAACATCGGTCATGGTTTCTGCACACCAGTCCATTGGCTGCAAGGCCATCATGCTTTTTGGTACGGACGAGCAGAAACAGACCTTCCTGCCGGGTGTGTCTCGAGAGTACCTGTCGGCATTTTGCTTGTCAGAGCCACAGGTAGGCTCGGACGCGGCAGGGCAGGAGACCCGGTGCGTGCTATCCGAGGACGGAACGCATTACATCCTGAATGGGGAGAAGAAGTGGAGCACCTCGGGTGCATTGAGTGGGATTTATACGGTGATGGCCAAGCAGAAGCTGGTCGATCCGAAGTCGGGAAAAGAGAAAGAGAAGGTCACGGCTCTTATCTGTACACCGGATATGCCAGGTATCGAAATCTTCGAGAGCAATCGCTCCAAGACGGGCATTCGTGGCACTTGGCAGGCTCGCATTCGCTTCACGGATGTCAAAGTGCCTCGAGAGAATCTGCTGCACAAAGAAGGCCGGGGACTGCACGTCGCGCTGACATGCCTGAACTTTGGTCGCTGTACGCTCTCCGCGGGGATTACCGGTGCGGCCAAGCGTTCGGCCGATCAAGCGACGAAGTGGGTGCAGACGCGTCACCAATTTCAGTGTCCACTAGCGGATTTTGAATTGGTTCAGCAACGTATTGCACGCATGTATGCGGCGACATACGCCATGGACGCCATGCTCTATGTGATGACAGGTATGCTGGATCGGGGTGATGAGGGTATCATGGTTGAAACTGCCATGACCAAAGTCTTCTGCTCGCAATTGGGATGGGAGACCATCGACGATGCCATGGAGATCATGGGTGGCGAAGGATACATGACCGAAAATGAGCTGGAGCGCGCGTGGCGGGACAACCGTATTCACCGCATTGTCGAGGGCTCCAACGAAGTCATGCAGCCGTTCATTTTCGGGTATGGAGGTAAGCAGCTGGCAGAGCAGATGATTTCCGTCCAGAACGCGTTGACCTGGGATGGTGACGAATCAATCGGAAAGAATCTCGGGCGGATCGTGAGTAACGGTTTCAGTCCCAAGGTGCTCAGGCGGGCGATTCCGCTGGCGATGGAGCTTTTCCTTGGCTATCGTCCCGGCGCCCCTTCGGTTTCGGTGAAGAATCCGGAATTGCGAGGTCATGCCGCGCGCCTGGAACGGCTCGTTCGTGACCATGCACACTTTTTCAAGATGGCCTCGAAGTGGTACAAGGAGGAAATCGTTACGCGTCAAGCCGTCCAGGCGCGCCTGGGGGATAGTGCAACCTACCTGTTCGCGCTCTCAGCTTCCCTGTCGCGCTTCGATCTCTCCCTGAGTAGCGGGGAAGAAGACATTGAAGAGAAACGAGCCTTCTTCAACCACGCGTTCGACCTGTTCGAGAAGCGCACTCTTGAACGATTCCGTGAGCTGCGTATAAACTCGGATGGCACGCTCTTCCAGGCGGCAGCGGCAGGACGCAAGCGTGCAGACAATTTGCCGAATCAGGATTTCTATATCCATGAGTCGTCACCGACTCAAAAAGGCACGGGCAAACGCGTACGTACGGACATCGTCAAGCAGTTTCCGGGGACGAAGCGAATGGATCTTCCAGGCGATGGGGCCGGAAGTGCCAATGATTTGAACGGGACGACGCCGGAATTGGATATCGAATCGGTCTGAGAACGTCGGGCGGTTTGAGCAACATGAAAAGGGGCGATCACGCGTGCGTGATCGCCCCTTTCTCATTCTTGGCCTGCAACCCAGGTGATTACCTGTGCCGTCAGGACGACAACCTTATCCAGCGGCGCCCACCCGATCGGCACCAAAGTAGGATCGAAGCGCCTCGGGTAGCAGTATGGAGCCGTCGGCCTGCTGGTGGTTTTCCAGAAGAGCGGCAACGATGCGAGGCAGCGCGAGACCACTTCCGTTGAGCGTGTGGATGATCCGAGGCTTCTTCTCGCCTTCGGCCCGATAACGAATCATCATCCGCCGCGCCTGAAAAGACTCGAAATTTGAAATCGAGGAGACCTCCAGCCAACGCTCCTGCGCGGCACTCCACACTTCCAGGTCGTATTTCTTGGACTGTGTAAAGCCCATGTCACCGGTGCACATGAGAAGTCGGCGATAGGGTAGCTCAAGTTTCTGAAGCAGCAGCTCTGCGTGTTCACGAAGCCACTCAAGTGCTTCGTAGCTGTCTTCCGGCCGGACGAAGTGCACCAATTCAACCTTGTCAAACTGGTGGAGTCGGTTCAGGCCACGGACATCCTTGCCATACGAGCCTGCCTCACGGCGAAAACAAGGCGTGTATCCGCAGTAGCGAATAGGCAGGTCCTTTTCGGCGAAGATCTCATCGCGGTGGAGGTTGGTCAGCGGCACTTCTGCGGTTGGAATCATGTACAGCCCATCGCGCTGTGCCTCATACATCAGATCCTCCTTGTCAGGAAGCTGACCGGTGCCCCGGGCAGAATCCTCGTTAACCACCAACGGAGCCTGGATCTCCATGTATCCTGCAGCGACGGCTTCATCCAGGAAAAAATTGATCAGCGCACGTTGCAGCTTGGCCCCCTCGCGGGTGTAAAAGGGGAATCCTGCACCGGTCACCTTCGATCCTCGATCGAAGTCTGCCATCCTGTGCTTGTCCAGGATCTCCCAGTGGGGGATGGCCTCGAAGTCGAATGCGGGAAACACGCCCCACTCAAACGCAACCTCGTTTTCGTCTGGTGTACGACCGACCGGGACTGTCTCATGAGGAACGTTCGGAATCTCAAGCAGCAGGTTTTCGACCCGTTCCTGAGCCTTTTTTTGCGTCTCTTCCAATTCCTTGAGACGCTCCTTCAGGCTTGAACTCTTGGCGATGGCACCTTGTGCTTCTTCCTTGCGGCCCTCTTTCATGAGGGCGCCGATGGCCTTGGCAGCAGCATTGGACTCGGTCTGTGTCTCCTGCGTTTTCGAGATCAGGGAGCGGCGCTCTTCATCAGCTTGCAGTAGTTGATCTACCAGTGCACCGTCGCCGATGCCCTTGTTGACCATGGCTGCTTTGACACGGTCGGCGTTTTCTCGAATGAATTGAAGATCCAGCATGAGGTTCGATTGATGGTCGAGGCGGAGAGTTCTCGATCTAAAGGTAAGGCGGCAAATTGCTCAGCGATACGAAAAATGGGTGATTCAATCAGGTGGGCTCGGCCGTCCTCATCAGTCGTCAGGAAGAGGCTGATGTCGGCTTGGAAGGACCCATCCCAAGGGTCTCTCTGATGGCGTCATCGAGAGCGTGCGGACGGAAACCTACTTCAGTTTCGGCCTTGAGGATGATGAATCCCGTCTTTGCGGGCCGCTCGGCCGGCTGCGAAAACGTGGTACTGTCGGCTTCGCCAATCAAGGATCGGTCGAGTCCTGCGACGTCGGCAATACGATGCGCAAACTCGTTCACGCTGAGAAATTCTCGCCCGGAGACATGGAACACTCCACTCTTTCGGTAGCGGACAATGCGCTCCACGCCGTCGGCCAGGTCGACTACCCAGGTTGGCGTGCGCCATTGGTCTGTAACCACGCGGATGGATTCGCCGGATGTGAGTTTGTCCCGCACCCACGTTACGAAGTTGGATCGGGCTCCCATTTCGGGTGCCCCGTACACCAAAACTGTTCGAACGATCGCCCACTTGTCGGTACCGGCACCACGCGCATGGTTTTCACCGGCAAGCTTGGAACGCCCGTAATAAGAAACAGGATTAGGACGCGCATCTTCCCGGTACGGGCCGTCTTCGCCGTCGAAGACGAAGTCGGTGGATATGTGTACGAGACGAGCACCATGCGTCTTGCACAGGCCGGCCATGGTCTCGACGGCGTCGGCATTCACTTGCCAGCACCGCTCCCGATCGGACTCGCAATCATCTACCTGGGTCATGGCCGCGCAGTTTACGACGACATTCGGCTCGAAGTCATCGAATAGGCGCGCTAGCGCCTCATCGTCGCTGATGTCAAGCCTGGTATACCCGCACGATCCTCCAGTAAAGCGAGGTTCCGCATCCCGCCCTGTTGCCAGCACATCGTATTTAGGCATGCGTCCCATCTGCCGGACCAATTCCTGGCCAAGCATGCCGTTGGCACCTGTTATGAGAACGCGATGGTACACCTGTCAGGCCTGATAAGGGGGAAGAGAGGTAAAAGAGAATGCGACCGCATTGCGGTCGCATAAAAAAGGGACTGGCGGCGGGCCAATCGGGATCGACTAACGACTCATGGGCAAGAGCGGTTTCAGAGGCGATAGCGTAGTCCGACGGCTGCACTGTACCCACCGTCTCGTCGCGGCGTAATCAGTAGACGAGGCATCAATTGAAGGAGCACTTCATAGGGTCCCTTGACGAAATATGCCCCGATCATGCCGGAGAGGCCCCATCGCAGAGAGCCATCATCCAGCTCGGCGAGCATCCCCGGTCCGAGATAGAGTACGAGGGGAGCCTCGGGAAAGGGACGCTCCTTGAGGGAATGAGCGGCAATCTTCGCATAGCCCTGGCCGTTGAAGGACAAATGCAGGTCCGAGCTACGACCGAGTTGTGAACCCGCTGGCTCCCGGAGTAGTGCTTTGAAAGCCAGGCCACTCGATGGACCAACCAGCACTCCGACGCTGAATAAAGGCCTGTCGGATCGGTATATGGATCTGTCAGCGCCCGATAGAGCCCTGTTAGCTCGGAAAAAAGACCTGTCAGCTCGGTATACAGACCTGTCAGCAGTGGAAGCAGGATGGTTTTCCTTGGCAGCAAAAACGGTATCGGCCTCCTGCGAAAACACCGGGTTGGACCAGGTCGCTACCAGGAGAAGCGCCATCAGCGCTCTCATGATGTGCGCCCGGTATTCGTCGGCCTTGAATCCCAGGTCTGGCAGGTCAGTGCTCATGACGCAGAGACCCGATGTACTCCTGCAGATTCTGAATACCCTCGTCGCCGAGGCGTCCAGCTGTGAAAAGACGTAACTGGCGCCTTCTGCCAGCTTCCTCAAAGGCCTTCGTCTCGTTCTCAGTCGTTGGCGTCGTGGCTGGCACAGGCGTCGGTTTACCGTCAGGGCCAACTGCTACAAACGTAAAGAAGGCTCGGTTTGCAATTCGGCAGCTACCGGTTCGGGGATTCTCGGCTTCGACTGAGATTTCGACCTCCATGGAAGTGCGGAAGGCCCGATTCACCCAGCTCGTCAGGATGACAATTTCCGACTGAAGAATGGGTGAGTGGAATTCCACGGTATCCACTGAAGCCGTCACAGCAACGGTGCCAGCGTGGCGCTGCGCCGAAATGGCCGCGCACACGTCCATCCAATGAAGCAATCGGCCTCCCATCAGATTACCCAGCCCGTTGGTGTCGTTGGGCAGGACCAGTTCGCTCATGATGGTGTGCGAATCCGCCGGTGATTTTCCTGGGAGGTCAGTGCTCACGTTTTCTGCTTCTTTTTCTTGGCTGCGGGGAAGAGAATGTTGTTCAGGATAAGGCGGTATCCGGGAGAATGCTTGTGCAGACTCAGGTCGGTTGCTTCCTCCCCAACAAAGTGCTGATAGTCCTCGGGGTCATGTCCCCCGTAAAAGGTAAATGTCCCTTCACCGAAGGTGCCATGTAGATAGCGCACCTCATTACGACCCGGCGCCTCAGCGAGGATGACCACATTCGGCTTGATGAGATGCTTACGGAAATTGGTTGTTTGTCCAATGAAGCCTTTAACAGTGGCCACATGGTTCTGTGTCAGCATGGTGGGTACCTGGTCATACTTCGCGCTGAACTCGAAAAGAGTGAAATAGTCAACAGCAGGATTCCGAAGTGGCTGTGGGGGAGGGCCGGAGTCTATATCCGAATACTCGTATTCGCGAGCGTTGAATACCGGCCGGAATTCGTGGAAGGCGAACGTACGTGTGAAGTCCAGCTGCGAAATGGCGTCAGGATCCACAGAGTCGCCGTCATACTCTGGAGGGACGATATCTGTCTGGTGGGAGGCCAGCGCAAGATCGAAGGTGTCGGTCCCAGAACACATAGCAAACAAGAATCCCCCTCCACCCACATACTCACGAATCCGTTCGACAACGGCCAGCTTGAGCTGGCTGACCTTCCTGAATCCATGGCGACGAGCGGCCATCTCAGCCTGTCGCTGCTGCTCGATATACCAAGGCGTGGAGCGGTAGTTGAAAAACTTGCCGAACTGCCCCGTGAAGTCCTCGTGGTGCAGGTGTAGCCAATCATATTCATCCAGCTCACCTTCCATGACGTCATCATCGTAGATCATGTCATAGGGGACTTCTGCATACGTCAGGGCCAGCAGCACAGCATCGTCCCACGGTAATGTCTGTTCCGGAGCATACACGGCAATCCGGGGTGGTTTTTGAAGACGAACCACGGAAGTGTTGGCAGCATCCGATTCAACCTCGGAAATGATGGAGGCCGTTTGCGAGCCACTGATGACTTCGTACGTCACGCCCCTGACCCGAAGCTCCGCCTCGATCTCGGCCTCTCGCAACATGAGGAAGGATCCACCGCGGTAATTGAGGAGCCAGTCCACCTCCACCTGGCGTTCAAGGGCCCAAAATGTTACCCCATAAGCCTTCAGGTGGTTAGATTGTGCCTCATCCATGGGAATCAGAATGTCCTGTCCCAAAGAAGGCCTGGCCAGAATGAGCAAAAACAGGCAGCAGACGAAGGTCAGTCCTCGGATCTGGGAAGTCTTGGGCATGCTCAGGAAGGCGTTTAAAGGGTAGATGGGAGACCGGAGAGAAGCCCGGCAAACGAGGCTTTACACCTCATCGCCGCGAAGCAGGCGGATGGACTCCCGGACCTGAGGAATCAGTAGCGATCCGGGAAATTCGAGAAGCACGCGTTGATAGGTCTCGAGTGCCTTTTCGCTGGAAACAAAGCGGGCTTGCAGGGCAGCTGCCTCAACGAGGCTTCGTGCACCATAAAAACTCGAAGGGTGGATCAGGGGCAGCTGCAGGTAATTATCAATGGCGTCCTCAACCTGACCGGTACGGGCCAGAAGATTTGCCTTCTGCATCAACATATCGTCGGCCAGAGCATGCTGCCCAAACTCTTCCATGAGGTCGTCAAGTTGATGCAGAGCAACATCGTATCCCCGCTGCCTCGTCAAAAGCTGAATGCGGGCAAACCGTCTCAATGGCGTGTTAAGTGAGTCGGGCCCCATACTTTCGATAAGCATCACTTTCATGGTGATGGCATCATTGGCTGTATCGGTAGAGGTATTCTCCTGCATGGCTCGCGTGAAGCTGTCGGCAGCCTCGAAATCGCCCTGGTAGAAATGAAGCCGCGCCAGTGCGTATCGGGCGAGTTCAGCCAGGTCGCCAGTTCGAAGACGGGTCAGCAGGCGTGAAAACTGGATGCGTGCATCTTCCAACCGATTCTGGGTGACAGACAACCGGCCCATGTCATAGGCAGCTTGGTTGGCCGCCTCTGTCTGAGGATACCGCCCCACCACTTCCTTGAGCACCGTTTCTGCTGCGTTCAGGTCGAAGAAGACATCCTGTTGCAGCGATCCAATACGTCGCAGGACGTCCGGGAATTGCGCATGCTGTGGAAACTCGATCAGGAATCGCTGATAGGTCTCCAGTGCTTCATCCCAGTGATTGCGTTCCTGTCGGTTGCCAGCGATGTCAAAAACCGTCTCGCCCAGGGTTTCAGCCCACTTCTCTTGCATCATGGCCAGCCCGCGCATGGCCTCAGGAGCCGAGACGCCTTCGGGGTAACGGGAGAGCACTTCATCAAATGATTCCAGCGCGACGTCGTAAGCGCCCCCATCGGCGGCAATGAGTCCGAAGCTGAAGAGGATTCGCCCTTCCTCGCGATCCAGTCGGTCGATGCCGCGGTAGACTTCCAGCGCTTCGCGATAATCGTCACCCTCAACGAGTAGCCAAGCGAGCAGCTCGCGATAAGAGCGGTTCAACGGGTCGTTGGCTACTCCCGTCTGGGCAATTCCAATACTTTCTTCGATCGACTCTGGCGTACTGAGAAAGCCGCTCAGCTGGGTCTTGACGTAGTTGAGCTGATTCTGGTTGAGCGCCAGGAGCTCCAGGTATTTCTCGACAGCCTTTCCGTGCTGGGACGTCAGATTGTACAGCTGAGCAAGGTCCGTCTGGAAGAGCGTCTCGTTATCGATGGCAGCACGCCCATCCTCGAGCACTTCAATCGCATAATCAAACAAGCGCAACTGGAACAGGCTGCGATACACGAGCAAATAAACGCTGGGCGAACTTGGATTGGTCTCGATGGCACGATGCCACTGTGCGCGCGCACCCGCCTCATCACCCTTGAGAAAAAGCAGTCGTGCCTTCTCCACGTAGAAGGACGTTGGAGCAGATTCCGAGGCAATCTTTTGATCGACCAAGGCGATGGCCGCGTCGTAGCGCTTGACGTTCTCATATGCCTGTCGAAGACGTTCGTAAAACACATGCGTCCCCGGGCTCTCGGCATACAAGTCCTCGAGCATGCCGATTGCACGCTCATATTGGGCGGCCCTCAGGAAAGACTCTGCCAGCTGGAATCGGCCAACTTGTGACTCGTCGACGTTTTGAGCCGAAGCCGTTCCAGACCCAAGCAGGATCAAACACATTCCTGCGAAGAGGAGGGGGCGTATTGCAGAGAGCGCTTTCGTCACGAATCAGCGTCGTTGGATTTCCTGGATCGGCCATGTTCACAATGAATCACCGCAATTCGAGGTGAGACACGGTCGAGTGAACTCCTACATGAGGACTTGAAGCGCTTTAATATCGCGGCCAAGGCCCGTATGTTTCGTCGTTCTCGCCTTTCTGCCCGAACCTGAATACTTGTCCGTTTTGATCATGGATTCCATCGCACTGCCGATCAATCTGATCATCCTGGGATCTACTGGGTCCATCGGGACGCAGACGTTGGATATCGCGCGGCAGCATCCGGACAAAATCAGGATCACGGGCCTTGCGGCAGGTTCGAACGCAGATCTGTTGGCCAAACAGGTGATAGAATTCGATCCGGACGTGGTGGCCTTGGCCGATTCCGCCGCCGCAGATCGTCTGGCCTCCATGGTTTCGTGTCGCGTTCTGAGGGGACCAGAAGGGGTGCTTGAGGTGGCCGCGCATGCACCAGGCGATTGTGTCGTGACAGCCATGGTGGGTGCAGCCGGCCTCATGCCGACCATTGCCGCCATTGAACAGGGCAGACGGATTGCCCTGGCCAACAAGGAGACCATGGTCGTGGCTGGGGACTTGATCAATATGCTGACCCGAAAGCACGCGGTCGATGTATTGCCTGTGGACAGCGAGCACTCCGCGATTTACCAGAGCCTGGTCGGTGAACCGCGTGAGTCGATCCGGAAGCTGATCCTCACTGCTTCAGGCGGGCCGTTCAGGAACCGCCCGTTGGACACATTTCTGAATATCACGCCGGAGGAGGCATTGGCTCATCCCAACTGGGAGATGGGGCCGAAGATCACCATTGATTCGGCCACCATGATGAACAAAGGCCTCGAAGTCATTGAGGCACGGTGGCTGTTTGATATTCCTCCAGAACGGATTGAAGTAACCATTCATCCCCAGTCCATCATCCACTCCATGGTGGAATTCGCTGACGGGTCGAGCAAAGCACAACTTGGTCCGCCCGATATGAAGGTTCCGATTCAGTACGCGTTGTCTGCCCCGGATCGCTGGAATTCTGACTTCCCCGTCCTTGACTGGTCCCGTGCACACGAGCTGACGTTTGATCAGCCTGATCCGGCCAGGTATCCGTGCTTGGAGCTTGCTTTCGAGGCATTACGATTGGGAGATGGGGCCGGGACGGTACTGAATGCTGCCAACGAAGTAGCGGTCGGTCTATTCCTTGACCGCAGGATTACTTTCGGCGAGATCCCTCGCTTGATAGAAGGTGCCCTTCATTCGATTGCTTCGCATGATGCCACTACGCTGGAATCACGTGTACAGCTGGATGCCGAGGCACGCAGATGGGTGCATGATTCGGTCCGATGACTCACCTGGTTTTTGAATGCCAGGAGGATTTGATCATGTGAGGAACTACCCGGTGTAACGGGGGATTACAGCAGACTCGCAGATGCAGACTCGCAGACTTCAACGTACTCACACCCGCGCTACATGGACGCGATCCTCAATTTTCTTCCCTACATCGGTTGGGTACTGCTGGCCATCATGATCCTCGTGTTCGTGCACGAATTGGGTCACTTTCTGTTTGCCAAGCTTTTCAAGATGCGTGTCGACAAGTTTTCGGTCGGTTTTCCGCCGAAAGTGATCGGTGCCACGTTTGGCGAAACGGAGTATGTGATTGGCGCCACTCCGCTCGGAGGCTACGTCAAGATCGCAGGCATGGTAGACGAGAGCATGGATACCGAAGAGTTGGCGTCGGAGCCCCAGTCTTGGGAATTCCGTTCCAAGCCGGTCTGGCAGCGAATTCTGGTGATCATCGGCGGTGTCTTGTTCAATTTCATTCTGGCAGCCATCATTTTTGCTGGTCTGAAGGCCACCTATGGAGAAGCGTATGATCCCGCCGTAGGCGCTGTGATCATTGAAGAGGCCTCTGTAGCAGCAGATATGGGACTGCGGACGGGAGATCTTATCGCGGCAGTGAATGGCAAGCCAGTAGACGTGCTTGAAGGGCTGAGTGGAATGGAGGAGCTGCTCCTCGCTGATCCCCTGGTAATTGACGTGGAACGCGATGGAGAGCCCGTCCGACTGGAGGGTCCCCGCGATATTATGACGCGTCTGAACAAAAGCGGTGGAAGCTTCGGTATTGATTTCGATCCGCCCATCGTTGGAATGGTAGGGCCTGACACGCCAGCTTCTGAGGCCGGTCTGCGCACCGGGGACCATATCGTTGGTATCGGCGACAGCACGATCGCATTCTTCCAGCAGATTACGCCCGCGCTTCGGGCCGTCGAGGCGGATGCATTCGATCTGTTGATCATGCGTCCCGATTCGATCAGCGTGGAGCCAGCAGACATGGCGGTCCGCCTTCCTGACTCCCTGCAGGCGGTGGGAGGGACTCTGTATAGCATTCAGATGGCCAGAGAGGCGGGTTCTGATGCACCCTTCGTGCTCGGCATTCGCCAATTTGTACGACTGAAAGATTACACGTTGTTTGCAGCTATCGGGAGCGGAATCTCGGACACATGGCTGAACACGCGGATGGTGGCTTCCAGCCTGAAACGCATTTTTGTGGGGCAGGACAGCTTTCGCCAAAATATCGGCGGACCCGTGATGATTGCCCGGGTCACTCGTGAAGCAGCCGACATGGGAGCACCGTATTTCTGGCAGATCGTTGCCATGCTGTCCATCACGCTGGCCATCATCAATATTTTGCCGATCCCAGCGCTTGATGGTGGCCACCTCGTTTTCCTCATTTATGAGGGAATCGTTCGCAAGGAACCATCGCTGAAGATTCGGATGGCTCTCCAACAGATTGGTATGGTGATCCTGCTGATCTTTATGGTGTTTGTCATTTTCAACGACATTCTCAAACTCTGACCGTACCTGCTGGCCAGGTCCTTGACTGAACCTCTCGTCCATACCGTAGAATCGATCCAGGCCAGTGGTCCACTGCCAGAGCACGTGGCTGTCATCATGGATGGCAATGGCCGCTGGGCGCGTGAGCGTGGAATGCCGCGGGTTGAAGGGCATCGCCAAGGAGTACATGCAGTCCGGGATACTACCGAAGCATGTGCGGAGCTCGGGATACCGCATCTGACCCTGTACACGTTTTCAACCGAAAACTGGAAGCGCCCAATCACCGAAGTGTCGGCGCTGATGAAACTCCTGATTCAGGCGCTCAAGAAAGAAGCCAGGTCGTTCCATGAGAACAACATCAGGCTTAATTCGGTCGGCTCCATCGATGAACTTCCAGAGCGGGCACAAGAAGAATTGCGCTCACTTATGGCAGAGACCGCATCGAATACCCGCATGACACTCACACTGGCGTTGTCTTACAGTGGCAAATGGGATCTGACTATCGCCATGAAGAAGCTGGCTACCCAGGTTAAGGATGGCTCTTTGTCGCCAGGTGATATCACCGAGGAGATCATAGCCAATCAGCTTTCTACGGCCTCCATTCCCGATCCTGATCTCATGATCCGTACCGGAGGAGAGCAGCGCATCTCTAACTATATGTTGTGGCAGATGGCATATTCCGAGCTTCACTTTGCCGATGTGTACTGGCCGGATTTTCGTCGCCAGCACCTCTTCAAGGCTGTTCGGGATTTTCAGGATCGGGAGCGCCGGTTTGGCGGAGTTCTTACTGAACAGTAGACGGCTCGAACCAGGCAATAAGCGGCTCGGCCATCCGTTTCATCCATATATCGTGTTGCCGTCCCAGCAAGGAAACACCCTTCGAGTGCCCGCCGTTCACAGGCCTTCTTGTGCGGTAGGATTTTGAAGAAATCGAAAAAGCCCCTTACATGCGTCTGAGAGCCCTATTTTTTGTACTGGCGTTCCTGATCAGTGCGTCGCCAGCGGCGGCACAAAGCCGAAGCGATGCGCCAGCTCCGGGCCTTGCCTCCGGTATCTCGCCTGAAATCGTGGAAATTCTCGGAATCTCCGTTGAGGGAGCCTCCGACGAATACGCCAACAGCTTCATCCAGCAGACCTCTCGTCTGCAGGTCGGTCAGCGCCTCACTGTACCGGGTGATCCCGCCCTCGGTGATGCCATCCGGGCCATTTATCGACTGCGCACGTACGAGGATGTGCAGGTCGTGCAGGAGCGCAAAGTGGGTCAAGGAGTCTACCTGGTGATCCGTGTCAGGGTGGTTCCAAAGCTGCGTGCGTACGAGTTTGAGGGCATCAAGAAGGGCCACGCCAAAGATCTGCGAAAAGAAGTCCCACTGGTAGCT
>JAURNP010000080.1 GCA_030830105.1 Rhodothermales bacterium | reverse complement strand
CAACAACTGCAGTTACTACTGTCACCAGGCCAGTGGCGTAGGCCTTTCGTCTGTCACAGGAAGCGGCACCGCGACCGTAGTCCTTGAGGACCTCTCCAAAACAGACACGGTCATCCTGATTGGTGCCAATCCGGCAAGTAATCATCCAAGGCTCATGAAATCGCTCATGAACGTGCGGCGACGTGGTGGGCAGGTGATCGTAGTCAATCCCATCCGCGAAGCGGGCCTGGAGCGGTTCAGTATCCCATCCGATGTGCGGAGTCTCTTTTTTGGCAGCGCTATTGCGAGTCACGTGGTCCAGCCACACATCGGCGGTGACGCTGCTATGCTGGTGGGTATGGCCAAGAATCTGATCGAAACGCGGCGCACAGATCGCGACTTCCTGGAGAGTAGCACGAGCGGATTCGAAGCGTTCAGCCAATACGTGACCAGTACCTCCTGGAAGGATATTGAAGCGGGCTCGGGCCTGTCACGCTCGGAAATCGAGGATTTGTGCGACCGGTACGTTTCAGGTCGTCGGGTAATCTTTGCATGGGCTATGGGCGTCACGCATCACCAGCATGGAACGGCTACGGTCCAGCTCATTGCCGCCGTCGCCATGCTCCGCGGGATGCTCGGACAACCCGGTTGTGGTTTGATGCCCATCCGTGGCCACTCCAACGTACAGGGAATAGGCAGCATTGGAGCCACTCCCCGCCTAAAAGCAGCCATCCTGGAAGGATTGACCAATCGATTCGGCCTGACCCTTCCCTCGTCCGAGGGACTGGATACCATGGCCTGCATGCAACGGGCCTCGGAAAACGCCATGGATGTTGCCATTCACCTGGGAGGTAACCTGTTCGGCTCCAATCCAGCCTCGGAATGGGCGGCCCGGGCGTTGTCCGGAATCCCGTGGCAGATCACCTTGAGCACGACGCTGAACACCGGACACGCCCGGGCCGTGTCCCAAAACCACCTGATCCTACCGGTTCTTGCGCGCGACGAGGAGCCGGAGCCTACGACCCAGGAATCCATGTTCAATTTTGTGCGCCTCAGCGACGGCGGCGTCCCCCGATTCGAGGGGGCTCGCAGCGAACTCGATGTCATAGCCGATCTTTTCGGGTTGATTCGTCAGCAGCGGGAAGAATCCCGCCCTTCCCATACTACTTCAGCTGATCCGGAGGGCTCTCTCCCTGCCGCGGACGCAGATCCGTTGGCTGCGCTGGACTGGGGCCAGATCCGCAGTACCCGTGATCTTCGGCGCATGATGGCCAGTGTGGTACCAGGATGGGACGCATTGGCCGACCTGGACGCCGGTGGCCCGGAGTTTCAGATCAAGGGGCGCACGTTCCATGAGCCTCGTTTTGCGACGCAGGATGGCCGGGCGCATTTTCACGTTCCCGTGCTGCCGGATTCAAAAGATCATCCAGAACACTTCTTCCGGCTCATGACCATCCGAAGCGAGGGACAATTCAATACGGTAGTCTACGAGGAGGAAGATGTGTATCGGGGCGTTGAGGGAAGGGATGTGATCCTGCTCCACCCGAAAGACCTCCAAGCACGGGGCCTGTGCGAAGGAGACCGTGTGACAATCCATGGGCCGGGTGGACGTATACCGCATCAGCGCGTCGCTTCATTCGAACGTATCCGTCCAGGGAATGCAGCCATGTATTTTCCGGAGGCCAACGTGCTGCTCGATGACCGAATCGACCCAGAAAGTCGAACACCTGCTTTCAAAGGTGCCACCATCACGATAGAACCAAGCTGATGCACACGTCTGGTCTTCACCCCGATTCCAGCCGACTCATCGCTCATCACGGAATGAGCCCCCATCCGGAAGGCGGCTTTTTTGTGGAAAGGTTCCGTTCCAGCTTGACCGTTCAAACATCCGACGGGCGTGGAAAGCGTGCCGCCATCACCAATATTCTGTTCCTCTTGGACAGCAGCATAAACGATGGCATCAGTCGACTTCATTGCGTTCTGTCCGACGAAGTCTGGCACTTCATTGATGGGGCGCCGCTCGTATTGACCACGCTTGATCCGTCATTGGGTCAACCACACGAACATCTGTTGGAAAAGGTGCATCCGACATTTACGGTGCCCGCCTCGTACTGGCAGGCGGCACAGACCCGGGGACCATGGACTCTGGTAGGCTGCACCGTTGGTCCAGGCTTCGATTTTGCCGATTTCTCGATGCTGAAAGACGAAAATGAACGTTCTGCGCAACTATTATCGGCGCATCCACACTTAGGGCGGCTGGTCTGACATTTCCACATCCTGCTTCAACAATCTGCGACCCATGGGCTCCAATAAAATACTGACGTTTGAAGGCGAAGAAATCACCGTCATTTGGGACGGAAATCTGTGCATACATGCCGAGGAGTGCTGGCGAGCCGACAGCGAATTGTTCGAGTTGAAACGCGATCCATTCGGAAACCCTGACTTGGTAGATGCCGAAGAAGTGGACCGTATTTCGAAACGATGCCCATCAGGTGCCATTTCTTGGAGTGCCAATGACGGATCCTCGGAAGAACAGGCTGAAGAGGAAAACACGGTCACGGTTGTTCCGTCTGGTCCGCTCTATGTGCGTGGCGATCTCACCATCGAAGGTGTTCCGGAGCAGGAAGGCAATGTGTCCAAACGTGTTGCCCTCTGCCGATGCGGCCTGTCCAAGAACAAACCGTTCTGTGACAACTCACACGCGAAAGCCAACTGGGATGACACGGGCGCCGTTGGCCGGGAAGGCCCTGGGTTTGAGGAGGCTGGCGGCCCCCTTTCCATCTCCCCTCGAAAAGATGGTCCTATACTGCTTCGTGGGAATGTCTCCGTCCGTGCGGCCAGTGGGTGCGTACGCTGGACGGGGAAGAAAGTATCGCTGTGTAGATGCGGGTTGTCAAAGCGAAAGCCCTTCTGCGATGGTTCCCATAAAGGACAATTCGAGGCTGACGGGGAATCCTGATCCACGGACGAGTCGTTGAAGGCGGCTGATTCAGATCACCTTTCCATCCTGTCGCCATGGCATCCTGTGTCGTAGCTGCCCTCTATCACTTCACCCCCATCGACGATCCGGAATCATTCCGGGACGCCGTTCATGAGGTGATGATTGAACATGAAGTCCGTGGCACCATTCTGGTAGCGACCGAGGGAATCAACGGTACTGTTTCCGGGAGCCGGGAAGGCGTAGACGCACTACTGTCCCATTTGCGTGCCCAACCAGGGCTGGGTACGCTGCTGCACAAGGAATCCTACGCGGACAAGTGCCCATTCCTGCGTACCAAGGTCCGCCTGAAGAAAGAAATCGTAACGCTGGGAATTGAAGGGGTGGATCCTAACCGAACGGTTGGAACCTACGTCGATCCTGAAAACTGGAACGATCTCATCGCGCGAGATGATGTGATCCTGATCGATACCCGAAACGACTACGAGTTTCAGGTTGGCACATTCAAGGAAGCGGTCAATCCCAATACGCAGTCCTTCCGCGAATTCCCGGAATACGTCCACCAGAATTTGGACCCCGCCAAGCACCCCAAAGTCGCCATGTTCTGCACCGGTGGTATCCGGTGCGAGAAAGCTACTTCATGGCTGAAAGACGAGGGCTTTGACGAGGTATACCACCTCAAAGGCGGCATCCTCAGCTACCTGGACAAAGTGGAAGCCGATGCCTCTATGTGGGATGGAGAATGTTTCGTTTTCGACGGGCGCGTCACGGTAGATCATGACCTGCAACCGGGGCATTACGACATGTGCCACGCATGCCGCATGCCTATCTCGGAAGCGGATATGGATTCCGAACACTACGAGGCCGGCGTAAGCTGCCCGTATTGCTACAACAGCCTGTCAGATGCAGATCGCGCCCGCATGAAAGAGCGCCAGCATCAGATTGAGCTGGCACGCGAACGCGGCGAGCAGCACCTGGGCGATGACATTCCAGGATTGAAGAAACAACGCCGTCGGCTCAAGCTGGCGCGCAAGGAAGCGCAGCGCCAGCGCGTCGATTGACCGGGGAAGCCCTCTAGTTTTCTTCAGGCGCCGGAGGGGTAATCATGATGTGGGCCCGCCAGTCGCCTGGAAGCATGAGCCAGGGAGCACCCGGTCCGGCCGGCTTCGTGGGAAGACCCGTTGTCGCCGCTGTTGCGTGCGGCGTGTAAATGACATAACGCAACCGGGAAGCCAT
>JAURNP010000079.1 GCA_030830105.1 Rhodothermales bacterium | reverse complement strand
GAAGCACCTCCAGGATTCGGTGTGTCCGCACGATTCGACCGGAATTCGTCAGTCCGCGTCTGCTTCGATGGTCAGTCCCGGTTCAAAAACATAAATGTAGGACTGCATAACGCGCGTCTGCTGAATGTCGAAAGCAACTCGTTCCTCCTCCTGGGCCAGGAAGGCCGTCTCGTCCCCCCCCTCCAAGAGCGGGAGAAACCATCCAATCATGAACACGGCCAATACCGCCGCCACGGCCGCCTTTACGGTAACGGGCTTGCGGGAATTCCAGAGTGGCTCCCTCTCTTCGAACCGATCGACACGTTGACCGGAGCTCTTGAGGGCGTCCAATCGTTTGAAAAAAGCATCGTCCACGGCCGGAGGAACGTCCATGAATTCCTGACGGCTCATTCGCCGGAACAGCATAACGTGGTCCATGAACGCTCGCGAGCGCTTCTCTCCCGCAAGGTGCTCGTATAATCCCTCCTGACGATCCAAGGGCAGCTCGCCATCCAGGAAGAGATTCAGATCCTCTTCGTTGGCTTCAAACGAATCCGGGGCGTTATGTCTGTCGGCAGTTTTCATGGCTGGCACCCTCAAAGCCGAGGGTTTCAATCAATCTCTGGGGATGAAGCGGTGTGCTGAATTAGTTGGCTGAATAGGATTGTGAGGCAATCAACGCCTTTTTCGCGGCATCAGTTACCGTTGCATTTACGTTCTCGTCACTCGCCTTAATGGACGCTTCCATTAACTGGGCCAGTCTTCGACGTGCCTTGAACAAGCGCGACTTGACCGCACTGAGCGAACTGCGAGTGACTGCAGCAATTTCCTCGTAAGTCAGGTTCTGATACTCCCTAAGAATGAGGACCTCCCTGTACTCGGGTTTGAGCGACTCAAGAAATTGAGTGACGAAACGAACCTGCTCCGACTTCTCCATTTTAGAGAATGGCGTTTCCGGCGCAGGCGGCAACTCATACCCATCTTCAGAGAGGGCTACCTGCTTGCCGCTCTTCCTGAGCCAATTCAGACATTGGTTTCGGGCAATGGTAAAGAGCCAAGACTTGAAGGCCCCGGACTTCATCAGGCGACCCCGATTCTCATAAACCCGCAGAAACGTCTCCTGCATCACATCCTGTGCCGCTTCCGAGTCCTGCATCATCTTGTAACAAAAGGCATAAACAGGCCCCTTGTACCGATTATACAGGCTAACGAATGCAAATTCGTCGCCCGATCGGAATGATTCGATGAGTGCCAGTTCGTTCACGTGCTACCGATGAGTGCGGTCTGATGTGAGAGTTCTTGTGGTTAAGACTATGAAGGAACGGTAAAGTTGCTGTCCCAATCAGCCATGATCTTAATGCGACAGAGTGTCGCTTTGGAACCATTACGAGTGATGAGGCGTGGACGCGGGCATAGATGCTCTCGGTCTGTACTGGACCCGGTATCGCCTCTACCAATCTTCGCTCCTCACACTCAACTCGTTTCACTGATGTTGAAGACGTCAAGCACCTTCCGCTACGTACTCCTACTCAGCCTTGTCTCTATCGCGGGACTCGGTTGTTCTTCCTCCTACACAACAGCTGTGGAACAGCCCGTTGAAGTAGTACCTGATGTAGTCGCCATGCTCAATGGCTCGGCGATAACATTAGATGAGTTCAAGACCAATTTCGACCGCAACGGACGTGTGCCGGGAGAGGATTCGGTTTCTGCGGATGACTATGAAGAATTCCTGTCGCGATTCGTCGACTTTCGTTTGAAAGTACTTGAGGCCCGCCGAATTGGACTTCAAGATGACCCGACTCTTCAAACCGAAGTGCAGCAGTATCGCCTGCAGCTGGCACGTCCCTATATCATGGAACGGCGGGTGTTCGAACCACTCGTTCGTGAGATGTATGACCGACGTACGGACATGGTCGAAGCCAGTCACATCCTTCTTACGGTTCAACCAAACGCATCACCCGAGGACACCCTGACTGCGTGGAATCAGCTCACAGCAATCCGGGACTCGGTTGTGGCTGGAGCATCTTTTGGCCAATTGGCGGCTCAGTACTCTCAAGACCCATCAGCCGCAGGGCAGCCAGGAAACCCAGGTTACCAAGGGCAACTTGGTTACTTCGGAGGTGGACGCATGGTGGAAGCCTTCGAAGATATGGCTTTCAACACGGCCGTAGGAGAGGTCAGCTCCATCTTCCGGACCCAGTTCGGCTACCATGTTCTCCAGGTAACTGATCGAAAGCGTTTGCCGGCTGACCGAGAATTGGCTCACGTAATGGTTCGCCAGCAAGGCGCCACCCCTGCCGATCAGGCGGCAACTGAGGCCAAACTGGATTCTATCCAAGCTGTCCTGGAACGTGGCGAGGTATTCGCCGAAGTGGCTCGCACGTACTCTGACGATCAGAATTCGGCCGTGCGTGGAGGAAACATTGGGCGCCTCGCTTTCGATGCTGGTCTGCCTTTCACCTTCCGTGATGCTGCCTTTGGAATCGAAACCGAGGGTCAGTGGGCCGGCCCTGTGCGGACCAACTTTGGGTATCATTTCATCCAGTTCAATTCTTCCTTCCCACTCGGCTCGTTCGAAGAAGAGTACGAGTCGATGAAAAGTCGCATCAGCCAGATGCCGCGAACGCAAGCAGCACAGGATGCATTTGCCGCTCGTATCGTGGAGGAAGAAGGCGCCTGGGTTGACTCCTCATTGGTGGAAGGTTGGGCAGAATCCATGTCTCAGGACTCTCTGGTTCGATGGATGGCTCTGACAGACTTCAGCACGCTGGATGACGATCCGGTCTTTGTTGAATTTGCGGACTCGACGCTATCGCTATCCGAATTCGCGAAGTTCTTCCGTCGCATCACCGTTCCGGCTGCGCGCACCGCAGAGCAACGCGTTTATGGGGTTGTAGACCAGTGGCTCGCCGAGAGAGCTATCGATTTTGAAGTCAATCAGCTTGAGCAGCGTGACCCGGAATTCGCAGCGACGATGCAAGATTTTCGTGACGGGTTGCTGCTCTTCCGTTTCATGGAAAAGGAAGTTTGGGAAAAGGCAGCCACCGATACCACGGCGCTTGAGGCCCATTTCGCGGAACACGGGTCTTCCTACCGCTTCCCTGATCGAACGCGTGTGGTCAGCTATTCTTCAGTGAATGAAGAGGGTCTCAATCGTTTGGTAACCTCCATTCGAGGATCCGGTCTCGATGCAGCCTTGACAGAAGCTGAAGCGGACACGCTATTCGTACTCAGGGCGGACACAACATTCATTGCTGAACCTTCCGGTTCGATATTCGACCAAGTGTTAAGCTTGAACCAGGGAGAAATCACCGATGCGAGTTCCTACAACCAAGGGTGGATCGCGCTCTACAACGATGGAATCGATCCAGAGCGAGAGATGACGTTTGACGAGGCACGTTCCGAACTGGTCAACGAAGTACAGGCGGACCTCGAGAGCCAGTTGATGGCAGACCTACGCGTTCAGTATGGCGTGGTGCTCTATCCTGAAGCCCTCCAGGCTTTGATTCCTGAATAGGGCTCCCGCCAAATGACGTTTTCACTACTGCCTTCAGCCTTCTGGTCTCGTGGCGACCTTACGGGTCTTCTCGTCTGCTCTGCCTTCATCATCTCGGTTTTGGGCGGCTGCAAACCAGTAACAGAATCAGACTCCTACTTGGCCCGCCTCGGCGATGCGATCCTGACCCAGGAGGAGGTAAATGCCTTGATCAAGGATCGATCTGTCCTTCTTGATTCGGCTGATGCAGTATCACAGATCGTTGAACAGTGGGTAACCAACGAGCTCCTGTATCAGGAAGCTCTCAACCGAGGACTGCGTGGTGACCCAGATGTGCGTCGTCTGCTTGCCGACAATGAACGGTCCGTACTCATCGATGCGCTCGTTTCTCGTGTTCTCGATGCCGAGATGCAAGGGGGACCCGACGAGGCAGCGGTTCAAACCTATTTCGAGCAGCACCAAGAGAAGCTGGCCCTCCGGGAGCCATTTGTACGGGTGCACCACCTGATCTACCAGGACCTGGGCGCGGCAGAAGTTGCTCGCTCCGCCATGCAGACGTCAATGCTGACGCCAGTCCTACCTGAGGGAGGTTTGCTGGCCAATGGTCTGAGTGAGGATGCCTTTTATCCCGAACGACAAATGTTTGCTGCAACCCCGGGAATAGGGGAAGCAATTTCAGGGCTGGACATCGGTGAAGTCTTCGATGTTTTCATGGTTGATTCGACTTACCACGTAGTCCAATTGATGGACCGGCTTGAGGCTGGTTCTGTGCCTTCCATTGATATGGTTCGGCGCGAAATCCGCGATCGCGTGGCCATTGACATGAGGAAACAGTTGTATGCACGGCAGGTTGAACGCCTCCGCACAAGAGCCCTGGCTCGTGAGGAGTTGGATGTGCGGTAACACTCCGTAGCATGTGATTGCTGGTACTGTCGGAATGACAGACAAGAATCCCCGGCACGCGATATACCAACCCGGCCTTAAGCACGTTATGTGCTAGTTAGTCTTTTCATCTCAACGTCTCTTCAAAAGCACGACGCTTGCATCAACGACCTGGATTCCTGCTCATGCCAATACGTTTTCTCCCTGTCCTCCTCGCCATTCTTCTCATCTCAAGTATTCGCCCTGCTCAAGCACAGGACGAACAGATTCTGGACGAGATCGTCGCTGTAGTAGGAGACTATATCATCCTCCAGTCGGACGTCGATGGCATGGTACTCGGTGTCATGAATCAGCAGCAGATTGCTTGGTCCAGTGAGTTATGGACGGAAGCGCTGACGCAGCTCGTGAGTGAGAAAGTGATGGTTATTCACGCCCGTCGGGATACCAACATAGTCGTATCCGACCAGGAAGCGGATCAGATGCTCGACGCGCAGATTTCCCAAATCCAGCAACAAGTCGGAGGGCAGGCCCGACTCGAAGAGCTTTATGGAAAATCACTCCTAGAAGTAAAGGCAGACCTGCGCGAGGATTACCGCGATCGTCTCATGGCAGACCGTTTCCGTGGAAACAAGATGCGTGGTATAAAGGCAACACCAACTGACGTCCGCAATTGGTTTGAGGAGATCCCAACGGACTCCCTTCCAACCATTCCGGACTTGGTCCGAGTCTCCCATATTGTCCGCTTGCCACAGGTAACCGAAGAGGCGCGCAACGAGGCCATGGAGATTATGAGGGCCATCCGCGATTCTGTGGTGGCAGGCGTGTCTTCCATGGAAGAAATGGCCCAAGCCTTTTCCGATGATCCCGGTTCTGCGTCCAATGGGGGCCTTTACGAAGACATGGGGCTGGACGAGGTAGTGCCTGAGTTTGCTGCGGTCGCTTCACGCTCCCCGATCGGCACCTATTCCCGCATTTTTGAGACACAATTCGGCCTTCACTTCCTTCGTGTCAACACCCGACGCGGCGATCGCATAGACTACAATCACATTCTGATCACGTTCGATGACCGTAAGGTCGATGACGCCCCAGCAGTCGCCCGTCTGGAGGTGCTCAGAGATTCCATCCTGGCCGGGCGTGCATCCTTCGAGGCCTTAGCCCGAGAAGAGTCAGAGGAAGAGTTGAGCAAGGCTCAAGGTGGCCGCGTGACGGATCCCAGCAACGGCGAACGAAATCTATACATTGAGGCACTCGGAGGATTGTGGCAGCGGACTCTTGCCACCCTGGAGTCGGGCGATATCTCTGAACCGGCAGAAGTCATCCTTCTCGATGGCCGCCGAGCTTGGCACATCGTGCGTCTCGACAGCAGGGTCCTTTCGCACCAGGTGGATATTGAAACGGACTACGAACTCATTGAACAGCGAGCGCTACAGGATAAGCAGATCCGTATCATGGATTCCTGGTTGGATGAACTACGAGAGTCTGTATATATCGATTACAGAGGTGAAGCCCGAGAGCTGGGACTGGCCTCTAATTAAAAGACTCAGCACGCTTTATCAGTCACCCCCAAGATTTGACCCCTCACCTTCAGCTTAATGGAACAGACGATCTCTCCTGACACCGTAGATGAGCTCCACGCAGGTTTTAAATCCCTCCGAGAGGAGATTGGAAAGGTCATTGTTGGGCAAGATGAGATCATCCGGCAGATCTTCGTAAGCATGATTTGTCGGGGTCACGTCTTGCTGGTCGGCGTACCTGGTCTGGCCAAGACCCTGCTCATCCACACTATTTCGGACGCCATCGACTTATCTTTCTCTCGGATTCAGTTCACCCCGGATCTGATGCCGAGTGACATCACGGGAACTGAGATCATCGAGGAAGATGCCACGACAGGTCGTCGTCAATTCAAATTCGTAAAGGGGCCCGTGTTCGCCAGCGTCGTTCTGGCCGACGAAATCAACCGGACGCCTCCAAAGACGCAGGCTGCCTTGCTTGAGGCCATGCAGGAGCACCGGGTGACGGCTGCGGGCCACACCTTCACGTTGCCTGATCCGTTTTTTGTATTGGCCACGCAGAATCCGATTGAACAGGAAGGGACCTATCCCCTACCGGAAGCCCAGCTTGACCGATTCATGTTCAACCTGTGGCTGGACTACCCAACGTTTGACCAGGAAGTAGAGATCGTCCGCCAAACGACCAGTGCCACGCGTCCCGACAAGAGGCACGTGATGGCCGCTGCTGACGTACAGCGATATCAGGAATTGATACGTCAGATTCCTGTCGTGGATAACGTGATTGAATACGCGGTTCGTCTCGTCAACAAGACGCGCCCAGCCGGTGATCTGGCGCCCGAATATGTAAAGGATTACATCAGCTACGGAGCTGGACCACGTGCTTCCCAGTACCTGATTCTCGGCGCCAAGGCCTCAGCCGCTCTGGAAGGCAGACTCACGCCTTCCATCGATGATGTCAACCGCATTGCGGTATCAGTCTTACGCCACCGCATCGTTACCAATTTCAATGCAGAGGCAGACGGTGTCAGTGGCGTAGATGTGATCAATCGCATGTTGGAGGCCCCCGTCTGATATTGCGAAGACCTCGTCGCAATCTATTGTGCCTTCAGGCAAATTCCTTGTGCCCTGAGACTGACAGAATCCTCGTCAATCGCTAGATTCGGGCCATGCTCGATTCTCGCAAAGAGTCCCCTGTCCCTGAAGTGCCAAGCAGTGGTCGTTCCCAGACGTTCCATGCTTTATGGGCACTCCTCCCTGATGGCTGGCATCAGAACATGGCCATCGAAGTCGACGATGCCGGTCTGATCGCATCTGTAGGCCCCTCTTCCTCTCGCGCCAACACGGACATCCTCGTACCGGGCATGATCAATGCCCACTCCCATGCTTTTCAGCGTGGGCTCCTTGGCCGGACACAGCGTTTCCAGCGTGCTGAGGATGATTTCTGGTCCTGGCGAACAGGTATGTATAAACAGGCCGGCCTCCTGACGCCGGAGACCCAGGAAGATGTCGCTTTCAGAGCGTTCACTGAAATGGTCTCTCGAGGCTATACCACTGTCTGTGAG
>JAURNP010000078.1 GCA_030830105.1 Rhodothermales bacterium | reverse complement strand
TGCTTTCGAGCTCCAATGCAAGCTCTTTACCGCCTGAACGAACTATCTTTCCGCCCGCGAGCACATGCACGAAGTCAGGTTCTATGTAGTCCAACAAGCGCTGGTAGTGCGTTACTACGATAAAAGAGCGATCGGGTGAGCGCATCGCGTTTACGCCTGCGGCTACCACCTGCAAAGCGTCGATATCGAGTCCACTGTCGGTTTCATCAAGAATGGCCAATTTTGGCTCAAGCAACATCATCTGCATGAGCTCATTCCGTTTTTTCTCGCCGCCCGAAAACCCCTCGTTCACACCTCTTTTCAAGAAGTCATGGGATAAATTAACTGCAGTACAGGCCTCTCTGGCTTGTTTCATGAAACCGACGTTGTCATAAGGCTCTAAATCCCGAGCAGCACGCACTGCGTCAACGCTGGCTTTCAAAAATTCCATGTTGCTCACCCCTGGAATCTCAACCGGGTACTGGAATGCCAGGAACAAGCCTTCGCGGGCCCGCTCATCCGTGTCCATTTCCAGCAGGTCCTCTCCGTCGAACTCGATCGAGCCTTCCGTCACTTCGTAGTCTTCACGACCTGCCAACACCGAGGCAAGCGTGCTTTTGCCGGATCCGTTGGGACCCATGATGGCGTGAATTTCGCCCGCATTGACGGTCAGGTCCAGGCCTTTCAGGATTTCCGTGCCGTCTTCTTCAATACTGGCGTGGAGGTTCTTGATCGTGAGCATGGTGATGTTGTTCAGTAGTATGGATGAGGCGTGGTTGTATCGCCGGTTCAACCGACGCTTCCTTCAAGTTCGATGGCCAGCAAGTTGCGAGCCTCAACAGCAAACTCCATGGGGAGCATGGCCAGGATTTCCTTGGCGAAGCCGTTGACAATAAGTTTGATCGCATCCTGCTCGCTGATGCCGCGCTGCAAGCAGTAGAAGATCTGGTCTTCCCCGATCTTCGAAGTCGTAGCTTCGTGCTCGACTTTCGCAGTGGGGTTGTTGATCTCGAGGTAGGGGAACGTATGCGCGCCACAGCGATCACCCAGCAGCATGGAATCACACTGGCTGAAGTTTCGTGCGTTTTCGGCGCCCCTGTTCACCTTGACGAGTCCGCGATATGAGTTCTGGCTGTTGCCGGCCGAGATTCCCTTGGAGATAATCGTAGACGACGTGTTCTTGCCGATGTGAATCATCTTCGTGCCGGTGTCGGCCTGCTGCTTTCCTTTGGTGAAAGCCACCGAATAGAATTCACCCACCGAGTTGTCACCCTTCAGGATGCATGAGGGGTACTTCCAGGTGATGGATGAGCCCGTCTCGAGCTGCGTCCAGGAGATCTTGGAACGGTCGCCCTGGCAGATTCCGCGTTTGGTCACAAAGTTGTAGATCCCGCCAACTCCCTCGCTGTTACCCGGATACCAGTTCTGGATCGTCGAGTATTTGACCTCTGCATCGTCATGTGCAACGATTTCGACGACGGCAGCGTGGAGCTGGTTTTCGTCGCGCTGAGGCGCCGTGCAGCCTTCCAGGTAGGAGACATACGAACCCTCATCGGCCACGATCAACGTGCGTTCGAACTGGCCTGTACCTGCCTCATTGATCCGGAAGTAGGTGGAAAGTTCGACAGGGCATTTGACGCCCTTCGGAATGTAGCAGAAGGATCCATCGGAGAAGACAGCCGAGTTGAGTGCAGCAAAGAAATTGTCCGTGTGCGGGACGACGCTTCCCAGGTACTTCTTGATCAGATCCGGGTGATTCTTGACGGCTTCAGAGAACGAGCAGAAGATGATGCCGTTCTTTTCCAGCTCCTTATTGAACGTCGTCGTCACCGATACCGAGTCCATGACGACATCGACTGCGATGCCCACAAGGCGCTCCTGCTCAGCCAGGGGTATGCCGAGCTTGTTGAAGGTGTCGATCAGTTCAGGATCGACCTCGTCAAGCGACTCGAAATCAGGCTTCTGCTTGGGAGCAGAATAGTAGGAGATTGCCTGGAAATCGATGGGAGGGATGTCAAGATGTGCCCACTCAGGGATACCATCACCCTCTTCAAGCAGCGATACGAAATGACGATAGGCCTTCAGGCGCCATTCCAGCAACCATTCCGGTTCATTCTTCTTTGCCGAGATGAACCGAATCGTGTCCTGGGACAGTCCGGCAGGGGCCTTGTCGGATTCGATGTTGGTGACAAACCCGTACTTGTATTCGCTCTGGGCTACTTCGTGAAGCAGCTCCGTTCCATTCTCACTCATGAATGATGGGGTCCGGATGGGGAATGAAGAGGCGTAAACAGCCCCAAAAGGCCGTTTCGAACATCTTGTTTGGATCGAATCTAAATAAAGACTTCCTGCAAGGATTGGTTTCTGTTTCGAATCGAAATGGATCCAGTCTTCACAGACATGAATACCAGTCGACGCGGACACAGGGAACTGTATTCAGGCTCACGGTTTCCTGTTTTAATCTGTGCCCACCTGGGGCCATTTATTACCAGGTATCATGGCACAAAAGATCGATTCACACGGCCTTCAATAACCGATCAAAAGGCGTATCTGAACGCTTCCTGATATGGAAACTGCCACGTCCAGCATTATTGAAATCACAGATGCAGCGCTTGCCAAGTTGAGTGCTACGGTCGCGGCGGAATCCGTTGACCTGAAGGAGACCTATTTGCGAATCGCGGTTGTGCCTGGCGGATGCTCCGGTCTGACCTACGATCTGGGGTGGGATACGCAGGCTTCGGATGCCGATACCTTGGTCGAGCAGGGCCCATTCCGTGTGGCAATCGATCCTCGTAGTGCCGCTTATTTATCGGGCACCACGCTGGATTTCAGCGATGGGCTGGAAGGAAAGGGATTCCATTTCCACAACCCTCAGGCGGTTAGGAACTGCGCCTGCGGAGAAAGCTTCGGCCTGTAACGCCCGGAAGACCCCATAGGAGCCGGGATCGAACATCAGCTGTCGGTGCACAGCGATCGGTTATTCGCTACGCTCGAATGCGACCATGTCTCCCTCGAGAATTCCTGTCGTGTCCGAGTATCCCGCTTCCACCTCCAGGACATACTGGGCAGGACCATTGGACGGAATGGTCTCGGTACGCATGGGCTGCACATACTTTGTAATCGACTGAATTTGTCCGTCGGACCGGACAAAAATCAGGTCCAAGGCCATGCGCGTGTTGGCCATCCAGAACCCTTGCTCGCTTTCCTGATCGAAAATGAACCACATCCCGGTTCTTTCCGGCAGGCCATCTCGCTGCATCAGGCCGCGATTGCGGGACGAATCGGTGTCAGCAATTTCGATATCGAGGGTAAGATAGTCTTCCTCATCGCGACTGATGGTCAGCGATCCGTCTTTCCGAAACGGAATACTGACGGCCTCATTAGCTGATTCGTCAACAGCCGGCTGCTCTACTTCGGGTTGGGAGCAACCCGTTGCAAGAAGGACAAAGGCCAGAATGAAAGAGAGACGAGTTATCATTGCGTATCGGTTTCAAAGGTTTCACGTCGCCAGGTGATGCGGTCCGCTTCGGTGATTGCGTAACGATCCGTGAATCCGGATCGTACCTCGACGACGTACTGGGCAGGAGCGGTTGAGAGGATGAACTCCTCAGAGAAGGGAGGTGTGTTTTTGACGATGTTCACGATCTCGCCTTCGGAATCCACAAACAGAATATCCAAGGAAAGGGCCGTGTTTTTCATCCAAAAGGACTTCATCTCTTCCTGACTGCCAATGAAAAGCATGCCACCACGTTCAGGCAGTGAGCGTCTGAACATGAGTCCTTGAGCCTGTTCCTCGACCGTTTCTGCGAGTTCGATTACAATCCTCGTGATGATTGTGCTGTCTGCCCGCTGGAAATCAAGTACGCCCTCTGCAGAAAAAGCAACATCGGTCACGGAGTCCTGGGTTTCTGTGGTTTTGTTTCCGCATCCAACCAGCACCCCGACCAGTAGCAAGAGACCAAATCGGCCCAGTACCTGGGGAGGCATCATTCTGGAAGTAGCTGCGCAGTTACCGAGTCGCATACGGTTTTTCCCAAGTCGGTCAATTGGACGGTGTGATTGCGGATCGGACGGATGAATCCGCTCTCCTCAAGCTGTGCTAGCGCATCAACGCGCTCGACGAGCAGATCAACGCCATACCTCGATTCCAGTTCTTCCAGGTCCAACCCATCTGCGGTTCGCAAACGAAGGAGGATGTATTCATCGGCAAGGGAATCGATAGCCAGCCGTTCGGTGTCGTCTACGGGAGCGACATGTTGACGCAGCAGCGCCTCATAACGCCTGAGATTTCTCACGTTTGCCCAGCGAGAAGCAGGCAGAGCCGACCACCAGAAGGAATGGGCTGATGGTCCGAAGCCCAGGTAATTATTGTGGGTCCAGTACCGATGGTTATGAACGGCTCTGTGTCCGGGGAGGGCGAAGCTTGAGATCTCGTAGTGCTCATATCCACGATCACGCAGGTAGGCCATGGTGAACTGGAACTGATCACTCATGTCCTCCTCTGAGGCTGGTACCACAACACCTCGTTCCACCTGGTTCTTGAGAGGCGTTCCATTCTCGATAGTCAGGCCGTAGGTCGAAATGTGGGGTACATCCAACGTGGAGGCAATTTCCAGATTGGCACTCCAGTATTCGGGAGGCTGATCCGGCAGTCCGAAAATCAGATCGATCGAGAAATTGTCGAATCCATTGCTTCGTACCGTTTCGATGACATCGCGTGCGGCTGGCGCGCTGTGGACCCGGTTCATGAATCGGAGGTCGTCTTCAAAAAACGATTGGATCCCGATGCTCAGCCGATCGATTCCCAGTGCTCTGACAGCCGCCAGGTATTCCGGAGTGACGTCTTCCGGGTTTACTTCCAGAGTTGTCTCCTGCACTGCGGAGCAATCAAAGCTGTCGTTGAGCGTCTCAATGATGACGCCGAGATCATCAGGATTCAACAGGGAAGGGGTGCCCCCGCCGAAATAGATGGTGCCAACTGGATCCCGGCTCGCGTACGCCGAGGATCGGAGTCGGATTTCAGTACAGACCGCCTCGACATACGACGCGTGCGACTTTTCCGTTGTGACGAAATAGAAATCGCAGTACGTGCACCGCTGAGCGCAGAACGGAACGTGGACGTAGATACCGGTCACTTGAGCTGAGTCCAACGTAGGATTGAAGGAGAAGGAGTCGCTGTCTCAGACACGCTAAAAAATGACGCCAATACGAAATGGAATGGCGGCAGATACCTTTTTCTCACCGATGATGAGTGCAGGATTCAATTCATAAAAAAGTACTGATTCGCGCAGCGGCTTCTCCCACCCAACGCCCAAGTGGACAGTCGGTCCGGTCAGCGCATCCCCGTTGTCCGTCGGATCCAGGTATCCACCAATGCCGGTCAATAGATAGGGGGCCTTCTCTACACCGGGAAGGGTGACGATAATCGATGCCTGGGGATCAATGATCCAGGTGGCGTCATCCCGGCCTCCGAGGATGAACCCGGTGATGCCTGCATCGAGAGCAAATGAAAGGTCGGCGTTGATGGGGGTGGAAAGCCGGCCACGGAATCCCATCCCAAAACCGTTATCAGCGCTGAGAAGCGAGTTGAAACCGAGGCCGAATCGCGAATCGGCCAGCTGCGCGTGAGTCTGCTGCGACACTCCGCCAAGGAGAAGAAGCATCAGAAGGGTGGACAAGAATGGAGCAGGACGCATTCGCATGGCGAGCATGACGGTTCCGGGTATGATTTTGGTTTGAAGGCGTCGGGGCGCTTTGTACCTTTCGGCCCGATTCAGAGGCGCTTTCACGGATATCCGGGAAGCGTTCTGGAATCGTCCTGAAAATAGAAAATAGCGCAATTCGTTCGATGAAATTCTGTGTTTGTATTAAACAGGTGCCGGACGTTCAGGCAGCAGTCCAGACCGGGAGGATGGTGTTGAACGCCTATGACGCCTCCGCGGTCGAGGAAGCGCTTGTGTTGAACGCTGAAAATGGCGACCCCGTAGACCTCGTTCTGGTTGGGCCGTCTACGGCAACAGAGACTATTCGCAAGGCCTTGGCCATGGGAGCTACGGATGCTACGCATTTGGTCGCCGAGGATGGTGGCGAAGCGGATTCTCATTCCATCGCTGCGCTGCTGGCTTCGCACTTCGAGGGCCACGAATACGATGTAATCCTCACTGGTAAGCAGTCGCAGGACAGCGATGCGGGCCTGGCTGGAGCCATGCTGGCTGAGCGCCTGAGCCTTCCGTACGCCACCAATGCCGTGGGCCTGGCCGTTGAGGGCAACAAGCTTGTGGTGACCAGACAAGGTGATTCCGGGCAAGAGATCATTGCTCTCGAGACGCCCTGTCTAGTGACCTGCTCAAATGACATGAATAATCCCCGCATCCCGGCCCTGAAGGGGATCATGGCCGCAAAGCGCAAGCAGATTGCAACCGAGCATGTGGCGGCTCCTTCGGCACGAACCGCGCATTCCGGAACGGTTGATCCCCCGGGTCGCGAGCCCGGTATAAAACTGGAGGGAGAACCCGAGGACATTGTCGCGGATCTCGTTCGTCGTCTGGATACTGAAGCCGGCGTTCTCTGATCATCCACGACTCCTTCAGGTAAGCAACCAGTCGCAGCCTGATCATTTTCATTCTGTCGCACGCATCGATTTCATGAGTTCGATTCTAGTTTTTTGCTCAGTTCAAGATGGGCGCATCAAGCGCAGTTCTTTGGAGGCCATGTCCCGAGCCAGGGAAGTGGCGTCAGAGGCCGGCTTGAGCTTGTCAGCGGCCATTCTTGGGTCCGAATCAGGCAATCTGTCCTCCGAGGCTATGTCTTATGGCGCAGAGCAAGTGTTCACTGTCTCCAATCCTGTGTTGGATTCTCATCTGAATGCTCCAGCACTGTCGGCATTGGAATCAATCATTCGCGAGGCGAGCCCTCGAATGATGGTTGCTGCTTCGACGGAGTCGGTTAAGGATATCCTGGGTGCGTTGGCCATTCGGTGTGATGCAGCTGTGTTGCCCGATGTAGCAACATTCGAAATGTCGGGCAACCAGGTCGCTTGCCAGCGGCCGGTTATGGCGGCTAAGAAGTTGGCTTCCACTTCCAGCGCACATCCGCTTGTTTTCGTCTCAGTGCGTTCTGGCTCCTACGAAGCATCGCGGTCACCTGTATCGGGGACGGTTACCGATGTACCATTTTCCTTTGACGATGCCACCCTCCGTCAGGCGCTTCGCGAAGTTGTCACCACGGCAAGCGATACGGTTGACCTTTCTGAGGCACGAGTAGTGGTGTCAGCTGGCCGCGGGGTGCGAGACGAATCAGGTCGCGCGCTCGTTCAGGAATTGGCTGACATTACGGGTGCCGCCATCGGTGCGTCCAGAGCAGTGGTAGAGACGGGTCTCTTCCCGGCAACGGCACAGATTGGTCAGACCGGAAAGGTTGTCTCTCCGGATCTCTACTTCGCTGTAGGCATCTCGGGAGCCGTTCAGCACACGGCCGGAATGGCCAACAGCCGGATCATCGTGGCCATCAACAAGGATGCTGATGCCCCTATTTTCGATATTGCCACCTATGGGCTGGTCGGTGACTGCTTCACCATTCTGCCATTACTGAATGCAGCGCTCAAAGAGGCCAAGGATTGAGGATGTCGGTTAGCGACCTTTCAGGCCGCATATAAGCCTGCTCCATTCAAACACGCCGTAAAGCAAAACATGGAAGAAAAGTTTGATTGCATAATCGTTGGGGGTGGAATTGCCGGTCTGAGCGCTGCCATGACGCTTGCCAAGGCAAATGCCCGATTCCTCCTGATCGAACGCGGTGAGTTTTGCGGTGCCAAGAATGTCTCAGGCGGTGTGTTGTGGGGAAGTGATCTGGCGCGTCTGGTTCCGGAGTACTGGGAAGAGGATGGGGGCTTCGAGCGGTTTGTGTCCCACCGGAGACTGACTTTCATGGACGAGCAGTCCGCGTTCAGCGTGGATTTCAAATCGGATCACTTCAAGGAGACGCCATATACGGGCGTAACCGTCCTGAGGGCCGTATTTGACGAATGGCTGGCTGGCAAGGTGCAAGAAGCCATTGATGCGAGTGCCCACCCGGACGAATCCTTCCTGGCCACGGATATCCTTGTCGAGGAGGTTGTGCAAGAGGATGGTCGTGTGACGGGTATCCGGGCCGGTGATGAAGTTTTTCATGCTGATTGCGTCATTATCGCCGAGGGAGTAAACAACTTGCTCACCCGTCAGATCGAGCTGGAGAAGGAGTACGTTCCCGGGGATCACGTGGCGGTGGGGGTCAAAGAAGTTCTCAAGCTGGATGAAGCACGTCTTGCCGATCGATTCCAGTTGAATGGACGGTCAGGTCTCACCAATGAGTTTGTGGGAGCCTGTTCCGAAGGGGTGGAAGGAGGTGGATTCCTGTACACCAACAAGGATTCCATCTCACTCGGGTTGGTCCTTGGAATGAATGATCTGCGCGATAAAGGGAAGACGCCCTACGACGTTCTGAACAGCTTCAAGGAGCATCCGGTCGTCGCCGACATGATCCGGGATGCCGAGACGGTAGAGTACTCGGCGCATGTCGTATCGACGGGAGACATCAAAGGGATGCCTTCCGAGATTTATGCTGACGGCGTCATGATTGCCGGCGAGGCGGCCCATTTGCTTCTCAACGCAGGTAAAGCTATCCAGGGAATGGATTATGCGATGAGAAGCGGAATCCTAGCCGCGGAAACCGTCGTTGAGGCTAAAAAGGCTAATGACTTCAGTTCCAGAATGCTCGGTAACTACCGCAAGGCGCTCGAGAGCAGTTATGTGCTGCAGGACATGAAGTCTTTCCAGCAGGCCGTGCATCTACTGCATCGTCAGGAGATGTTCTCAACCGTCCCCAATCTGATATGTGATTTTGGGCGGCAGTTCTTCACCATAGACGGCAAGCCGACGCCCAAGGCTTCGGCCATGATGAGGGCCGCGATAAAGCGACACGCTTCCTATTGGGACCTGGTAAAGCTGGGACTGAAAGGGGCAAAAGCGCTTTGAACCGAGGTTCTGGACTGGCAACCTCATCGCAGGTCCGGAACGCAGCAGTCTTCGCTCAAAAATTGACACTCGCGCCACACCACAGGAACCACATCACACGCAAAGAGACATGACCGTAGCAGAGCGATTGGGTCTGGTTAATTACCGGAATCAGGGGAGGTCGGATGCACGTGCCCATATTGAAGTGGACACGGACATCTGCAATTCGAGCTGCCCGCACAAATGCACGACCCGAGTGTGCCCAGCAAAATGCTATACCCTTGACGATCAGGGCAATGTGCACTTCCAGTTCGAGGATTGCATTGAGTGTGGCACCTGCCTATACGCGTGTGACCAAGGCGCAGTCACGTGGCGTTACCCCCATCCAGAAGAAGGGAGAGGCGTCAACTGGACGCTCGGCTGACAGAAAACAGAAAAGGTAACTGGCAGCCTCAGCTACCGGCTACTCATTATTTTTTGCCTTCTTCAGCGGGCTGATCCTGGTCAGCGTCGGCCTTGGGTTCGGCTTTGGGCTTAGCCTTGGCTTTAAGTTCAGCGCCGGCGGCTTTGAGCTCTCCGTCTTTGGACGCCCCATCACCCCCTTCGGGTGCAGGAGCGTCCTTGGCATTGTCCTTGTCTTTGCCCTTGTCCTTGGGCGCATTCGCCTTTTTCTTGGTGGCCTTTTTCTTGGCGGCCACCTTTTTCTTTTTCTTGCGGAAGGAAAGCTCGCCGGTATCCTTTGCCTCGTCGTAGGAAATTACAATCGCATCGTTTTCTCCCAGGTCGTGACCCAGAATAGCCTCGGCCATCGGGTCCTCGACATACTTCTGGATTGCTCTGCGAAGCGGTCGCGCGCCAAACTTGGCATCGTACCCTTTTTCTACCAAGAAACGCTTGGCCGTTTCCTCCAGCTCTACCGTCACTCCTACTTCCTGCGCACGGCTGAACAATTCCAGCGCCATGAGATCGATGATTTCGTGGATGTGCTTCTTCTCAAGCGGGTGGAAGACGATGACGTCATCGATTCGGTTAAGGAATTCCGGGTTGAATACCCGTTTCAGGGCGTCTTCTACTGTTGACTTGAGGGTCTGGTAGTTGAACTCCTGATCGCCTTGGGAGAAGCCGATACCTTTGCCCAGGTTCTTGATATCACGTGCCCCGATGTTCGAGGTCATGATGATAATCGTGTTGCGGAAATCAACTTTCCGGCCCAGTCCGTCCGTCAGAAGGCCGTCGTCCAGGACTTGCAGTAGGATGTTGAATACATCCGGATGGGCTTTCTCGATTTCGTCGAGCAATACTACGGAGTAGGGCTTGCGGCGGACTTTTTCAGTCAACTGCCCTCCCTCTTCGTATCCCACGTATCCAGGTGGCGCACCAACTAATCGCGATACCGAGAACTTCTCCATGTACTCACTCATGTCCACCCGGATAAGGGCTTCCTGTGAGTCGAACAAGTACTCGGTAAGCTTCTTAGCGAGCTCGGTCTTTCCGACCCCGGTGGGGCCCAGGAAGATGAACGAACCGATGGGGCGCTTGGGGTCCTTCAGACCAGCACGGGTCCGTCGGATTGCGCGGGCCAGTTTCTTGATGGCCTCGTCCTGCCCGATAACCTGTCCTCTGAGCTCCTCTTCCATGTTGAGGAGCTTCCGCGTCTCTGGCTCAGAAATCTTATCGACCGGAACACCAGTCATCATGGCCACGACTTCCGCGATATCCTGCGGGCCGACGTCATGAATCTCGTTCTCAGCCTCCTCCTCCCAGTTCTTCTTGGCCTGATCCAGCTGGTCAAGCAGCTTCTTCTCCTTGTCTCGCAGCTGGGCCGCTTCCTCAAACTTCTGGCTCTTGACGACCTGGTTTTTTTCTTCGCGGACGGCTTCGATGTCGGCTTCAAGCTTCACAACATCATCGGGCACCTTGATGTTGTTAAGATGCACACGCGCACCAGCTTCATCTAGAACGTCGATGGCCTTGTCTGGAAGATATCGGTCCGAGATATAGCGCTCGGACAGCTTCACAGTCAGGTTTACCGCTTCATCTGTGTACTTGACGTTGTGATGCTGCTCGTACTTGTCGCGAATGTTTCGAAGGATCTCGATGGTCTCTTCCGGAGTGGCCGGGTCCACCAGGATCTTCTGGAAACGTCGGTCGAGGGCGCCGTCCTTCTCGATATGCTGACGGTATTCATCCAGGGTTGTGGC
>JAURNP010000077.1 GCA_030830105.1 Rhodothermales bacterium | reverse complement strand
GCGGGGACCGTTTTCCTGCCCACCCGGATCCTCCATGTAACGACGGAATTTGCGGTACACCGAGTCGATTTGCTCGATTACATAGGGATCCTCCAGGGCGTCCCTCGTGGCGTACTTGAGCGCCATGAGGGGGTTGTTGCGGGAAGACTGGAATGCACGCCGGTTGAGACGCGTGAACATGGTCAGTGCGTCGGGATTCCAGCTCCACCAGAGGTTTTTGCTAAGTTCTTGAAGTTGATCCTGGGGAGTCATGTTGGGCCTGTCTTTACAGGAAATGAGTCAGTAGCAAGGACGGCTTCCGGGCGAAAGGGTTGGCGGACTTCCGGCAATTCCGTGGCATCATGTAAACGCTTACATAGCCCTTCGAAAAAATGCCCGGTTGAATTGGATTCAACCGGGTGGATCGGAGCGCCGTCCTGAATGTTAGAGGGCCGAATATACGATGCCATTCAAGTCAAGTGCATGATTGTGGATTATTCCACCTCCAACCTGTTTGCCTCGATGACGTCCCGACTGGAGGCAGCCGGGATGGAAAGCGCGAGGACAGAGGCCTCCTGGTTGCTGATGCATGTCACTGGGCGCTCGAAAGTAGATGTCATTTCGCGCCCCAACGAGGCGGTCTCCAGCGAACAGATTACGCGCATTGAGGGCCTTTTGCGCCGTCGCATAGCCGGGGAGCCCATCCAGTATCTGATTGGAAGCGCCGATTTTTACGGACGTTCTTTCGCTGTTACGCCAGACGTGTTGATTCCAAGGCCGGAGACGGAAGAATTGGTCGAACGTATCCTGAATCTTGGTCCTGACGTTCTCAAAGGCGGTGTGGTGGACCTGGGAACGGGTTCAGGATGTATTCCCTCTTCGATTGCCTGTGAATTGGTCAATGTGGAATGCGTGGGAGTCGACGTATCAGAGGAGGCGCTGGTGGTAGCTAAATCGAATGCTCACTCCTTGGGTGCCTCTGTAGAATGGGTTTTAGCAGACATGCGCGATGAGCGCTTGAGTGCGCTGCTGGGGCGGACATTCTCTGTGCTCGTTTCGAATCCCCCTTACGTACCAGATGAAGAAGCGGGCAGTCTGCAACGAGAGGTCCACGACCATGAGCCTCATCTGGCCCTTTTTTCCGGTCCAGATCCCCTGCATTTTTATCGGGCGATCTGTGAACAAGCTCCCCGTTTGGTACATTCTGGTGGCCACATAATGGTCGAAATCCATGCTGATGCCGGTCCGTCGGTCGTGACGCTGTTCGAACAATGTGGCCTGATTGATCCGGCGCTTCATTCGGATCTGTCTGGTCGCGATCGCATTGTTCATGCCAAGGTGGGCTGAAAGGACCTTACGGATCTCGCTTGCCGTTTAAGCGATTCCGGCATGGGTCGATCACGATAAAGGCTGGAATTCTCATTTTATGACGCTTTTAAAGGCACTTTCACCGTGATCCGCAGATCGCTTGTACGTCCCATAGCCTGTATGATGGCATGGTCCCTTCTGGTGGCCGGGTGTACGTCTACACGTCCGGTATCGACGCCGGCGCAGGTTGATCATGTCGAATCTGTTGCCTTTACAAGCATGGCCGAGCGTGTGGATATCGTGGATCAGGCCACTTCGGCACTGGTCGCATCCAATTTTTCGATCACACTGGCCAACGACCGAATCGGTCTGGTTCAGTCCGACTTCGTTCCCCTATCGCAGGTTCAGCTGGCCCTGGCCGATACGCTCGATCCGGTCCCGGACTTCAGCAACATCCTGATGCGCGTGGCTGTGAATGCAGAGCGCGGAGATGAAACGAAGTATGTACAGGTAAAAGGGACGTTTCAGCGCATCGCTGGTGTTCCACGATCCACCGACGACCTGGTGGGTCTGTACTGGTTGGAGCAGTTAACCGATCGTATCGCCTCAGGAGTTGATGCACCATTCACGCATCAGGTCAGCGATTCGACATATGTTCAGCTACTGGCAAGCAGCGCACCCGAGCAGGAATCCGATGAAAGTCCTGGTTTCAGCGGGGCCCTCAAAGTGGCAGGAGTACTAGTCGTAATACTCTTTGTCGTCGAATTGGCCTTGGGAGCGTTTGGCCCAGTATCCTCACCCACTCCTTCCCAGTAAGAACTTCATGCCCAGGATTGCCTTGATCCAACAGGTTGCGGGTCCCGACCCTCAGGAAAACTTGCGGGTCGGACTGAAGCGTGCGCGGGAAGCCGCGGATGCGGGCGCAGAAATTGTCGCTTTCGCCGAAGTCGCCTTTCAGCAATTCTTTCCTCAGAAACGCTTGGTAGGCGATCGCTTTCGTTTTGCAGAACCTATCCCTGGTCCAACGACCCACTCTTTTTGCGAGCTGGCTCGCGAAAAAGGAGTTGTGATCATCCTGAATCTGTTTGAACAGGATGGCGACAAGGCTTTCGATTCTTCCCCTGTCATCGATGCAGATGGATCCATTCTGGGAGTCACCAGGATGATGCATATCACGCATTACGAGGGCTTTTACGAGCAGGACTACTACGATCCGGGTGACAACGGTGCGCCGGTTTACCAGACAGCGTTTGGCCGGATCGGAGTGTGCATTTGTTACGATCGGCACTATCCGGAATACCTGCGCTCACAAGCGCTGCAAGAGGCCCAGTTG
>JAURNP010000076.1 GCA_030830105.1 Rhodothermales bacterium | reverse complement strand
TAGTATCTCCCACCCAGACGGCCCCGGGCCTCATCAAACCCCGAACGGAGAACTCCTTTCGGGGTTTTTTTGTGCGCTGGCGGCTCCGTATCCTGTGGTTCCGTCAGGCCAATCGACCAGCCACGCTGAATCCGTGACCGCAGCAGACCCGTCCGTCGATGCTCCCCGAATTGCCATTATCGGGGATTTTAATATCGATGTCATCCTGGGCGAGGTAAACGCCCTTCCGCGCGTCGGATACGACACTGTGTCCGACGAGTATTCCATCGAGCCCGGAGGAAGTGCCGCCATTGTTGCACTGGGCATGGCCATTGTAGGCTGGCCGACCGATCTGTATGCCAACGTAGGAGATGACCTGTTCGGGCACTGGCTACGTGATACCTCTAAGTCGGCCGGTGTTCGCCTTATGAATTGCGCTGACGATCGCAGCGAAAGTACGGGCCTTTCCGTGGCCTTTTCCAAGCACGGAGACCGGGGATTCATCAGCGTTCCGAATCCTATCTCAGATTGGGAAGCGTTGGATGTCATCCTTAAGGATCCACCGAGTCACGTGCACGTGTGCTATCATCCGTATCTGCCAGGATTGACCGCGAAACTGGCCGACATCTTTCCCCGGTTGAGGGCTGCTGGCACAACGGTATCCATGGATCCCGCTGGACAGGGACCCGATGCCACGTACCCGTTGCAACACCTGGAGGCGGTGGGGAAGGTGGACTTCCTGTTCTTGAATGATCAAGAGGCAGGCGACCTGCGTATTGACCTCCCGCCGAACGAGACCGTCTTGGGTCATCTGGCCGACGTCATTATCGTCAAGAAGGGTAATCAGGGTGCGATGGCCTACACGGCCGAGGAGACCCTGGATCTGCCCGAGCGCGAGGTGGACGTCTATGAGACAACTGGAGCCGGTGACAACTTTGCCGTCGGATTCCTGACGTCGTGGCTACGCCTCGCTGACCTCGAAACAGCTGTCAAGGCTGGCAATGTCTTCGGGTCCGAGTCCACCCGATATCCCGGTGGTGTTCAGGTCCAGGTCAACTATCCTGACCTGATGGCTGGACACGAGGAGTTGTTTCAACCCTGATCGGTAGCCGCATGAATGCATTTGTACTTGGTGCGACGGGTCTTGTAGGACGTAACATCGTCCAGGAGCTGGACCGATCCTCTGATTATAAACACATCGTGGCACCAGTGCGGCGTCCCACTGGCATAGCATCCGATAAGTTGATCGAAGTGCCTTTTGACGCCGAACAGGCTTCCGAATGGGACACTCCAGTCACATTGGATCATGCCTTCATCGCCTTCGGCACCACGGTAAAAAAGGCTGGCGGCCACAATGCACAGTGGGAAGTCGATGTCCGGTATCCGCGCCTGTATGCCCAACGGCTGAAAGACCTTGGCGTACGTCACATCAGCGTGTGTTCATCCATCGGGGCGGACTTCGAGTCCAGCAATGCCTATAGCCGCATGAAGGGTCAGCTCGAAGAGGATATCCGGTTGATGCGCTTTCCTTCCTTTGCAACACTGCGGCCGTCTGTCCTGGGTGGTGAAAGGGAAAATGATGAGCGCCCCGCGGAAGCATGGGCCCAGCGCATCATGAGCCGCCTGCCCAAACGCTGGCGCACGGTCCCAGCCCGTCGGGTAGCGCAGTCCATGGTGGCAACGGCAAGAGAAGAACCGATGGGCATGACCATCATCAGCTCAAAGAAGATCTGGGCTCTCAGTGACGTCGCCGAAATGAACCGCTGACCGTACCTACTGACCATGTCACACTCCTCCATCTGGACCAACAAGGCCGCATTGCGCGGACTACTGGCTCTCGCCATGATCACCGTCTTCGTATGGAGTGGGTGTCCCTCCGACACACCGGATCCGCCCGGACCTCTGGAGCAGGTACTCTTTGCAACCCCGTCAGATTCATCTGTTGCCTGCTTCCGGATTCCGGCCATAGAAAGCATGAATGGCGTTCTACTGGCGGCCATCGATGAGCGCGTTCCTTCCTGCGCTGACCTGCGAGGAAACCGGGATATCAATATCCTTCTGCGACGAAGCTCGGATGGTGGCCAGACCTGGACCGAGCCTGAGCGCGTGATCGACTATCCCGACGGCGTCTCTGCCTCCGACCCATCGTTCATCGTCGATCGTGTGCGGGGCCGCGTATTTCTGATGGCTAACGTGATGGATCTTGACAAGGCCCCGAACCGGTATCGCTTCCATGTGCTTTTCAGCGACGACGCAGGCACCTCCTGGAGCGAGCCACAAGACATCACGGAAGAGCTCACACCTCCCGCCTGGAAGGACGACTTCATGTTTGTCACGTCGGGACGGGGAACGCAAGCATCCGATGGCACCCTGCTGCACACCCTGGTCAACCTGGAACGAGGCGTGCATGTGTTGGCCAGCACCGACAGCGGAGCCACCTGGTTTCTGACCCCATCACCCGTTACTCCCGGGGATGAGTCCAAGATCGTTGAGCTGCCAGACGGGTCGTGGATGGTGAACAGCCGGGTAGCGGGGGCTGGGCATCGGTGGGTTCATCAGTCGAACGATCGGGGCGCCAGTTGGCAGTCCCGTCCTGAGTCGACGCTGGTCGACCCGGCAGTCAATGCCAGTTTGATCTGGCTGGGCCCGAATCTGGTCTACACCGGAGCCCATCATCCGACCGATCGTGAGAACTTGGTACTTCGAATCAGTGAAGACGAGGGCCTGACCTGGTCGAAGGGCGAGGTAATCGAAGCCGGTTCGGCAGCCTATGTCTCGTCGACTTCCCTCGATGAGAGCACTATCGCGCTGTTCTACGAACGGGCTGGATACACGGAGAATGTGTTCAAACGTCTCCATATATCGAACCCGTAAGCGTGGGTTTTCTGCTTGTCCAGGCAGAAGCCGGATCGGTGACCATACAACTGGCCGTAATTACCGCTTATCGACCCATCCAGGAAGTTGCCAGCATAAAACTGCAAGTCCGAGCCGAGACGGGCCAGCTTTCAGCCCAGGCGTGCACCCCAGAGCGAATCAATAGGCGTAGCGACCGGCCAGGTTCAGGCGGACCGGCGAATCCGACGCGTCTGCCAGCAACTGTAACAGCAAGTATTCCAGCACCTTGTATTCGAGCGTCAACTCGCGCTCCTCGTCGACCAGCACGTTGGCATCACTCGAGAAAGTGATCGGGTGGGTGACCCCTACGAACAAGCGTGGTGTGACGTATTTGCCGGCCGTCAAGCGCGTCCCGTTCAACCCGTCCTGTTCGATGCTCACCACATCCAGACCCAGACTCTGGCTGGCAATGCCTTCGACGATCCCAGCTAGCTGAGCAGCGGCTACTCCGACAATCACCTGGTTGTTGAACTCTGTTCCACCGAACTGCAGGCTTTCCGATGCTGGCCGACCGGTGGCGATGTAAGAAACGATGTCGGTATTGTCCATCGCGGGATCCGAGGACAGGTTGAAGGCCAGATCATCGAGCCGTCCGTCGAGTCGCAGCGTAACCACCACCTCGGGTTGACCAGGATTGAGCCGGGAGGGCACTTCATACTCGGCTTCGACTTGCATGAGCATCTCTTCGACCGGGCCGTTGAATGAGGCAACCCCTTCGGTAATCCGGAAATTGCGCCCAAACTGCTTGATGACGCTTCGGTCGGGCACGACTTCAATGCTTCGGAAAAGAATCAAATCTTCGTCTCCGCGATCCTTCTGAATTTCC
>JAURNP010000075.1 GCA_030830105.1 Rhodothermales bacterium | reverse complement strand
GCCTCACGTCCTTGATTGATGCGGGCCATACCCCAGGATGCGAACGTTATATCGTTCGTGATCCTGAAGTACTTCCGTATATCTGCCATCGCCGTGTAGTAACTGACGTTCGCATACAGGATATCACTCGTGTAACCCGCCGTGAGACTGGCTCGCCATCCCGCTACCGGACCATTCATCCAGTACAGCGCCTGATCGCGAACAAGAGATACCGAAGTCGAAAGCAGCAAGGCATCCCGCTCAACGTTGCGGATATTTACGTCCTTGCTGGTCCAGTTGAGGGATGACGTAATCTCCAGCCGAGTAAACTTTGACAGCGGGTAACTCATGAGACCGAAACCGCCATAAACCGTCTCGAAGAACACAGGGAATTCCGTTGGTGCATCTGGATCCGTTACGTCATAGCGCCGACCAGAAAATCGGTAGGCCCCATATCCAATGTTGGCACGCCGGCTCTTCTTGAAATGGGCAACCTGGAAGCTCAGGTCGCGCACAAAGCTGCGTCTCCCGGTTCCGGTATTGAGAACCGTGAGATAAAGGTATTCGTCACCCAGCATATCGGAAAACGCGAATACGGCACCACCAGTCGTTCCGAGGACGGGATTCTGTGAGACGGATCCCTGGGCGATATCCAGCTGAAAGCGTCGCTTGTAAGCGCCCTCTTCCACCTCTTCGCCCAGCTTCAAGGCCTCGTATTGCCAGGACTTGCCAACGGTATTGAACGCGGCAAGGGACTGTTCTTGAGGTAGGTTCAGCCGATCTGATACGTCGGGTAGCTGGCGTATCGTGAAGCTCAGTCCCTCAAAACTCGTAAACACAATCCGATCGTCGACTGTCCAAACCGGATCGAAGGATGCCGAAACCATGCGTGTCAGTCGAGTCAATGGGGTCCATTGTGGCCCTTCGATGGGAGCGCTTGAACTCGAATACGGTAATAAGGAGCCTTCATCAGACCGTTCTGCGCTCATGTCTGCTACCCAGATATCCTGGGTCTCGAACCGACCTTCTTCGTCCCTTACGGCCGAAATAAAAGCGAGATGAGTGCCGTCCGGACTCCAGGTCGGTGCCAAGTCGTATCGCTCCCCATAGGTGACATAGTGAACCAGCCCGTCACTGATGTCATACGTGAACAGATTGTAAGCGCCCATCTCCCCCAATGCCGTTCGGTCGGACGAAAATGCTATCTGCCTCCCATCTGGACTCCAAGCCGGGTCACGGTCGTCGTAGTCGTCATCCGTCAACTGGATGAGGGCACCTTCTTCAAGCCGATATGCATACAGATCGGAAAAGCCGGAGCGAGTAATGGCCGTGAAGACCAGCGAGTGACCTTCAGGGTGCCACGAAGGCGAGTAGACGGCCACCAACTCCCTGAACCGATAGGTTGAAAGCAGAACGTCTTCATTCAGGTCGTAGACGTGAATCACATCTTGCCCACCGGATTTTGTCACAAAAGCCAGCTTGCCATCCGGTGAGACGGAAATGCGGCTTTCAAAAAGGTGGAAAGCCTCGAACTGATCGCTGCGCTCTCCTTCGATCAACGTCTTAGGTTCGCCGAGTGGCTTGTAGTTCTCATCGACTTCTACCTCGTACACATTGGAAAGACCATTGAGGTTACCCACGAAGTAGACCTTCCTCGTTCCATTTGCGAAACGATGAAAGTTCGGCTTCGCGTTGAATCCCTCCGTGGATAGCCCGCCAGCAATTACCGAAGGTAGTTCGACTTCCTCCAGATCTGGGTAGTACTGCTTTTTGAGCCATTCCTCGAACGCGGCCGAAATTTGCTCCATGGTCTCGTGGAAGGTGGTCTCCATCACCACACGGAAGTCCCGGTCCCGCCAGCCATTTTCGATCAATTCAAGCAGCCTTTCCTCTCCGTAGCGCTCCGCGAAGAAGCGACATATCGCCTCCCCTTGCTTGTACATAACGAAAGAGCCGTTGATACGATACATCGACTCGAGAGGCGGCAGGTAGTTGGTGAAGAGCCCGTCCCGAATAACCATCTCATGTTGATGATCGGGTTCTCCGGACCAATACTCTGCCAGGCCTTCTGTAAACCACAGCGGCAGGAAGCGATCCATGACACGGCGGTGGTCACGCATGACGCGTGTCGCCTTGTTGAACGTGAACACGTGCACCATTTCGTGCCGAATTACTCGACGGAATCGATTCAGATTACCGTTAGCCGGGATGACAACCCTGCCTTTGAGCCATTCATAGAATCCACCTACGCCATCCGGTATGAAGTTTGGAATGACGTTTGTTTGCTTGAAATGCAGGTTACTCGAATAGAAGATCAAGGGGACGCGATGATTCAACGAGAAGTTGAATTTGTGCTCCAGGTCTTGATACGCTTCCTCTGCAAAATGAGCGCCATGCTCGGCCAATTCCAACATCTCCGGATAGTAGTAGATGTCGAAGTGCTCTGTTTTCATCACCCGCCAGTCGAAATCCTCGTACTGCACCTTGTTGCGGCCGAAGTGGTAGCCGAACTGCGCCATGACATCCTCAGACGGCCACACCAGGGCCATCGCAAAGGCTACTAATAGCAGAGGGGAAATACGAGACGGTCTGGGCATGCGTAAGCTGGATTCCCGATGATTCGTCCCTCGTTTCCTTGCGAAGCGGATTCTCGGTGCAATGCCAAGTCTCCTTTACAGTTCGAGCGACACGGAGTGAATGTACGGTGCGCGCTGCATGTCCGGACAGGTGCCTGTCTCCATGGTCGCGGAAGCGTCCCCAATGGAAGAAGGGATCAGCCGAACGGGATGGTCCGGCAATTAGTCTGCGGGCCCTTCCAGGAAGAATGAGACGCCGCAAGCGTGCTCTTCGAGCCAGCGATCCATGAAGCCTCTGAACTCCTCTGGATCGGAAGAGACCAGCGCTCGCTCTGCCAGGCCTTCTCCCTCTGTCCGCTTCATGGCTCGGATGACACGTTTGATGGCTGGCAGATACACCGGTGAAGCACTCAACGTATCAACGCCCAAACCCAGTAGCACCGGCACAGCCCGCAGGTTCGTGGCCAATTCTCCGCACAGAGACACTGGAATACCGACGGCATGAGCTGCATCGCATGTCATTCGGATCAGCTGCAGCACGGCTGGGTGCAGTTCATCGTAGATCTCAGCCACCATATCGTTGCCGCGATCCACAGCCAACACGTATTGCGTCAAGTCATTCGTGCCGATAGAAAAGAAATCGACCTCCTCAGCAAACAGTCGAGCCTGCAAGGCGACGGAGGGCACTTCCACCATCACCCCGACCGGGATATCCGAATCAAACGGTACGCCCTCCCGGGTAAGCGTGTCCATGGTGTCCGCCCATACTTCCTTGAATCGGCGCACCTCGGATATCTGCGTTACCATGGGCAGCAGAATGCGCGTTGGGCCCTTTGCACTGGCCCTGAGGATGGCTTTGAGTTGTGGTACCAGCAATTCCGGCTTGTCCAGCATGATGCGGATACCACGCCATCCCAGAAACGGATTGTGCTCACGATGCCCCATCGGTAGAAGTTTGTCACCACCGAGATCCAAAACCCGAAACGTGGTGGTGTGCGGGGTTACGGCATCAATCACCTTTGAATATTCAAGCGCTTGCTCTTCTTCGGTCACCAGAGCACGCCCTTCCATGAGCAGGAGCATTTCAGTTCGAAAAAGCCCGATTCCTTTGGCTCCGTTCTCTTCCAGAAGCGGAATTTCCTCTCGAAGCTCCAGATTAGCCTGCAACTCAATCGAATGTCCATCCAACGTCTCCGAGGGCAGATCCATCAGCTGACGATCCTGCTGTTGCAGCCGAGCATACCGCTCCTGCTTGACCCGATAGGCTGCCAGCGTGTCCTCATCCGGATTCACAATCAGTTCGCCACGGATGCCATCGACGACTACCAAATCGCCGGTCGACACCTTGGACGTTGCATTGTGGGTACTCACGATTGCCGGGACGCCCAGTGCACGCGCCATAATGGAAACGTGTGACGTAGGTCCACCGAAGTCCATGGCGCATCCAAGAATTCCGCGCCTACTGAAAAGGATGATATCCGCAGCTGTCAGATTCTCGGCGATCACAATCGAATTTTCGTCGACCGCTGAAAGGATGCGTCCTCTGCGCAAGTGTCGGATAATGCGATCCTGGATGTCCAGCAAATCGTTAGAGCGCTCTCTCAAGTATTCGGAGTCAGACGCCTCCATAACTTGCCGATGCTTGCTCATCACGCTCTGGACGGCGTATCCGGCATTGATACCTTTACTCTCAATGAAAGCGATGACCTCCGGATACATGGCCTGATCCCGCAACATCATCAGCTGCGCTTCGAAAATCGTCGCGCTATCCTCACCCAGCTTCTCACGGGTAACGGCGATGATTTTGTGCAGGTCGCGTTCGGCCTTTCGAACAGCATCCTCAAAACGCTGCTTCTCGTGTTCGATCTTCTCCGGGTCAACCGCTTGCGCTTCTACGTCAAAAGAAACGCGAGCGTACAGATACGCCGGCCCGATGGCAATGCCAGGTGAAACACCAATCCCCTTCGAGACCGTGCCCTCTTCGGATGTCTTCTGCGAATCCATCATGGCGCGTGTGTTGTGGTATCCGGGGCCTTTCGGGTCCAGACAAATCCGGATGCTACTTTACCTCTCCGAAACCATCTTCGAAAATGGCCTCCATCGCTACAAGGGCTTCTTGTTCGTCAGACCCCTCAAAAACCAGCGTCAGTGTGGCCCCTTGTTCGGCAGCCAGCGTCATTACTCCGATAATGCTCTTGCCGTTGATTTCGTAGCCATCCTTCTGGATAAAAAATTCCGATTGAAATTGGGAGGCTGTCCTCACAATCATGGACGCCGGCCTGGTATGCAGGCCGGCCCGATTGGTCACTGTGACTTCTTTTTCAATCATCGCGTAATCGGGCTCAGTGCAGTCGTTTTTGCATCTTGCGGGTGAGAGCGACCAAGCTGCCTTGGCCAAGTCCTTCTGGCAAGGCTTGGATCAATTTCAAGGCCTCACTCGAATGGAATATAACCGCTTCTCGGGCTGATTCGATAATCCCAAGGTCATCCATCCGGCGGCGCGCTTCTACAATCTCCTCAGGAAGCGCTCCTCCCCTGTCGACCATGGCAGCGAACCACTCTGCATCATCGCTGGAAGTGGCCAGTGCATTGAGCAACAACCATGTCTTCTTAGCGGCCATCAGATCGCCACCTACGGGTTTTCCCCATTTCTCGGAGTCCGCTACAAGATCCAAGAGATCGTCCTGTATCTGGAAGGCTCGACCCAGATGGTGTCCAACCTGCTGAAGAGCACCCAGGTCGGCTTCGGAGACTGAGCCCGTCATTCCTCCCAACATCAGGGAGCACTCCAATAAAGCAGATGTCTTCTGGTCGATCATGACCAGGTACTCTTCGAGTGTAACATCATTTCGATCTTCGAAAGCCATGTCGCGCACCTGCCCTTCGCACAGTTTGCGAACCGTCTCGGAGAGAAGGGTAACAGCGGCTCGCAGCCGATTGTCTGGAAAGGCTAAAAGAAGATCGACCGTTCTTCCGAGCAGATAGTCACCCGTAAGAATAGCAGTAGGCTCATCCCATTTCAGATGAATCGTGTCACGGCCCCGACGCGTGTCCGCATGGTCCATGATGTCGTCATGGACAAGAGTGAAAATGTGGAACACTTCAACGGCAGCCGCCGCTTTGAGCGCAACGTGCCGATCCCCATCAAATAGAGAACTCGCTGAGAGAACCAAATGCGGGCGAAATCGCTTTCCTTGGCCAGCGAGAATGTATTTGGCCGGCGCGTACAGGCGCTCGGGATCCATGCGCGTCACTACGGACGACAATTCGGCCTCGAACGCTTCGGCGTTGTCTGCCAGGAAAGACGCTATGACATCGGGATTGCTCAGTGGGCCGACTCGGCTTCCTGAATGGCGACTCGGATCCGCTCAAAGACCTCCTCGAACGAACCATCTCCATTGATCTCCTTGAGCATACCTCGCTGCCGATACCAGTCCTGTACGGGATGCGTCTCGTTATCATAAATTTCGAGTCGATGCTTGATTGCATCTGGCATGTCGTCTCTGCGCTGAATGATCAGATCCGGATCGACATCGGTGGGAGGTGGTTTGAAATCCAGGTGGTAGTTTTCGCCCGTTTCCTTGTTCACACGTCGCTTCGACAACCGATCAACGATGACCTCGGCCGGACACTCCAGGCTTAACACCGCATCCAGCTGCGTCCCTCCCTCCTTTAAGAAGGCATCCAGCCATTCAGCCTGCTCGATGGTTCGCGGGTACCCATCCAGAACGACTCGATCCATGCCT
>JAURNP010000074.1 GCA_030830105.1 Rhodothermales bacterium | reverse complement strand
TGCTAGTCTTCGGCCGTCAGGAATACCTCGGCCACGCCATCCGCGGCTACCATGTGTGCGTACCCCAGCACTTTGTTCATGTGGTTTACGCCCTGTTGTCGATGGAGATTGGGGGGGATGTTGGTTCGCTCCTGCATTACCTTTAGGACCTAGGATGATGGCATCGTTTGAAGTTCTCCTTTATTCCGATCCGAATCCAAACGTTCCGCCCTTTTCAGCTCTTCACTGGTTATCCAGAACGGTCCATGAAGTCCTACCTCGATCTCCTCCGCCACGTCCGCGATAACGGCATTGAAAAGTCAGACCGAACGGGCACGGGAACAAGGTCAGTCTTTGGCCACCAGATGCGATTCGACTTGCAGGCTGGATTTCCGCTCGTGACCACAAAGAAAGTCTATTTCAAGGGGCTGGCCATTGAGATGCTATGGTTTCTGAAGGGCGGCACCAACATCCAGTACCTCGTGGACAACAACGTCCACATCTGGGATGCGTGGGCAGCCGAAAACGGCGACCTCGGTCCGGTATATGGCAAACAGTGGGTAAGCTGGGCCGGCCAGAACGGGGAGTCGATCAATCAGATCGAACGCGTGATCGAAGGCATCAAGACCAACCCTGATTCCCGCCGACATATTGTGAATGCCTGGAATGTCTCAGACCTGCAGGACATGGCGTTGCCACCTTGCCACATGTTCTATCAGTTCTGGGTGGGCAACGGTCGTCTGAGCTGTCAGCTATACGTTCGGTCGAATGACCTCTTCTTGGGGGCACCTTTCAACATCGCCGAGTATGCGCTTCTCACGCATATGATTGCGCAGCAATGCGATCTGGAGGTCGGCGAACTGGTCTATACGATAGGCGACGCGCACATTTACTTGAACCATCTTGACCAGATCGAGGAGCAGCTAGCGCGCGACCCTTATGATTTGTGCGAACTCAAGATCAACAAGAAGCCTGCATCCATCTTCGATTACGAGTACGAGGATTTTGAACTGGTGAACTACCAGTACCATCCGAGGATCAAGGCCCCGGTGGCGGTATGACCGGTTTAGCGAAAAGTGGGCCTGAGTTGGTGATCATTGCGGCGGTTGGTGCCGAGAACCGGGTGATCGGGAAAGGGCAGGAGCTTCCCTGGCACATCCCGGAGGACCTCAAGCACTTCAAGAGTCTCACTTCAGGCTGGCCCTGCTTGATGGGAAAGCGCACGTTTGACTCCGTGCTGCATCAACTGGGCAAACCCCTCCCGGGTCGTCGCAATCTCGTTCTCACTCGCTCCAAGACTTGGCCCGAGTGGCCCTCCGTCGAAGTCTATCCCTCGGTGGACGAGGCCCTTGTCGCGGCCAGCGAGGTAGAGCGGATTTTCATCACGGGTGGTGCCACGCTGTATGCGGAATTTCTGAGCCGTGCTGACCGCCTTGAATTGACCGAGGTCTACGGCGACCACAAGGGAGACGTCTTCTTTCCGGAATACCGCCACCTGATCGGGACGGAGTACGAGGAAACCAGCCGCGATGAGCGCGATGGGTATGACTTCGTCACGTACGAGCGGATCAGGTAGTCGGCCCGCGCCTTAGCGTCTGACTAGAGCCCAACCCGTGCCAGAATGGCATCCACGCGCTTGAGGTGGTATTCGTCGTCGAAGCAAGCTTCGATCTCCTCGGCGCTCAGGTGCTCACGAATGCCATCGTTTTCGAGGCAAATGTCCTTGAATTGCTCCTCAGTCTCCCAGGCCTGCATCGCGCATGGCTGAACCCGGTCATAGGCATCCTCGCGCATCAGGCCCTTCTCGATCAGCGCATTCAAAACGCGCTGGCTGTTGTAGAGGCCGAACGTGCGCTGCATGTTGCGGCGCATGTTGTTGTCGAACACGACCAGGTTGTCCATCAATCCGGCAAAACGACTCAGAGCGTAATGCAGGATTGTTGTAGCGTCGGGGAGGATGACCCGCTCGGCCGATGAGTGCGAAATATCGCGCTCGTGCCAGAGCGGCATGTTCTCGTAGGCAGTCACCATGTAGCCGCGCAGCATACGGGCGCAGCCAGTGATGTTTTCACTCGTAACCGGATTGCGCTTGTGCGGCATGGACGAGGACCCTTTCTGACCCTTGCGAAAGGCTTCTTCGACTTCGCGAACCTCTGATTTCTGAAGCCCGCGTACTTCGACCGCCATTTTCTCTAGCGTGCCGCCGATCACGGCCAAGGTGGCCATGTAGAAGGCATGCCGATCGCGCTGCAGCACCTGCGTTGAGACGGGAGCAGGCTCCAGACCCAAGAATTCGCAGGTGTACTGTTCGACTTCCATGGGCAGGTGAGCGAATGTACCTACGGACCCTGATACCTTACCCACTCGCATGGCCTCAGCGGCGTCGACAAAACGCTTCCTGTTGCGGCGCATCTCGTCGTAATAAAGAGCCAACTTCACACCAAACGTCGTAGGCTCCGCGTGAACTCCGTGCGTGCGACCCATCACGAGCGTGTGCCGATGCTCGTCGGCGCGTCGACCCAGAATGGCAATCATCCGATCGATTTGCTCCAGGATGAGGGCGTTGGCCTTCTTCAGGCGCACGGACCAAGCGGTATCGACCACGTCCGAACTCGTCAGGCCGTAGTGCACCCACTTGCGCTCATCGCCCAGACTTTCGCTGACGGAGCGCGTGAAAGCGACCACATCATGCCGGGTGATCTCCTCGATTTCGTGGATCCGATCGATGTTGAAGGTCGCCTTCTCGCGGATCTTCTCGACATCCTCGGCCGGGATGACCCCGAGCTTGGACCAGGCTGCGGCAGCAGCAATTTCCACTTCCAACCAGGCATCGAACTGGGCTTCTTCGCTCCAGAGTTCGGCCATTTCGGGGCGGGTATAACGATCAATCATCGGGGTGCGGCGTCGAAGTTCGAATCAGACTGGCTTGTCCAGAAACCGAAAGATACCCTGTTTTGCTCCGCCCGACGGTGAATCGGGGTGGAAGAGTGAAAGCAAGGTGCTAATTGGACCGCATCCTGTCGCCCCAGTGATCCCCTTGGTACTTTGGACGGAGCCTTCCGCGCGTTGCGAAAATGCAATCCTGACCCCTTGATGGACACTGACATCGTCATAGCTGAAACCCGTCATTGGGTGAATACCTTCGTGATCGGGTTGAATCTTTGCCCGTTTGCTCGACGCGAAGTGGACAGGGATCGTCTGCGCATCATGGTTACAGATGTAGATTCAGCGTTGTCGCTCGTACCCGTGCTTGAATCCGAGTTGGAGTCGATCCGGGATGATGAGGCCATCGGCACCACGCTGATCGTTCACCCAAACGCCCTGACAGATTTTGGAGCGTACCTCGACTTCCTTGCGGTGGCCGATCAGGTGCTTGTCGAAACGGAGCTGGAAGGCGACATCCAGATCGCCAGTTTTCATCCAAACTATCAGTTTGCAGGCACTGAGCCCGGCGATCTTTCCAATTTCACCAACCGCTCTCCCTATCCGATGCTGCACCTGATTCGGGAAGCGGACGTGGAGCAAGCTGCCTTGCGGCACCCCGATGTCCAGGGCATTCCGGCACGTAACATCGCACTGATGAATGAGCTGGGATTGGAGAAGCTGGAGGCCCTGCGGAAAGGATAATCTCAGTTCGCGCTCCTGTGAAAGACGCGATATGTCCCGAGGGTGGTGCTGGTTATTCTTGATCCAGCAATGCTGGGTAGTTGGTAATCATCTCGATACGGTTTAAACCCCGTTCTACCCTGTTGCTTCGCACCATCAGGATCCTTCCATCCAACGGGGAGATGTCGATGGAGTATCCAGGCACATTCTCAAAGGCACCCTCGAAGATCACGGAAGGCCCTCCGAAAGAAGGCACACCATCCGCATACGACACCGATGCGCTGAACAGCTGGTCGCCGTTTCGCCAGTAGATGGTGTCGTCATTGGCGGACCAGAGCGGCTCTTCGCCTCCTTCGATTGACACCTGCCATGAGCGGCCGGTCGGGGGAATCGTCTGGACGAATACCTGATAGTCCCCCGTTTCGCTGGAAGTGTAGGCCACGTGGTTGCCGCCGTTAGAAATGCGGCTGAGCACTTCGGTGACATTCTCCTTGGCAGCGATGGGGATGTATTGGGACGGGTCCTGCAGGTCGCCCAACCCCTCATTCGTCAACCGGATGATGCCGAGATAACGACCGTCGGGCGTCACCCATTCTGGACTGGACGACAACGAGTAGACCGTATCGACCTCGGCCATTCCGTTGACAGCGCGCTTCAGCACGACATCATTGCGACCGTTGTGCTCTCCCCAGTAGATATCTTCGCCATCGGGCGACCAGACCGGGTTGTTGATGGTGCCAGGTGATGACAGCACCGTTCGGACTCCGCGCACGAGATCAATCGCCTGAGCCAGAACGGGCCTGGCATCCGACCAAATCGTCTGCTCCTCGACCTCGTGAAAGAGAAGGTGCCCGGGCTTAACAAAGCGGGGTGCGAGTCCGGGCCCCAGTATGGTCAACTCACGCGACTTCACGTCAAAAATGCCCATCTGCGGTCCGGCGGCGTCATACATGCTGACAAATACATGTCGGCCATCGCCCACGGCATTCAAGGTCCATGTTACTCCAGATTCAAGGACGGTGGTCACCTCCCGCGTCACGCGATCAACGAGGGCGATGTCGGAAGCGTTGTTGAACGCAATCGTTCGCTCGTCCAACCAAGTCGGATTGGTGCCATCCTCTGAAAGCACAGCGGGAATCCCATCCGGCACGCTGACTATACCCAGCCCAGCCTCGCCCCGTTCAAAAACCAGCCAGGCTCCGTCAGGCGAGAACCTGGACAAGCGAAACTCGACGCCTCGCTCGGCCATAACGTGTGACT
>JAURNP010000073.1 GCA_030830105.1 Rhodothermales bacterium | reverse complement strand
CTCGCATGCGCGGCCTGTAAGTGGAGTGGGGTGAAAGGGCGGTCGAATAATGACGTCATCGGGTAGCGTGTTCGAGAGGTCTCGGGTGGAACAACGTGTAACGCGGGCACTTACTCGCGCACTGCGTATTGGGTTCACTTACTCCGCCCCCGCCGTACGATTTTTGAATGACCCTTTTGAGGGCCATCGGAACCGGTCGGCTCCGGCAGTGTGAGAACCTCCTGCTGCCTCCTTTACATGATGGCCAATTTTTGCAACATGGTTTTTCTGACGACATTCCGATTTCCTCGTGGCCTGCTCGCTACGCTGCTCTTCGCCGTAGTTCTCCTGATGGGATGCGCAGAGAGCTCGGACACCGATGGACTATTATTCTCGAACGTCCCGGAGATGGGTCGCATTCCGACCATCGACATGCTTCCATCGATTGATCACGAGCGACTGAATGGCGAACGGCTCACAAAAGCGGACTTCGAGGGAAAGATTTCCGTGGTCAACTTCTGGGCAACCTGGTGTGGACCCTGCATCGTCGAGATCCCTGAATTCGTAGCACTGCAGGAGGAGTGGAAAGATCGCCCCTTCCAGTTCATCGGGGTCTCGATGGATGAGGAGGGCTTCGACATCATCCGCCCCTTCGTGGAGGATTTCATGATGCAGTATCCGCAGATAATGGATCCGCGCGGCGAACTCGGCGAGGAGTTCGGAGGCGTGTATGCACTCCCCGTAACATTCGTTGTAGATGGAGACGGCTCTGTACTGGCCGGTAATGCTGGACTTTTCCCGCTACATGACTACAAACCAGATCTGGACCGCCTCCTGACCCTTCTGGAAAACGTCTGAGTCTTATCCAACGAGCTCCTCAGCTGCCTTGGGTCGATAAACAGCCACCGTCTTCCGATCATCGTTGAACGTGTCCTGAGCGGCTTTCTTGATCTGATCAGGCGAAACGGCGCGTGCGGCTGATAAGAAGCGCGTAAGGAGCTTCCAATCACCTGCTGCAATGGCTTCATTAAGCTGCGAGGCCATCGAAAACGAACCGTCACGAGCGTAGAGGGTCTCTGCCTCCAGCTTAGCCAGCGCTCGTTCCAATTCATCCGGGGATGCCTCTTCCTCCTGGAGTACGTCCAATTCCTCGGCAACAATACATTCAACTTGCTCCAGATCAGCTGCTGGCGTCAACATTGCCAATACGGTGAACAGTCCAGGATCCCGGAAGGAAGAAGCGCTTGCGGAAACGGAGGTTGCCAACCCGCCATCCACCAAACGTCGATAGAGTCGGCTTGAGCGACCACTACCCAGCAGCATTCCTGCCATATGCAACGGCATAACCGCTTCATCGGTAGCCGCAGGGGACTTGAAGCCCAAAATCAATGCCGGCATGCCACCCTGCATGCGAATGGTCGTGCGGCGTTCCCCCACTTGTTCGGGTTCGCGAATTCCGATTTCAGGAGCGATTTCTCCGGAAGGAATAGATCCGAATTGCGAGGCAACAGACGCCATCACTTTTTCTGAGTCAAAGCCCCCAATGATGGACAGGGTCGCGTTATTGGGCCAGTAGAAACGATCGTAGAAGCTGCGTAGCCCATCGGCCGTGATGTTCTCGATGTCCTGACGCCACCCTATCGTTGGGTGATGGTACGTGTGGGCTTCGAAAGCGCTGGACCAGAGCGCATGGTAGAGCTTGCGGATCGGTTGATTCTCGCCACGGTCAAATTCGTTAAGAATCACCGTCCGCTCAGACTCTACCTCATCGGGGTCGAGGGCCAGATTCCGCATGCGATCGGCTTCGATCTCCAGCGCCAGATCCAAGTGGGCCTCTGGCAACAGCTCGTAATAATTAGTTCGGTCGTTCCAGGTGGTGGCATTCACCCGGGCACCCCGCGCCTGCAACGCGTTGAAGATGGTCGTGCCGCTCTTCTTCGAGAAACGCTCCGTCCCCTTGAACATCATGTGCTCGAGGAAATGCGTGGCCCCCGTTTCGCCCTGTCGCTCGTGGCGACTACCCACACGATACGTGATCATGACCGTCGCCACGCGCGCCTCACCCTGTGGGCAAAGAAGTACCTGTAAGCCGTTGGCTTCCAACTCGTAGCAGTCGGTGCCACCATCGCTCTCAATCAAGGTGAAACCAGGAAACGAGCGTGCTCCCGTATTGAAGATAGGTGTGTCGTCTGCCATCAGTGGGCCTCCAGCCAATTGGATCCTGTCCCTGTGGTGACCTCAACCGGAATAGCCAACGGCAATGCCTCGGCCATTTCACGGATCACCATGTTCGTTACGCGCTCGACTTCGTCGATTGGTACTTCGAAGACAAGTTCATCGTGCACCTGCAAAAGCATGCGCGTCTGAAAATCATCACCCTGCAGGATCCGATCGATGTTGATCATAGCGCGCTTGATCATGTCAGCTTGCGTGCCCTGGATAGGCATATTTACCGCTACACGCTCCGCGGCCGACCGAACGTTGCGGTTGCGGGCATTGATATCCGGCAAGTAGCGCCGACGACCCAACATCGTTTCCGCATAACCAACTTCTCGGGCTTTCTCCACCTGTTCTACCAAGAAGGAAGCCACGGCCGGGAAGCTGCGGTTATAGGTATCAATGAGTTCCTGCGCTTCGGACATACTGCAGCGCAAGCG
>JAURNP010000072.1 GCA_030830105.1 Rhodothermales bacterium | reverse complement strand
TTCTTTCGATTGAAGCGGCCGTCCAGGTAGTACAACATGGCTCCGTCTCTCACAAAACCTCGGGCCAGCGCCTTGAAGTCTCCGACAGCCCCGAGAGTAAGGCGCTGCAGGTACTTGTAAGCCAGCGTGCCGTAGCGATACTTGCGGACATCTGTCACAAAGTGATTGTGCCAGAAAAGTGTCATACGGGCTCGCAAACCACCTGCCATCATATCACGCAGGAATCTCTCCCGGACTTCCTGGACGTAATAAGTGTTGGACTCATTGAAGGCGGCTACATCCTCGGCTGATGCTCCTTGTGGCGGGTACAACGTGTAAAGCCAGGAGGGCGATGGATACAACGCCGTAGAAAGCGGTTCGGCAATCCAGGCCTCAGCCACTTCTCGCGCCGTTTTTCCCTGCGCGTCTGCGATACGATCAGGGTCGACGTTCGCGCAGGCGCGCCGCAACAAATGCGTCGCCTGCCGTCGGGTAAGCGGAGTCTTCAGGTCAGAATACATGGTCTGAATCACCCATCAGGCGTTCCAATGTTCCTGATAATCGACCGAAACATCTTCCTAAATCAAGCTGCCTTAGCCGCATGATCTTCATGTCTGCATGGTACCGGGAGCGGGGCTCGAACCCGCACGGGAGTTACCTCCCAACGGATTTTAAGTCCGTTGCGTCTACCTATTCCGCCATCCCGGCATGGAAGCAAGATACTTCGTTCTGAACGAGAGTCATGCAGGTGCATGTCAAGAATCAGACAAACGAAAATCCGATTTGCTCGCTGCGTCTCCTCGGGATGTGCGATATCCAACCTCTCATGATCATGCACGTATATTGCAGCATGAGAAAAAACGATGCCACCTATTCCATTCTTGCCGATCTAGCTGCTCAGTCGGCGGGCCGATCGTATGTGCCCTACTCTGACAAGGAAGAAGGATGTGTCATTTTGCTCGAAGACGGTTCGGTCGTCCACGGATGTCGCGTAGAAAATGCTTCGTTCCAGCTGACCATTTCCGCCTTGATAAACGCGTGGACGACGTTGCACGCCGTAGGCAGAGTAGACGTGGTGGCCATTGTGCAAAGCCAGCCATTCACTGCCGGTGAAAAAGCATGGCTTTCAGAGATGCCCGAATTTGACTGGCAGCATCGTACCGCGACCGTGATCACAACGGGAGATGCTTTGCCGGAACCAACCGAGACGCTGTCTCCTCTGATGGAGGATTGGGGAGTTTCGCCATCTGAAGGTATTGAGCGAGCCCGGTTCGTTTCAGATCTCGCACACACACCGCAATCTGATTTTCCCGTTGGTTCGGTTGTTCGCACCGGAGACAACAAACATGTGCCCGGGGTCAATGTCGAACACTCCGACTGGTCCCAGATTCTTTGCGCAGAGCGAAATGCTCTTTCTTCCTCGGTAGCGTACGGGTACGGCACCGCAACGGAGATCTTCGTCTCTTGTCTCAAGGACCCAGGCGGAACGCCCTGCGGCGCATGCCGGCAGGTGATGGCCGAACTGGCGCCTCAAGCGACGGTGTGGATTGATATGAGTGCAGAGTCCCCGATTTCGATGAGCGTTGCGGAATTGTTGCCGGGCGCATTTACGGGAGCGGGACTCCGCTCGGCAGACGGTTCGTAATTCGCAATAGGAACCTCCCCTCCTGCCTCCGGTTTTGAAGGGCCTTTCCAATCGGCTGCTCGCTTCATGCTCTCCCAGATCGTTGTATTCATCCTTGGCCTGGGCATTCTGTACTTGGGTGCAGACTGGCTGATTGACGGCGCCTCCGAAATTGCCAAGCGATTTGGAATCCGACCGCTCATTATCGGCCTTACCATTGTCGCTCTGGGCACTTCCCTTCCCGAATTCCTGCTCAACCTGTTCGCGGTGGCGGCTGAGGAAGACGGCCTTGCCATCGGTAACATCGTCGGGTCGAATATTGCCAACATCGCACTGATCCTGGGAGTAAGCTCCTTTCTGATGCCGTTGACGTTTGACGGCAGTGCCTTGAAGAAGGAGTATCCGATCATGCTTGCTGCGACGGGGTTGTTTTACATGCTGGCGCTGGACGGAAACATCGCTCGCACTGATGGGATGATTCTGGTTGCTGGTCTCGTGGCATTCCTGGTGTTCGTCATCAAGGACGCCGGCTCGACCTCCCCTATAAATACTGTGACGGCTTCTCCTGCCCAGGATGACCCCTTGTTCGTACCGCACTCCGGTCTCAAAAAGTGGCTGCACGATGAGAAGACGGGGCCGTTCATGCGGGTCCTACTCATCGTTGCCGGAATGGCCGCACTGGCCATCGGTGCCCGCCTGATGGTTCAAGCAGCGGTTTCCATGGCTGAAATACTCAGTATTGCACCGGTCATCATCGGGCTGACCATCGTCGCGATCGGAACGAGCTTGCCAGAGTTGGCAGCAAGCCTGATGGCCTCCGCCAAGGAGGAAGCCGACCTTTCCGTGGGTAATATTTTGGGCAGCAACCTCTTGAACATTCTTTTCGTAATCGGCGTCGTGGCCATCATTCAACCCATGGAAGTCGACGACCAGACACTTGCGCTGCACATGCCTGTCATGATCGGTTTCTCGCTGCTCCTCTACCCACTCGCCCGCCGAAATCACCGATTGGCGCGGCCCGGAGGGCTGCTCTTGCTAACCGGATTCCTGGGGTACATGATTTATTTGGCCCTTCCTTACCTGTAGTAGCACTCTTTCCCCCGTCTCGACCCTTGGACCTTTCCTTCGGATCATCGCCTTGGCTTCTGATTCTGGCCGCATTACTTGCGGCTGCAGTCGCTTTCTGGAGCTACCGTACTACCATTCCCCATATAACTGTAGCGCGTCGGGCCACGCTGGGCACCTTGCGATTCGTGACGCTCTTCGTCGTCCTGTTTCTGATCTTTGAGCCGATCTTCCAACGGTCCCGCGCTACCACGCAAGAGCCAGTCGTGGCGGTCCTTGTCGATCAATCAGAAAGCATGCTGCTGGCCGACTCATTGTTGGCTGCTTCGGGCCCTTCTACGAACGACGTACTCAGCGCGCTGAACCGGGCAACATCAGCAATGGACGTTCGAGCTTTCGGTTTTGGTTCGCGACTGAATGCTGTCAACTCTTTGGATTCCCTTGCTTTCGGACTCGACCGAACAGATATCGCCTCCGCTCTTTCAGAGGTAGTGACGACTCTGGCCGATCAGCCGCTTGCTGCAGTCATCTTGGCCAGTGATGGCTTGTACAACGCGGGAGCCAACCCGCTTCACACTGCCGAGCGCTTCCCCGTCCCCATCTTCACGGTGGCCCACGGAGATTCTTCCGCGCGTCGCGACGTACGGATTGAAGGCGTCATCACCAATGAACTCACGTATTCTGGCCTTGAAGTTCCCGTTCTGGTGCGTGTTCGCAATGATGGGTATGACAGCGCTCCGTTCCAAGTCACACTTCTGGAAAACGGTGCAATCCTCTCGACTGCCAGTGGCATGCTACCTCCCACTGGCGCCGAGACATCGGTTGAGTTGACCTTTGAATCGGGCGAGGCCGGTCGGCGCGACCTGAACGTAGTGATTACCCGTTTTCGAGAGGAGGCGACGTATCGCAACAATGAATCTCGATTCGAAGTGCGTGTCCTCGATCAAAAAAAGTCTATCCTTTTACTTGCTGGTGGTCCTTCGCCGGACGTCGCAGCCCTTTCTCGACTGATTTCACAAGACGACACGGCTACGCTGACCATCCGAACTCAGAAGCCAGATGGAAGCTGGCACGAGGGAGAATTTCCAACTTCATTTGAGGAATCGGATCTGGTGATTGCCGTTGGTTTTCCGGGAGATGCCACCACGCCCACGGAAGCGCAATCGCTGGCAGATGCTGTCTCGGGTGGTGTACCCATTTTTTACGTTCACGACAGATCTAGCAACCCGGCCCGACTCCAGCAGAGTCTGGCTCCCCTGCTTCCAGCATCCATAACAACGCCTCGCTCGTCTTTCGTCCCCGGGACCTTTGATCAAACCCCGGCGGCCGCTTCCCACGCGGTTTTCGACATTGATGACCGTCGAGATGGCAGCCGATGGCGACGTCTTCCTCCCCTATCCCTCAGTGAGAGCGTTTGGGAAGCGGCCGCCGGAGCTACCGTCTTGGCCACCTCGCAAATCCGGGGCGTGTCCCTGCCTGACCCTGTCCTGGTCGTAATGCGACGGGGAATCGTTAAATCTGCGGCAATGACGGCTCATGGGTTTTGGCGTTGGCAGATTGTCCCGGAGGACCTGGAGGCAGATGCGGCTCGTTTCAGCCAGGTAGTGGACAATATCATCCAATGGCTCTACGCGGCCGACGATGACCGCTTGGTACGGGTCGAACCGACAGAGTCTTCGTTTGCCGAAGGCGAGCCTGTCTTGCTCAGAGGAGAGGTGTACGACGAAGCTCTTCGTCCGGTATCCGACGCCTCCCTTTCGGTTCAATTGACCAGTGAGCAGGGCCAGGTTTTCCCATACGAAATGCAGCCACGAGGCAACGGTCGGTACGCACTCGATATGGGCGTCCTGCCCGCTGGCACCTACGCGTACTCAGCGACGGCCAGGCTCGATGAGACGGAATTAGGAAGCGATACCGGATCTGTTACCATAGGACGCCGAACCGTAGAATTTCGCCAGACACAGGCTGACTTCGACTTGTTGCGCCAAATTTCCTCCCGATCTGGCGGTAGTATCCATGCCGTAGAAGATGCCAGAGGACTCGAAGAAGCCGTCCGAACGAGTCCCACTTTCCAGCCGGTTACTCAGGTCTCGATGGAACAGATTCGTCTTTGGCAGCGATATCCCTTCCTGATCTTGATTCTACTCCTGCTGAGTGTAGAGTGGTTTCTCCGGAAAAGATGGGGTATGGTTTGAAGTCACCGCCTCAGGAGTATTACTCCGAAACGGGGGATGAACTCCAACTTCTCACCATCGTATATTCCCCGGTCGAAACCCGCCGTTTCAGACACCCGATGCTGACTTCTTGCGGCCTGTCCACGGGACTCCTGCAAGGTCGATCCGCCGAAATCAGTCACTGAGCGCCCTGGGCCGTTTCCAAGTATTGCCACTTCATGCCATTGACCGCCATCAACGTCGAAGCACCCTCCGAGATTGAGCACGTTCTGAAAGGTGACCTGACAGAGCCCGAGCAGCTGGCCACGCTTCTGGTCCGTGTCCGGCGGCATCTCCACCAGAATCCGGAATTGGGCCTGCATGAGTTCAATACGTCGAAGTTCATTCGTGCCATTCTCGAGACGCATGGCTTGACCGTAGTAGGCCCTCTGGCAGAGACCGGGTTGTATGTAGACATCGTCGGCGACCACCCGGGTCCAATGGTCGGCTATCGCGCTGACATCGATGCACTGCCTATCCAGGATCAGAAATCCGTCGAGTACAAGTCTGTCAACGATGGAATTGCGCACCTTTGTGGCCATGATGCTCATACGGCAATGGCCATTGGCGTAGCCGTATATCTGGACCACCATAGAGATCGACTTCACGGCACCGCGCGTGTGTTCTTCCAGCCCAACGAGGAAGGTATTCCCAGTGGCGCTCCGCTGATGATCAAAGACGGTTTGCTCGAGGGCATGTCAGCGGTCTATGCTTCTCATGTTGATCCTACCGTCGAATCAGGCAGATACGGTTTGATGACAGGCGCGGTTACCGCTTCAGCAGACCGGTTCCGGGTCCGCGTAATAGCGGGTTCAACAGGCCATTCTGCGCGTCCGCATCAGGCTACGGACCCCATTTGGATTGCTACCCAGATCATGTCCGACATGTATCAGATGCTCGGACGCATTTCAGACCCGAGAAAACCTGCGGTCGTTGCTATCTGTCGCATGCGCGCCGGCGAAGCCTACAATGTGATCCCCGACGAAGCTGAATTTGGTGGGACATTCCGATGCACGGCCAACGAAGATCGGGATGTGTTCAAGCAACAAATCGAGCGTACGGCCAAATATGTGGGCGAAGGCCACGGAGCGACAGTCGAGGTGGACTTCGACCTTGGTTCGCCACCTGTGGTTAATGATGCCGAATTGATTGATATCATTCGAGAGACCATCCTGGAGGAGCGTGGCAGTGACGCGATCTTCGATATCCCTGTCCCCAGCATGGGAGCCGAGGACTTCGCGCACTATCTGGATCACATCCCGGGTGCCCTGATCCGCATTGGTACCCGCAACAGTCCAGATACGGCCCACGTCCTTCATGATTCACGTTTCGATATCGACGAAACAGCCATGACACCGGCCTCTATCCTGCTCGGAAACACCATCGTTAATCTGCTTCAACGGAAGGCTTCCCTGTCCTGATGTCCCGCGTTTGAATGCCGATGGGACGCGCCGCGAGTAGTTCTTGAAACCGCAGTCTGATGTATACAGGGTACAAATACCCTGCGGTCCGCGGGATCATCGCCAACACGCCGTGTTGCCTTGGAGCAACGGGGCTCTTCCTCTTGCCCGATTGACCTCGATCATGCGCGCTGCAGCCCCTGCGCACCGGAACAGCCCCATCTGGGTACCGTTGCACGCTCACTGATCATTGTACCACGCAGCGAACCAAGGCTTTACCAAGACTATGAGTACGGTTGCAGTAGAAAATAGCGCGGAAAGAACGGTGGAGAGCACCGGACCGGTGTCCCTCACTGGTCGCGCCGCCGATGAGATCCGCAACATCATGAGCAGCAAGAACATCCCGGATGGCTACCACCTGCGCGTGGGTGCCAAGGGAGGTGGTTGCTCGGGGATGAGCTACATCCTCGGCTTCGATCGCAAGCGCGACCATGATATAGAGTTCGAAGTCGACGGCATACACGTCTACATGGACAAGCGCCACGGCCTTTACCTGATGGGGACAACTGTCGATTACCAAGACGGACTCAACGCTCGCGGATTTACATTCGACAATCCGAACGCCACAGCCACTTGTGGCTGTGGCTCGAGCTTTTCGGCCTGATCCTGCACTCTGGACCCGGATCGACGTGACCATCGGTAAAGACATAAGCGCACCCTAGCGCCACTCTCTCCTGCCTTATACCCGTCGGACCCTGATACTTCCGACACGCATGAATCTTATGGAAGGAAACTTTTCAAATCGCGTCCGCGACGTCATTTCCTACAGCCGTGAGGAGGCAATTCGCCTCGGTCACGACTACATCGGAACCGAGCATCTACTACTCGGCATCATCCGGGAAGGCGAAGGAATTGCCGTCAAGATCCTGCGTAACCTGGGCTGCGACCTTTTCAAGCTTAAAAAGTCCATCGAGGACACGGTCAGAAGCACAGGTGGCACGTTGACGGTCGGAAATATTCCGCTGACCAAGCAGGCTGAGAAGGTGCTTAAAATCACTTACCTCGAGGCCAAACTTTACAAAAGCGACGTTATTGGGACCGAGCATCTGCTTCTGTCCCTTCTTCGAGACGATGAGAATCTGGCTGCACAAATTTTGCAGCAAGGTTTCTCCGTCACCTACGACGGGGTGCGCTCCGAACTGGATACCATCATTTCCGGTAAAGCTCCGACAACGCGTGCCAGCTCAAGCACACCCGGCGGTGGCGGTGGAAGCGGCAGTAAGGGATCATCTTCCTCATCCGGCCGCGGCTCAGGTGGAAAGGGACGCGAAGGCAAGGGTGAAAAGAGCAAAACGCCGGTCCTGGACAACTTTGGGAGGGATTTGACGGTTTTGGCAGAGGAAGACAAGCTCGACCCGGTTGTTGGACGAGCTGCGGAAATCGAGCGTGTTGCTCAGGTCCTCTCCCGCCGTAAAAAGAACAACCCCGTACTGATCGGTGAGCCAGGCGTTGGTAAAACCGCCATCGCAGAAGGACTGGCGATGCGCATCGTTGGACGTAAAGTCAGCCGTGTCCTCTTTGACAAACGAATCGTTACGCTCGACCTCGCGGCCCTAGTCGCAGGTACCAAGTACCGTGGTCAATTCGAGGAGCGTATGAAAGCGGTGATGAATGAGCTCGAAAAGAGCCCTGATGTCATCCTCTTCATTGACGAACTCCACACGATTGTTGGAGCAGGCGGCGCATCCGGCAGTTTGGACGCGTCGAACATGTTCAAGCCAGCGCTCGCTCGTGGCGAAATCCAGTCCATTGGAGCCACAACCCTGGATGA
>JAURNP010000071.1 GCA_030830105.1 Rhodothermales bacterium | reverse complement strand
TCAGGACGTTTTGACGAGAACAAGGGCACCCGATTCGGTCGTGACTTATTTCTTCCCTCTGACTCGGCCAATTTCAATGGTAGTCCGCAGCTTTTGGATACCATAAAGGAGTTTATTCCTGATTACGATGGCCCTGCATGGTATTACGAGTTGCACGGTAAGCCGTGGTATGAGTACGGTGAAAATGACCCGCTGCCCGGGAAAGATACCGCGCTGAATCCTCGTGAGAGCGGCAACTTCATAGCGAAATTCAGCATGCGCCCCATATCGACCGGCAAGCTGGAGTATTCGTTCATGACTGACGGCGCCAAGAGCAAACTCTACAGCTTTGCTTACAAGTTCAACCCGAACGGTACCCGGACGAACCGGAATCGCAGCTACAATCACAGCCTCCATTGGACGCAGACGCTCACAGAACGCGCATTCTACACGTTGCGCGTGTCCTACGCGACCAACGAATCCAAGACGTTCCTGTATGAGGATCCATACAATCCGCTCTACGTCTCTTCAGGAGACATCATCGGCTTCCCGGGCAACCAGTTCCTGTTTGGCGGAGATCAGAAAGGCAACACGCGCGAGGCCTCCCGTTCCCTTCGCATCAAAGGTGATCTGACACAACAGCTGGGAATCATTCACGAGACCAAGCTCGGCTTCGAGATCAATCAGCACTCACTTGATCGCCGCAACTTCGTGATCCTCTATGACGGCGACACCTATCGCTCGCCTACGGTTCCCGATGTCGACACACCGTCGCACGATGTGTACGAAGACCAGCAAGTTTTCGAATTCAGCGCCTACGCGCAGGACAAGCTGGAATTCGACGACTTCATCATCAACGCTGGGCTTCGGTACGAGTACTTCCAACCCAACGGTCTTTACTTCCCCAACATCCTCGAACCACCGGTCAAAGAAGGTGAATTCGAAGAGATTGCTCGCGATGCCAAAGCAACGCAGCTGATCATGCCGCGCCTCGGAGTTTCTTTCCCGATCACTGAAACCGGCATCATCCACTTCTCCTACGGTCACTTCGCGCAGATGCCCCGTTTGAGAAATCTGTACTTGAACCCGGAATTCGAGTTCGGTGTCAACTCCCAGCCAACGTTCGGAAATACGAACATGCGCCCGGAGCGTACGGTCCAGTACGAATTCGGACTTCAGCAGGGAATCACCAGCCAGCTAGCGTTCAATATCACAGGATTCTACAAGGACATCCGTGATTATTTAGCCCTGCAGACGATCCGGTTCAGCACGATTGCCGGGGAGGATGTCTACAACATCTATCTCAATAGAGATTACGCCAACGTCAAAGGCGTTACGTTCGCGCTGACCAAACGCCGCTCGCGTGAAGGCATGCTGTCCGCGACAGTTGACTATACCTTCCAGATTGCTGAAGGTAACAACAACCAGACAAACGCCTTCTTCTTCAATTCCCTATCGGGACGTGAAAATGAGCTGGAGTTGATCCCGCTGAGCTTCGATCAGCGGCACATTATCTCCAGTACGGTCACGCTCATGGATCCAGGTCGCTGGGGGGCCTCCTTGATATCATCCTACTCGACGGGCTACCCGTATACGCCGCAGCTTTTCGATCAGAAGATTGATCAGCTACCGAACCAGGAGCGAAAGCCCAACCTGATCAAATTGGATGCACATCTCTATTACGATGTGCAAGTCAAAGGCAACGCGTCGGTGCGTCTGTTTGCAAAGGTCTTCAACGTCCTGGATGTATTGAACGAGCGCTCCGTGTTCTCGGACACGGGTCGTGCGACGTACTCGCTTAATGGTGAGCGTGGGATCCATGCCTCCTGGGAGCCTGCTTACGGCCTTCCCGGCATCGCGGATCTGGATGAATACAACACCCGGCCGCACTACTACAGCTCCCCGCGCGAAGTCCGTCTTGGCGCCACGGTCAACTTCTGATTGATCATGAACTATACACGTCAACTCGCATCGAGTCGAATGAACTATCGCGCAGCTTTCCTGCTATTCCTGGGACTTCTCCTGGCAGCTCCCTCTTCCCTCCTTGCTCAAGACCGTGAGCGTGGGCAGGACTATCGGGATTTGAGACAATGGATCAACAGGCAGTCGGCAAAAGGCGGCCCTGCAGCAATTTCTGATTGCTTTGAGGACAATACGGATCGACGAGACGTCATCCTGAACGGAAACCGCATCACGACCCAAATCCTCAACTTTGGCTCCATTTCTGCTCCGGGAAACACCATCACGGACATCGTTTGGAATGGTCTCGGATACGGATATGAATTCGGACCATTTGTTGCCGCCGAAATCGTTGATGAAGGTCGTAGAGACCCTAAAAGTGTCGTTCAGGTCGATGAAGAGGGACGTCCTGTCCTGGACGAGAATGGAAATCCCGTCTACGTAATGCACATCATTTCGGATGGTATTGCCTCCAATGGAGGTGAAGTCTCTCCGGATCGCTCGGAACGCTGGGGCTGGCACCCCATCCCTTGTGCACAGCCTGTCGGCTCATTTGCTGGGCTCGAAGTCGTTAGCCCTGAATCTGACCAAATTCCTGTATCTGACGCTCCAGATAACAACCTGGATGGTCGTCCTGATTCGTGGCCGGACAGCTGGTACAACGACAACCTTAAAGAGTACGTGTGGCCGGGCGCGCTGCAGCAAGGAGCCTCGAATGCAGACAAGGAAGCGCTCTACTTCATGAACGACTATGCGAATCGTGAATTCGCCTACTACCCTTTCCCATCCGACTCCACCAGCCGTGGACTTGGCCTCGAAGTCGAAGTACGGCTCTACCAGTGGGCCAACCCATTGGCTGAGGATGCCATTTTCCTCGTCTACAAGATTTCCAACAAGAGCGAAAAGGATCTGGACAAAGTGACCTTCGGCATGTGGGGCGACCCACACGTTGGCGGCCCTGGCGATTGGGCAGATGACAAAGCGGCCTTCGATACACAACGCAACATGGTCTTCGCTTGGGACAACAACCTGGTAGGAGACGTTCCGGGTCGTATTCCTGGCTATTTCGGGTATAAATTCCTCGAAAGCCCAGGCTTAGGCAATGAGATCATCAACGGCACCTTCTACCCTGGTGACGGGATTGACAACGATGACGACGGAATGATCGATGAGTCGTGGACGGATGGCATCGACAACGACAACGACTGGGATCCCGAGCGCGACGACGTAGGCATGGACGGCATACCGGGTACCGGCGACCAAGGCGAAGACGATGGATTCCCTACGGCCGGTGACCAGTTCGATATCACGAAGCCAGGTGAGCCGAATTTCGAGTTCACGGATATCGATGAGTCCGACATGATCGGGCTGACCTCTTTCGCTTCACCGCGATTCGCTGGTTCTCGCGTGAGCGATGACGAACGCGTTTATCAATGGGTCACTCCCGGGCGCTTTGATGAGATTCCAGCCGAACCTGGTGATTATGTCTTCCTGTATGGTTCTGGTGATTTCCCCCTCCGAGCTGGTGAAACCAAGCGCTTCTCTATTGCCCTGATTGTAGGAGAAAACCTTTCTGACCTGCGCCTGAATGCTGAAACCGTACAGCAGATTTTCGACGTGGGGTATCGCTTCGCGCGTCCACCGAGTAAACCTACGCTGCAAGCGGTAGCCGACGATGACAAGGTCACTCTTTACTGGGACAGCGCGGCCGAGGCCTCAGTTGATCCATTGTCCCGTGACCAGGATTTCGAAGGATATGCCATCTATCGATCGACTGACCACGAGTTCAGCGATCAGCAAGTAATCACGGATATCAACGGATCAAAATTCCTTTTCCAGCCCTTGCAAAATGAGCTGGGCGTGGAAGCGAAGTTTGACCTTGATAATGGCCTGTCGGGTCCCAGCCCTATCCCATTCCAGAATCGGGGTGTGTCTTTCGACCTCGGCGATGACACCGGACTCTTCCACACCTACGAAGATACCGACGTCATCAACGGACAGACCTACTACTATGCTGTAACTGCTTACGATCGCGGCTACGCACCCGGAAGCGATTCGGACTTTGCCAACGGCATTCCGCCCTCCGAGACAGCCAAGACGATCACGTTCAACCCTGTCACAGACTCGTATATCTTCGATACCAACACGGCGAGTGTCATTCCAAGACCGCGCGTCGCTGGATATGTGGCCCCTTCGATCGAAGCTGCTGGAGGATTGCAACGGGAGAGCGGATTCGGTTCTGGGGATATCTCAGTGCGAATCATAGATGAGCTCTCGGTCAAGAGCGGCGGTCGATACCGTCTGACCTTCGAGGATTCGCCCTCTGGCGTTCGCTACTCCGTGGAAGACCAGGGCACCATCACCACGAAGATTCGTGCGTTGGTTGGTAAGACAAGCGCCCTGGGTTTCCGCAATATCAGTGAAGGATCCTTCGTCCTGGCAAGAGAAGATGGTTCTGTCCTCGTAGCAGGAACGGACTATGAGCTTGTCCCCGAAACGGGTTCAGTGCAGGTCATTGGGTCGAACGTTGCAGACGGCGATTCGCTGACGGCCATGTTCCGGTATCGACCCATCGCCGGCAGCCGTCTCCTCGGCGGCGAGGAAGCCAACCCGGTATTCGACGGAATGCACCTTTTTGTAATGGATGATGAGCTGGTGATCGAAGAAGGTGGAACCGGTTGGTTGAGCGGCGGACAAGGCATCACGTACACCGTGGAAACGGCTAGAGCAGGTCCGGGACGAACTCGGCAGCCGTTCGACTACGAAATCACATTTGACAACAGCATCGTTTCACAGGGCTTTTCCAACAACTTGCCCCTTCCCTTTCGCGTGGTCAACGTTACCAAGGGAAATCAGCCCATTGATGTCTTCGTGACTGATCTGGACAGGGATGGCGAGTGGGATGTCAACGAGACCATCATCTTCCTGGACATCGTAGACGACCGTCTGCTGGCCTCGTGGCAAGTGACATTGGACGACCTCGGGGTATCCCCGGGATCGGGCGACGTGTTCTACGTGGCGACCCGCAAACCATTTGGAGCCGATGACGCCTTCGAGTTCTCCACCATCGCTGCAGACACAGACTCGGAGCTGCTCGCACAGGAGTTGAACGATATTTACGTCGTGCCCAACCCCTACGTGGCAACGAATCAACTTGAACCACGCAATCCGACGTCAAGGTCTCAACGCGGAGATCGCCGCCTGTATTTCGCCAACGTGCCCGCCGAGGCTACGATTCGCATTTACTCGCTTGCTGGCGAGCTCGTTGACACCATCTTACACAACAGCACGCTGGACGATGGTAAGGCGTTTTGGGATCTGCGGACCAAGGACAACATGAACATCGCCTACGGGCTCTACATCTACCATGTAGACTCGGCCGAAGGGTCGTTCATCGGAAAATTTGCGGTGATCAAATGACGGCCAATCAATTCAATTCCATGCAGTTCATGAAACCGCTGTTTGCCATCATTATTGTCGCATTGCTCGCGTTACCGGCCAATGCACAGTTGAGTAATGACGGAGAAACAGAAACCATCACCAAGGTGGGAACGACGGCCGCTCAATTCCTGAAGATCGGTGTTGGTGCCCGAGCCGTGGCCATGGGCGGCAGCTTCGCTGCAGAAGCCAACGACCTATCGGCCTTGTATTGGAATCCGGCTGGTCTGAGCAAAGTGCGAGGTGGCGCTTTGCAGCTTTCCACGACAAAATACCTGGCAGACATCACTTACAGTCACGCGGCGGTCGGCTTCAACCTGGGCAGCATGGGCACATTGGCGGCCAGCCTTCTATATCTAGATTCCGGAGACATGAAGGTTCGAACCATCACCGAGCCCGAAGGCACTGGTGAGCGGTTCAGCAAGCAGGATCTGGCTCTTCAAATATCCTATGCACGTGCTTTGACCGACCGCTTTTCGATTGGTACAACCGTCAAATACATACGGGAAATGATCTGGCACAGCAGTGCTACGGCTACAGCCTTCGATATAGGGGTCCTGTTTACGACACCCTACGAAGATCTGCGCTTGGGCGCCAGCATGTCCAATTTCGGTCCCAAAATGCAAATGAGTGGCCGCGATATCATCTTCAGTGTCGATCCGGCTCAGAACCAGGAAGGCAATGTTGAGGTAGTGAACACCGAATACCTGCTGGACCGTTTCCCTTTACCTTTGCTTTTCCGCGTGGGCCTGGCCTGGGATGCGATCACTACGGCCGACCACAGGGTGTTGGTTACAACGGATGCAGCCACACCGAATGACAACAGCCAGTACGTCAATTCCGGAATGGAGTATTCCTTTCGAAACCTGTTGGCGCTACGTCTGGGATATCGGAATCGATTCGAGGCGGACGGCGAGCAAGGCTTGACCTGGGGTGTCGGTTTGAACATGCGCGTCGATCGAACGACCCGAGCCAGCTTCGATTATGCTTATGCCGACTTTGGCCGACTGGAACAGACCCACTGGTACACGTTCAACCTGACATTCTGATCACCGAACCCTTTTGTGATGATCAATCGGTCCCTGCACGCGACACTGGTCGCGCTGTTTCTTGCTTCTATGCTGACGGCCCTTCCAGCTACTGCTCAGGCTCTGGATGATTTGGTGGACGTGCGTGTCGTGGCAGAGGATTTACCATCTCAGCAGAACGGCAAACGCCTTTCGGTGGGTATGACCGGGGCAGTTCCTTTCGCGTCGGTTGACGGAATTGCCGTAGAGATTGGATTCGATTCGTTCATCGAAGAAGTACTCATCCGGTTCGATCCACAGAATCAGGATTCCAAGTGGCAGTCGATGATCGTAGTACCCTCGGCAACCGGAGGTACGGCTATCGCTGGATACCGAGAAGCGAATCCTTTTTCTGCTACTCGATTCGAAATCCGTGCATTCGCTCCAGCCGATGGATCGTTGGTACTCCGCGATGTCGGTTTTTTCGACACAACGGCACACGCAGCAGAGCAAGCTCCTTCAGACGTCGCACCGTTGGTCCGTGCCAAGACGGGCACAATCATCCCCCCTCCGCTCATCACACGTGCCCAATGGGGAGCCCAGGCCATTCGAGGTTCTCCGGTAAACCTGGCACGTCCTTCGTACGATTTCATGACCTGGCATCATGCCGCGGGCTATTCGGCGGAAACCGAAGAGGAAGGCAAAGCCCAAATGCGAGCCATGCAGGATCTCCATCAGAATGTGCGTGGATGGAGCGATATCGGCTACCAGTTCGGAATCGACCGTGGAGGCCGACTTTATCAAGGTCGCCCCTTCATGGATAACAGCACATCGCTGAATCAGGTACCTGTTCTGGCACAAGGCGCGCACGTCGGTGGGGCCAACACAGGCAACATTGGAGTAGTGATCATGGGGTGTTATCACCCGCCAGAAGGCTCGAACTGCGAGCAGCAGATCACTCCCGAGGCCTTTGCAACGTATATCAATCTGTTCGCTTTCCTGAGTGAACGATATGGCGTGCAAGCACAATTCATTCGGGGACACAGAGACTTCAGTCAAACGGCCTGCCCGGGAGACAACAACTATGAACGAATTCCGGAACTCATATCTCGTGTCAGCCAGGTGCTCATCACAGGAAATGAGCCGCTCGGAGAAGCGGTAATGTCGGGATCTGTTGATAGCGAAGGGGCCGTGAGCCTACAGTGGAGCATTACCGAGAACTTCGGCTTCGATTCAGTGGAGATTGAACGCATAACGGATGCAGGCACCTCCATCCTCCTCCTCGATCCAAGCATGGTCTCTTCCTTTATGGACGCATCATTGGCGGGCGAGTCGAGCGTGACCTATATCCTGATCGCTTCGAGCGCTGATGGGCGCCGTCAGGAAATGGCCCGAGTAGAACTCGACATTGTGCAGCCCAACCGGTTCCTGATGACAAGCGCCTTCCCGAATCCAGCCAATGATTCGTTTGAGGTTCGCTACTTCATGTCGGCCGAGGGCCTGGCAACACTCAGCATGCACGACAGCCGCGGTCGCGAGTTGTCTCGCTTCGAAACAGGATTCCAGGAGGCCGATCAGTGGCTCTCCCGCACGTACGACGTCAGTAACCTGGCAGCGGGTGTTTACTACCTGCGCCTGCGCGTTGAGAGCTTCGGTGGGACGGCATTCGACCGCACGATTCCCGTTGTAGTGACGCACTAACGGATCGCCTGGCCTTTTTCTTACGTCTCGTGGACCGACCCCTCAGCCCGGTGATCCTCAGCCCAGTGATCTACTGGCTCGGTAATCTCTCGCTCGGTAATTCCTGGCTGTCATGGCCCATTCTGGACTAAAAAAAGCATGCCCGGCCTCCTGCGGAGACCGGGCTGCTTCACCCAGAACCAATCATCACTGAGAGGTGATGCGCCGACTGGCTGCCATAATCAGTAGCAGCGATCGGCTTCGGTAGTCATTCTACCAAAACACGCTTCGCTGGTATGTAGGTGTTTTTTCGCGGTTTTTGTAATGAAATACCTTACCGTTTTTACTTGACGGAATGCCTTATGGAATTCGGGATGTGGTCGATAAACAATATGAGAGCGGTCCTTCTTAGCGCCATCACAATACTTGATGGAGCTTCAGGGGGGACCCAGCGCGATATCCTTAACTCCTATTATCGACAAGGTCTGTATGGCATCCCCCTCCAAACAGCCGCATACACTGATCGCTGGCGGCGCCGGATTCATCGGCTCCCACCTTTGTGACCGTTTCCTTCGTGACGGCCACCGAGTCACCTGTATCGACAATCTCCTCACAGGTCGGCTCGAAAACGTTGATCACCACCTCGGCAATCCTGACTTCACTTTCCTGCATCAGGATATTTCTACGTCGGCGGACCTCGGATCTGATTACGACTACATCCTGAATTTCGCGTGCCCTGCCTCTCCCATTGACTACCTCAAGTTTCCTTTCGAAACGCTGGACGTGGGATCGTACGGAATGAAAAACCTGCTGGATATTGCTCAGAAATCTGGAGCAACCATCCTTCAGGCATCCACCAGCGAAGTCTATGGTGACCCGCTGGTGCATCCCCAGAAAGAATCTTACTGGGGGCATGTCAACCCAATTGGACCACGCAGGGTCTACGACGAATCCAAGCGTTTTGCCGAGGCCCTCATGGCAGCATATCATCGCGAGCTGGGCGTCAAGACGCGCATTGTGCGCATCTTCAATACCTACGGGCCGCGAATGCGTCTGGACGATGGTCGCGTGCTGCCCACATTCATGAAGCAAGCTCTGTCGGGTGAGGCGATTTCCATTTTTGGAGACGGCTCCCAGACCCGCTCTTTCTGCTATGTCGATGATCTAGTCGAAGGCATCGTACGTCTGCTGCACTCCGACGAGGCGGACCCCGTTAACATCGGAAACCCCGATGAAATCACAATCGGTCAGTTCGCCGAAGAAATTGTTGCCCTCACAAACAGTGGCAACACGATCAGCTACCACCCACTGCCTGAGGACGACCCGAAAGTTCGTCAGCCCGACATCATAAAGGCACGCCGGGTACTGGGCTGGTCCCCACGAATGAATCGCCAGGAAGGTCTCAAGGCTACGCTGGGATACTTCGAAGAGGAAGTATCCAAGCTCGGCATCCAGATGGCCAAACCCAGCGCGGAGCATCGACCACTCGGTCGCATGGGCAACCGGGGCGCTATCCAGCGCCGTCGCCACCAGAGTGAAGCATTCCGCCATCGGGCCTGGAAAAAAATCAAGATAACGGATCCACGTACATGAACTGGACCAATCCATTTGATGATCTGACGGGACGCCCCGGAACCTCGTCGTCCCGTATTGACAAACCGTCATCCCGGAAGGACGCCGTTGATCGGCAGCCTTCTGACCGTTTGGCGGAACGTCAAGGTCGCAGAAGCTTCACCCGTCCTCCCATGGACCCGGCGTCGAACCGGAATACCGTCAGCATTTGCTGGAAGGTCCCCTCTCCTACTATCGTAGTGTCATCATCATCCCCGACATCTCGGAGCTTCCTTCTCTCTGGGTTGGGACCATCGATCTGGGCGGAACGCTGGGGCTGAAGCTGGCCATGAATCTGGCAGACCCGATTTCGCGCTTCGTCAAGCGAGGCTTTGACCTGGCCGCTACCGTCCTTTCGGCGCCATTCTGGATGCCGATGGTCGGTTTCTTTGCCGGTCTAATCTGGCTGGAAGATCGCAAGAATCCCTTCTTCATCCAGCGTCGTATTGGCAGCAATGGTCAGGAATTCGGTACCTGGAAATTCCGAACCATGGTTCCTGACGCAGAATCTGTATTACAGGAAGCTCTGGATACCGATCCTGCCCTCAAAGCCGAATGGGAGCGCGACTTCAAACTGAAAAATGACCCGCGCATCACGCGTATCGGTCAGATACTGCGCAAGTACTCAATCGACGAAATTCCGCAGTTGTTCAATGTCTTGCTTGGCCAGATGTCGCTCGTGGGACCGCGACCACTTCCAGCCTATCACGAAGAGGAACTCGATGGCCGCGTACTGACCATGCGCCGCCGTGTACGCCCTGGCATGACGGGTCTATGGCAGGTATCAGGCCGTTCCGATGCAGGAACCGACGGCATGGAGCAGTTTGACTCCTATTACGTGCGTAACTGGTCTGTCTGGCTTGATATCGTTGTCCTCGTGCGAACATTCCGGGCTGTGTCCAACTCGGCCGGGGCATACTAGCAACTCATGGCGTTCCGACCGCTACGATGGATCGACGAACGGATTGGTTCACCGATCCGGCCTACCGTATCTTACGTGCATACGCGAGATCTCCCGTCGCTCGCGGTCCCCAAGTCTCTCTGACTCGACAGAACGCCCTCGATTTCATGTCCCAGGCCTCCGCGCGCCCAGAGCGCTCCTGGTCCCTCGATTGGACCAACGTACTTTTCCTTGGTGGTTACCACCTGCTGCTGATCGTTCTCTTGCCCATCTATCTGGCCCAGACGGATGTGTCTGCCAGTATGATCCTGAGTACAGCTGGCCTGTGGACGCTTTGTCTGCTGGCCATCACAATGGGATATCACCGCCTGTATGCCCACGTAACCTACAAGACGCACCCGGTCATTGAGGCCTTCTTAGCTTTCTGGGGTACGGTCGCCACGCAAGGCAGCATCTTTTCGTGGGCTCATGACCATCGCATCCACCATCGCCACGTGGATACGGATCTGGACCCTTACAGCGCACCGAAGGGATTCTGGCACTCGCATGTCCTTTGGATGCTTAAAAAGCGCCCGGAGATCAACCCGCGCATCATCCAAGACCTCTGGAAACGCCCTTCGCTGCAATTCCAGCACAAGCACTTCGCCAGCCTCATGGTCGGCGCCAACCTGATTGCATGGGCTGGCGTCTGGGCCATCACTGGTGATCCATTCGGCGCTCTTGTCATTGGTGTACTGCTGCGCATGTTCCTCGTACACCATTGTACGTGGTTCATCAACTCGCTGGCCCACATGTGGGGCTCACAGCCGTACAGCACGGAGCATACGGCGGTCAACAACTTCATCCTCTCCATCCTCACGTTCGGAGAAGGTTATCACAACTACCACCACACGTTTGCTGGCGATTACCGCAATGGCGTGCGCTGGTGGCAGTTCGACCCGGCGAAAATTGTGATCTGGAGCCTGAGCAAAATCGGACTTGCTTATGATCTCAAGAAGGTGAATCACCTGACCATCAAACGCCGTCTGGTAGCAGCCGACCGCCATCTCATGATGGAGCGCATCGAAGAGCTCAAGCATCGCATCGACGTAGATGCCTGGAATCAGCGGGTCGAAGAAGCGGCATCTTCCCTGACGGAGAACCTGAACGGTCTGAAGACTGCATCAGATAAGCTTCAGCGCCTGAAGAAAGAAACGTTTCAGCAGGTTCGCACAGCCAAGGCTGTCAAGGTGGGAGAAATGCGCGCTGCACGCGACGAAACGTTGAAGCAGATGCGTGCCGTACGGGACGAGAAAATGGCCGAGATGCGCACCGTCCGCGATGAAACGATTCAGCAAATGCGCGATGCAGGACAGGAAACGCTTCAGCAGATGCGTCAGCGACGAAATGAGGAGCTGGAGCTTCTGCAGCAGCGTATCGACGAGTTGAAAGCCACTGTTTCTGAGGAAATGGAAGCGTGGAAAGAGATGGTCCACCTCGTGCTGGAAACGCCTGAGTCACGGCTGGCCATGGTTCCGGTCACGACCTGATCCTTCCTTCGGGCCGATTTCTTCTGCTTCGCTGCAAAGGACCGGTCTTCAATCCTTTCGGGTTTTATTCAATCCGCTCGGGATTACTCAGTCTCCCCCTCGCCGCTACCCAGTTCGAGCTGGCGCGGTACGCCTTCAAGCTCCCGTACCTCTGGTAGCTCCGCCGAGGTTGAAGAGCCCAGCTCCTTGAACTTACGAGCCGAAACCAGCACCCTGCGCTCCATGGAGGAGACGGCACTGTTGTAGCTGCTCATGGCGGAATTGAGGCCGCGCCCCACTTTGTTGATGTGTTCGGCCATCACCCGGAGGCGATCGTAGAGCTCCTGGCCCAGCTGGGAAATCTTTTGGGCATTTTCGGCCAGCTGCTCTTGCCGCCAACCGTAGGCAACCGCTTTCAGCAATGTGATGAGGGTCGTGGGAGTAGCGATCACCACATTGTTTTCTATGCCCTGCTCAATCAGGGACGGGTCCATCTCCTGAGCGGCATAATAGAACGATTCGCCAGGTAGGAAGAGTACGACCATGTCCGGCGTGCTGCTGAACTGGTCCTGATAGGCCTTGGCCGAAAGCTGACGAATGTGGGTCTTGACCTGCTCCGCGTGTTTCTTCATGAACTGCTCGCGTTGGATCTCATCCTCCGTCTCGACGGCATCCAAGTAGGCTGATAAAGGC
>JAURNP010000070.1 GCA_030830105.1 Rhodothermales bacterium | reverse complement strand
GTTATATGGATTATGAGGAGCGGTATGCCAGCCTCCTCTTCCCCGGCCTCTTGCTGTTGTTGTTCGAGGTCCTGCTGGCAACCACCCTATTCCGGAGGTTTCCCTGATGGAATGGCTGAATCCTCAATATGGTTGGACCTTAGTACTGATTCCGATCGTGATCGGGCTGTTTCTGTTGGCGGCTTTCCGGCGGCGGCAGCTCGCGCAGCGATTCGGGACACAGTCCTCGATCTCGCGTCTCGCCGCCTCACTGAGCCCGCGTCGACGCCGGTGGAAAGCCGCCCTCAAAACGCTCGGAATCGCATTGATCGTATTGGCGCTGATCGGCCCACGATTTGGCACTCGATTGAAAGAAGTCACGCGCGAAGGTATCGACCTGGTCATCGCCATGGACGTGTCCGCCTCGATGATGGCAGAAGACGTGGCGCCCAACCGACTGGACCGTGCGCGCAACGAGATCAAGAATTTATTGGGCGATATGGACGGAGACCGGATTGCCCTGGTCACATTTGCTGGTGATGCCTTCATTCAGTGTCCGTTGACGACGGATTACGGGGCTTTGCGCCTATTCTTGGATGTAGCCGATCCCTCGCTCATCCCGACCCCGGGTACGGATTTCAGCGCTGCGCTGGAAATGGCACTGCAGGCATTTGAAGCGCCCACCGGTACGCCGGACACAGAGGCCCGGACACGTGCCATCTTGTTTGTATCTGATGGCGAAAATCATATTTCTGAGCTGGAAACCATCCTGCAGGATGCGCGCAATGAGGGCGTGGTCGTTTACGCTGCCGGAGTCGGCGAAACGGACGGAGCACCTATTCCGGTCTACCGGAACGGACGACGTATCGACTGGAAAAAGGATCGTACAGGCAATGTTGTTACCACGAGACTGGAAGAAGCTGTCCTCCAGGACCTGGCTCGTGACGGTGCCTATTTCCGTATCGCCAGGACATCGAGCTCTCTCCCCCGAATAACGGCTGCCCTAGATCAACTGGATCAGACTACGTTTGGACAGGAAGAATTCGAAGAGTACCAGGAACGCTTTCAGTGGCCGCTGCTCTTGGGACTCCTGCTCCTGTTTGGAGAGTGGATGACACCCGAGCGGAAACGCAGCGACAATGGTCGTCGTTTCAGAACCAGCGAGGAAACCGTGTGACCCGAAGCAAAATGGCTTCGAACACCTCCGAACAAATCCATGAAACCCATCCTGTTCATACTGCTGGCTGCCCTGATTGCAGGGCCTGGTGACGGCAAAAAGAAGGGCCGTCAGGGCAATACCCTGTACGCTCAGGAACAGTACGAGGAAGCTGCTGCTTCATATCGTGAGGGCATCATCTCCGTACAGGACGGTGGTCCCGGAGCCGTTCACAGTGGACTACTGAACAACCTGGGGGCTGCCCTTTATCGTTCCGGCGACGCTGAAGGGGCAGGAATCGCATTTGCCAGCGCGGCCTCCATGGCCATAGGTACCGAAAACCTGGTCAGGGCCAGCTATAATGCTGGAAACGCGGCCTATCAGACCCAGCAACTCGAACAATCGCTGGAGCATTACCGACGCGCGCTCTTGAATGACCCCTCGAATCAGGACGCCAAGTTCAATTACGAATTCGTCAAACGTCAGCTCGAGGAGCAACAAGAGCAGGACCAGGAGAATCAGGACAACCAGGATCAACAAGACCAGGAGAATCAGGATAACCAGGATCAACAAGATCAAGACGGGGAGCAAAGCGACCAGAACGACCAGCAGCAGGATCAGCAGCAGCAAAACTCCCAGGATCAGGAAAATCAGCAAGAACAGGACCAGCAGCAGCAACAGCAGGAACGTGAGGACCCGACCCAATTGAGTGAGGAGGAAGCACAACGGATCCTGCAAGCACTCGAGAATGAGGAACAGCAATTGCTGAGACAGGTCCAGAAAATGAAGTCCCGGCCACGCCGGGTAGAGAAGGATTGGTAGCCGTGAAGGAAATTGCCGGCCACATCATGGGAAAGCGAGCGATCGCAGGCACGCTGGTGTTCGTGTTCGTCGCCTTGACTGGAGCGTCGTCTGCTTTGGCGCGCCAGGTGGATGTACAAGCCTCCGTGGACGCAACCACCATCGGTACAGAAGAGAGCGTCACGTTGACCATCACGATCGATGGCTCGGATGGCTCCGATGTACAGGTCCCGCAGCCGCCGGAAGCGGTGGGATTAGCCCTGCTGCAAACCATCCCGCGGACCCAGCAGAGCGTCTCGATCATCGGTGGGCAGATGAGTCGCAGCTTCGGCTACTCCTGGACGTACCGGCCCACAGGGCAAGGGACGGCGCGAATTGAAGCGTCGACCGTGCGGGTGAAAGACCGCGAGTACCATACGCAGGCCATTCAAGTGCAGGTCGTCCCACAGGATCAGCGGCCAGCTCGTGCTCGCCGAACGGACCCGTTTGCAGGAGCCTTCCGCTCACCCTTCGACCCTCCTGCCACAGAGCCAGCTCCCGAACCGGATGAATCCGATCTGTTTATTCGTGCCGTACCGAGTAAACGACCCGCCTGGCAGAACGAGCAGGTGGTCATCGAGTACCGCCTCTTCTTTCGGGAAGGAATCCAGCTGCGCCAGAGCCGCCTGACCGATTCATGGGATGCAGAAGGCTTTTGGCGTGAGGAATTGGACGTAGAAACACGGCCGATCCCGCGCATCGTCGTCGAAAACGGGCTGCGATACAACACGATTGTTCTCAAGCGCGCTGCTGTGTTTCCCACGCGGGCGGGGGACCTGTCCGTGGATCCACTCAAGATTGAAAGCGAGGCAATGTTGCCGTTCGGATCCCGGGATCCGTTCCGCTCACTCTTCGCTATGCAGACCCGATTCACGCCGGTACAGCTCGAGTCCCCCGAAGTGACCATCGCTACCCGGCCACTCCCAGAGGGGGCACCGTTCTCATTCAATGGCGCCGTAGGCTCCTACGCGATGACGGCCAGACCCGACCGGACCTCGCTGGAAGTGGGCGAATCGATGCAGCTGTCGGTCACCGTCAACGGACGTGGCAACCTGGCCACGATGGAAGCTCCAATTCTGGATATACCCGGTGCATTCGACGTCTATGACCCGGATGTATCCACATTGCTGGACCGAGCAGGTTCGCAACTGAAGGGCAGCAAGACGTTCCGCTATATCCTGATCCCGCGGACCAACGGGACATTCGAGATCCCCCCGATTACTTTTTCCTGGTTCGATCCAGGCACAGGCAGGTACCGGACATCATTGACCGATCCCATTCCCGTCTCGGTGACGGGTACCGCCACCTCTCCCTTGTCAGTGACGGCTACTACCAATGGGATGCCTGTGGACGACTTCGCACCCCTTTTTACGGCTGCCGAGGCCTGGACGCCAACGGATCGGTTACCGCTGCACGCCCGATGGTGGGTGTGGTCCCTCATTCTCCTTCCTCTCGCTGTCATGGGAGGCGTTCGCGTATGGCGGCGCCATCAGAATCGACTCGTTCGTGATCCCCGATGGGCCCGTGGACGCCGTGCGCACCCGCTCAGTCGTAAGCACCTGAAACAGGCAATGGAGCTGCTCGAATCCGGAGATACCCAGGGGTATTTCGAAGAAGTGGAGCGGGCTGTTCTCGGATTCATCGGTAATCGACTCGACATCGCTGAGAAAGGCTTGACCCGTCCACAACTGGATGGACTCCTGGCTGAACGCGGCATTCATGAATCGCTGCGTAACAGACTGAAGGCATTGCTGGACCTTTGTGATCGTGGCCGGTTTGCTCCCGCCTCGTTTTCGCCTGAAAACAAGGAGTCTGCCTTCGACGATGCTTCGGCTCTCATTCCGGATCTGGACGAGCAACTCGACGCATGATCCACTATGTGTCCATAGCGATTGTACTGGTCTCGCTCACCTTTCCGGTGCGCGCCCAGGATGCCGAAGCAGTTCGCCTCTTCGATGAGGGTACGGCGGCGCTTATCGACGGCCGATTCCAGGATGCGTTACGGCTTTTCGAGCCGGTCGAAAAATCAGGATGGGCATCGGATGCCCTCTATTACAACATAGGATTGGCCTATTACCGGCTCGACGAATTGGGACAGGCCATTCGCTATTTGGAAAAGGCCCGACTGCTCAACCAGGAAAATCCGCGGACTCAGCACTCGCTGGCCGTTGCACAGCGGCGGCAGGTTGATCGCTTTTCGAAGTTGCCCAAACCGTTCTGGAAAGATGCCCAGCAATGGTTGGTTGCCACCCTGCCTCTTGGAGTCGCATTCCTGATCGGGATAGCATGCTGGCTGGTATTTACCGCCGGGTGGGTAGCCAAGGCCGTCTTTGCTGTCGAAGGCGAGTGGTACCGACGGGGCCGCCAGACGGCACTTATAGTCGGTTTGGTCCTGATGACGTATGCCCTCTCTTCGTCCCTCTGGCCCGCATTCCCCGACCGATCTGTGGTATTGGAAGAACGGCTCGAACTCCGCGAGCAAGCTAGCGAACAGGCTGATTCTGTTGTGGAAGTACACGAAGGGTTGATTGTTGAAGTCCGAGCTTCGGCGACCAACTGGCAGCTCGTAGAAATCCCAAACGGGACACGTGGCTGGGTACCCTCTACTTCGCTCGGCGATATCTGATCGTATCCGTATCTTCGGACGCCACATGGCAACCACATCGCGTGGACAGCCACCAACGACGACCCCCTGGCAACACTCGAATCGTGACTCTCGAACCCCACGTACTAAAAACCTCGCGCAAAGTAGGCTGGATTGAAGTCGTCTGCGGCTCGATGTTCAGTGGTAAGACCGAAGAGCTCATTCGGCGGGTCCGTCGTGCCAACATTGCCCGGCAGCGAACGGAAATATTCAAACCGGCCCTTGATACCCGATATTCCGAGGACGAGGTCGTTTCACACGATGACTCCGCGTTGCGCTCCACGGCAGTGGCTACTGCCTCTCAAATCGTCCTTCTGGCTCAAGATTCTGATGTCGTGGGGGTCGATGAAGCGCAGTTTTTTGGAGATGACCTGACTGAAGTCTGCCGGGAGTTGGCGGAATCGGGCAAGCGGGTAATCGTTGCGGGTCTGGATCAAGACTACCTGGGTCAGCCATTCGAGCCGATGCCCCAGATCATGGCCATCGCCGAATACGTCACCAAGCTGCACGCCATTTGCGTAGTCTGCGGTAATCCGGCCAATCACTCACAACGCCTCTCCGGTAGCACGAGTCGCTTCCAACTAGGCGCACAGGAATCGTATGAGCCGCGCTGTCGCGACTGCTTCGATCTGGCCCTGTCCAAGGGCGAAAAGACGGCTCAATCGTCGTCAGACTCGGTGGAATCCTCAACGGAATCGGACGCATCTTCCAAGGCGTCGGCGACGCCGGCTTCTTCCGAAGCGGCTTCCGACTCTCCGGGAAGCGCAGTCCGCGCCTGACCAACTCGGTACAGGACTTCGTCCAAACCGAATAGAACGGCTCCCACGCCACCGAACGCAACGAGCGCCGGCAAGGGCTGCCAAATGACCAAGCCACCGACCGCACCCAGCAAACCGCCCAGATACTTGATGTAGTTGAGCTGTTCGTTAGATGAGTTCTTGATCAGCGCTTCGAGACGGCCCTCATCATAGGCCATCATGTTGCTCATGACCATGTCGTAGACATCCAGGTTCTCTACGAACCCAAGCACCAACCGCGTTGCAAACTCCTCGATGTCTTCAGCCCGGGCCTCGATTTTTTCGGGGACTTTGTCCAGCAGCGCGTCCATTTCGTCCAGTACGACGTCAAGCTGTGTCGGAATTCCATGAACAGCCTGGTCAATGCGCTTCTTGAAATCCTCTTCGTTCAGATAGCGATACGCCTTAAGCGCCATACCCCCGACACCTTCGCCCACATACGCCTCAATTTTCTCGACCACGAAATCCACGATGCGCTTACGTACCTCGTCCGATGTAAGGACGGTCTCTACGTAGTCGCCTGTCAGTCGCTTGAGATCGCTGCGGAATTCCGGATCCTCGAGAACACCACGAGCAACTGACATGGCCAGCTCCCGGTATTTCGGGATGATCTGGTTCTCCTCGATTTTCTGCTTGATGATCTCCTCATTGATCAGCTCCTCGCTCACGGCCGTCGCCAGACGGTAAATCACCCGTTCGCGTTGCGCGGGAATGAGGCCCTGGCCAAAGATGGGACGTACCTGCCGCGGGTTGAACAACATGGTGATGGCAACCCAGTTGGTCAGAAAGCCTATCATGCCGCTCACAGCCACAATGCGCATCAGCCCTTCCAATGGCAGTATTTGACCGAAGAGGCTCAGCTCCATGCCCGGGAAGTCCCACAGGAACGAAGCCCCGAACATGATCATCAGACCCCATGGAATGATCTGCAACAAGGGTAGAAGCCTTGCATGCGATCCCAAGACACGCGGAGGCGCGTGACGGGGCTTGTCCGAGTCGCCGCCAGAGGGTAGATGGCGACGAATGTAGGTCGCAACCAAATGCCGAAAATCTGCGGCCCGGGCCCGGGTTACTTCCTTGGCCTCAGCAACTGTCACCCCGGTCTGAGGGGTCGGCTGGTCTTCCTGAATGTGATCGTCTTGCGTCACGTGTACGATGGGGGGTTTCCTACGGCCCTACTCGGACGCAGAAAAGCCCAAACGGGTTGCATCGGCCTGCATTCCTGCAATCACATGCGCAATGTGTTCGGACAACTCAATCCCGAGATCTTCTGCCCCTGTCCGGATATCGTCCCGGCTTACAGCAGCAGCAAAACCCTTGTCCTTCAGCTTCTTGGTCACTGATTTTGGCTTCATGCCTGCCAGACCTTTGGGTCGCACGTAGGCGACAGCCGTAATGAATCCAGCCAATTCGTCCACAGCGAAAAGCACTTTGGCCAAGAGGGATTCGCGCACCGTACCCGTATGGGGTGCATGACCCATGATGGCATCAAGGACTTCTTCTGGATAGCCGGCTTCACGCAATACCCCCACTCCCACGTACGGATGCTCTTCCAGAGTCTGGTGCTTCTCGTAATCCATGTCGTGCAACAGGCCCGTCATGCGCCAGAGCGACTCATCTTCACCATACTTGTGGGCATAGAATCCCATTCCAGCCTCGACCGCGTAGGCGTGTCGACGAAGGCTGTCCGTCTTCGTCCATGTGTGGAAAAGTTCGAGGGCGTCTTCGTAACTGGGCATATCAGAATAAGTCGACGATTTTCATTTCTTTCAGGTACCGTCCGGGGTTGGACTGAAAATCGGCAATCAGTCCATTCAGTCCCGACAAGGTCGAGTCCATGCGATGATACATGGACGAGTCGTTGATCAGGAGTCCCAGCGTTCCTTCTCCGTTATTCAATTTCTGTAGCAGCTCGTTCAGCTGCTCATTGGTTTCCTGGAACCGCTCAAGATCCTCATTCAGCGTAGCCATGGTCTCTTCCATCTGGGCAATCAGAGCCGCAACCGCTTCGCCGTCTTCGCCGAGAGATGCATTCAGGTCAGCGGTGAGGGAATCCGTATTGGAGAGGATGGACGCTATGCGATCCCTCTCGGATGCCAGCAGCCCTTCAATCTGTTCAACGCTTCCGCGGGCGGCGGTCAGTGTCTGGCGAAAATCTGAGTCCGGCGCGGATAACATAGCATTGGTTTCGGCCAGCACTCCGTTCAATTGGTCGACTACGGAGCTTACGTCTTCCAGCATTTCGGGTGCTTGAGCTGTCAGGTCCGACATCAGGTCGCCTCCCGTACCTGCAGCTATCATTCCGCCCTCCGGTATTTTGGGACCATCCGCAGGGCCAAGAACCAGGTCCATACGAACCACGCCCAAGGCGTCGAAGCCGGTAATGGTGGCATACGTGCCTTCCGTGACAGGAATGTTCGGATCGACATGGAATTCAACCATCACCTTGCCAGTTGCCTCGGAGATGTAGACATCCTCGACCGAGCCAACCACCACGCCGTTCACGCGCACGATGTTGCCACCGATCAATCCGCCGGCATTGTCGAATTCTGCTACCAGGTCGTAGGTCGAATCAAACAGGGGCAGGTCTTCGAAATAGCGGACGCCCAGAATGAAGATCACCGTCGCTACGATGATAGTCAGGCCCACCTTGATCTCGTTCGAAAATTTCACGTCAGAATCGGATGGTTAGTTGGTGGTCAGGACAGACCAATCTTGTATTCGTTGGCCGTAACAAAGGCCTTCAGGACCTGATCATCGCTGCGATGGAGCTCATCGATAGTGCCTGTCCAATGCATACGCCCCTCGTAAATGAAGGCCGCACGGTCAGCAATGTTGAGTACCGAGTGCATGTCGTGGGTCACGACAATACTTGTCACATTCAGTTGATCAGCCAGATTGCGGATCAATTCGTCGATCGTGTTCGAGGTTTCCGGGTCCAGACCAGACGTTGGTTCATCGTAGATGATGTAGCGTGGCTGAAGGGCAACAGCACGTGCCAGAGCCACACGCTTCTGCATTCCACCCGATAATTCCGAGGGAAGCTTTGCTCCAACATCCTCCAGTTCAACCATGGCCAGACAACGTTTGACGACGTCCTCGATTTCAGGCTCTCCCATCTCGGTGAATGTGCGAAGTGGAAAGGCCACGTTCTCGAAGGAGTTCATGGAATCGAACAACGCACCGCCCTGGAATAGGACGCCAAAATTGCGCCGTACACGTCGAAGCTCTGCGTAGGTAATCGCATTGATATCGATTCCGTCCACCGTCACGGTCCCACTATCCGGACTCAACAGTCCAATCAAGTGCTTCATAAGCACGCTCTTGCCCGAGCCGGATCGCCCGATGATGGCGATGGTTTCGCCCTCGGGGATATCGACCGATACATCCTTCAGGACGTGCTTGTCGTTGAAACTCTTGTTGACTTTGGTGACGCTGATCATGGGGTAGAGGATGGAATCAAAGCAAGGTAGCCGCCAGCACTAGGTCGGCCAACAACAGAAATACACAACTGGCCACGGCAGCCTGTGTCGTAGAGCGGCCTACGCCTTCGGCTCCGCCTTGCGTGTAGTACCCTTTGAAGCAGGAAATCGACGTGATCAAAAACCCGAACACGATGGATTTGATCACGCCGAAAATAGGGTCAAACGGCTGGAAGAATTCACGGGCCCCAACTAGAAACTCTTCTGCGGGCACAAAACCGCCCAGATCACCAATCAACATGCCACTTCCGATCCCGACGAAGCAAGCAGCGACGTAAAGGACCGGAAACATGATGATCCCGGCAAGTACCCGGGGTACGATCAGATATCCAATCGAATTCAGCCCCATGCTCTCCAGCGCATCGATCTGTTCGGTCACGCGCATGGTACCCAGCTCTGCGGCTATACGCGCTCCTACGCGGCCGGCCAGAATGAATCCGGTTACCACGGCACCCAGCTCCAGAATCATGGACGGCACGACGATGGCTCCGATTGTGCTTCGGGGAATGAGCGGTGTCACCAGCTGATAGGCGGTTTGCACCGTGGAGACGGCCCCTGAAAACCCTGCAGCCATGCAAACGATGGGTATTGAATCCACTCCACTCTTGACCATCTGCTCCCAGAGATTTTTCCGGTAGATGGACAATTCCGCGACGGCCCCAAAAGCATGGAACAGAAGCCGACTATAGCGACCCAAGGTCGCTAGGGGATTCAAAACAATATCTAGGGTCTGTTTGACCACAAGCGCGATGTCTGGTGCGATTCGCCATCCTATACATGCATGAGCATGCGAGGAGGAAAGTACGGATCATCCGTGTCTTCTTGACGCTCTGCACGGATTCGTCACAGGAGCAGGCGCAACGATTCTCACGGAAGTCACGCGGCATAGGGCCCATGTGTCAGGAGGCTGACACTCCCCTCACCTATATTCGGTTCATGGCCAAGACCAAGACCATATTTTTCTGTCAGGATTGTGGCAACGAATCGCCCAAATGGCTGGGACAATGCCCAGCTTGCGGAGCGTGGAATTCGCTGGTCGAAGAGCGAACGGCATCGTCCAGTCACAAACCCGGCATTATCCGTGGCAGAAAGGGACTCTCCCCGAAGCCAGTTCGCCTCAGCGAAGTAAAAAGTGGGTCCGAATCCCGTATTGGTACCGGAAACGCGGAATTGGATCGGGTACTCGGCGGCGGCATTGTGGAGGGATCGGTCGTCCTGATCGCCGGGGATCCGGGAATCGGGAAATCCACTCTCATGACCGAATTGGCCACCCTGTTGAAGTCGGTCAAACTGCTCTACGTCACTGGCGAAGAATCTCCATCCCAGGTGAAGATGCGTGCCGAGCGCATGGGTATTGCTTCGGACAATTTTCTCCTGCTGGCCGAAACGGAAGTCGAATCCATCATCCGCTGCGTCCAGGACGAGGAGCCTTCTGTACTCGTGGTGGACTCTATCCAGACCATTTTTCGCTCGGACCTCACCAGTGCGCCTGGATCCGTCACCCAGGTCCGCGAAAGTGCCTCTGCGCTGATTCAGATGGCCAAAGCATCAGGCACAGCTACGTTCATTGTTGGTCACGTAACCAAGTCCGGGACCATTGCTGGACCGCGCGTGCTCGAGCACATGGTCGATACGGTGCTGTACCTCGAAGGAGACCGTCATCACGTCTTCCGCATATTGCGTGCCGTCAAGAACCGATTCGGATCCACCAACGAGATAGGCGTCTTCGAAATGGAGGCCCGGGGATTGACTCCCGTCGAAAATCCCAGTGAGCTCTTTCTGTCCGATCGCAATCTTTTGTCTCCTGGCTCGGCGGTCGTGTGTTCGCTCGAAGGCTCGCGTCCAATGTTGGCAGAGATCCAGGCTCTCGTCACTCCGACCTCCTACTCCAACCCACAGCGCACGGCCAGCGGATTTGACGGCCGCCGCTTACAGATGCTGTTGGCCGTGCTGGAGAAACGAGTCGGCATGCCGCTCTCAACATGTGACATTTTCGTCAACGTAACCGGCGGCCTCCGTCTGACCGAACCGGCTGCAGATCTAGCCATCGCGGCGGCTGTGGCATCGTCCTGGCGAGACATCCCGCTGCCCTCGCAGGCCATGATCACTGGCGAAGTAGGACTGGGTGGTGAGGTACGTGCGGTATCCCAGTTGGAGGCACGCCTCGTAGAGACGTCTCGATTGGGATTCACACAGGCCTACGTTCCTGGCAAAGGACTGGATCGAAAAAGCACCCCAAAAGGCCTGGAGTGTGTGGGATTGAAATCCCTTGAGCACATGATCAGCCTACTATTCTGAACTGGCTTGGACATTTTTTGCCGAAGTAGCGGTCCTTAGCCGCCAGACCAGTGCCACCGAAAAGACGGCTATCTAGGATTTCCCCAGTACATCCACACCACCGTCCGAGCGGCCTACCAGCACTTGGGTTGCCAGATTGATGAACAGGCCGTGGTCAACCACACCTGGCGTTTTAAGCAGGACATCATTCACGTGATCAGGATCCTGGATCCCGTCGAAGTGAGCATCCAGCACCCACATACCCTGGTCTGATACGACAGGGCCGTCTTTCATCTTTCCCATCCGGATTTCAGGCTTCCCACCCAAGCTCCTCAGAACCTGCATGATGGGGGAAACAGCCATGGGAACCACTTCCACTGGCAGGGGCATGCGATGACCCAGCTGGTCGACCATCTTACTTTCGTCCACGAGGACGACGAATTGCTCCGCACAGGATGCCACTATTTTCTCTCGTGTTTGTGCTGCGCCTCTTCCCTTGATCAAGATGAAGGCCGGATCCACTTCGTCCGCACCATCAAAGGCCAGATCCAAATTGGGAGATTCATCCAGGGTGGTTAATGCTACACCGTGCTGACGAGCCAGCCGCTCTGCTGCAAAGGATGTTGCGACTCCCTTCACCTGCAGCCCCTCTTCCCGGATACGAGCTCCGAGCGCCTCGATGGCCATGGCAGCGGTCGAACCGGTTCCAATTCCGAGGGTCATACCGGTGGAAATCATCGAAGCGACGTATTCACCGACCGCGCGCTTGGCGGCAGCTTGCAGTTCAGACATGGAGGCAAGGGATGGCGTTGAGATGCGCCAGCAATCTACGGCGCACACACCTCTGGGGCGAACGTGATCCTATTCGAAGCGAAGGGAATCGATCGGACTCAAGCGCGCCGCCTTGAACGCAGGGTAACCGCCGAAAACAAGCGCGATTACGGTCACCATGACAACAGCCCCAATCGCCCAGTTGGTCGGGAAGGTCGCAGATATATCGAAATAAATGGCCACACCGTTGCCCAGCAGAGCCCCGAGGGCAATACCGATCAATCCACCAATTTGGCACAGAAAAAAGGCCTCCAGCAAGAATTGGTGCATGATATCCCTGCGTCTGGCGCCAACGCTTTTTCTGATCCCGATCTCCCTGGTACGCTCTGTGACCGAGACCAGCATGATGTTCATGATGCCGATACCCGCTGCGAGCAGCGAAATGAGTCCGATCCCAGCACCTCCAGCTGTCAGCGTACCAGTGAAGGCATCAAAAATGGATTGCAACGAGTCGTTTGTGGAGATTTCGAAATTGTTGTCCTCTCCCGGCTCCACCTTCCGGATTACACGCATATGGCCCGTCGCCTCTTCCTTGGCCGCGTTGATAAGAACAGGATTATTGACCCGAACTGAGATACCGATATCTCGATTCGTTCCGCCGAAGACTGTAAAACCTCGTGTAATGGGTATGTATACCCGGTTGTCTTGTGAAAAGCCCAGAAAGCTCCCTTTCTTCTTCAAGACGCCGACAACTTCACACCGCATTCCGGAAACGCGCACGACTTTCCCGATGGCATTTTCTGTTTCAAAAATCTCTTCAGCAATCTCCGATCCAAGTACGCAGCTCGGTCGCGCATACTGTACATCATCGCTCGTGAAAAACCGTCCGAAGTCCAGTTCATAGGAATAGTTGCCGAGCATGTGCTGATCAACGCCCATTACCATGACACTCGGTTCTGTTTCCCGGTCACTGTAGACCACTTTCCCAATCGAAAACATCTCCATCACACTGACGGTAACCGGTACAGACATGGCATCTCGAAACCGTTCGATCTGATCGAATGTGATATTGGGACGGTTACGCTTGCTTCGATCTGAACGACCCATCTGAACCATGGACGTTTTCGAAATGGAAAAGGTCGACGACCCAAGAAATTGGAGGCGGTCCTTGAAATACACATCGATGACCTGCACAGCGGTCACCGACACAATGATGGCGAATACGCCGATCACCATTCCGAGCAGCGTTAGCGCAGAGCGAACCTTGTGATCACGCAAGGATGCAACAGACATGCGGGCGGCTTCAAGTATGCCCATGCTATTCGTACCGGAGTGCTTCGATGGGGGGAGCTTTTGCTGCGGACCATGCGGGGGCAAGACCAAAAACAGTACCGATCGCAACACAGATGATAAACGCCATGATCACTGTATTCATGTCCAGGCTGGCTGGAAGTACTGCACCGATGAGCATGGATAATGGAAAGGCCAGCCCCACACCGATCAGGCCTCCAACCATACAGATAACGATGGCTTCAACGAGAAACTGCATCAAAATGCTGATGCGGCGCGCACCTACAGCTTTTCGAATACCGATTTCACGGGTTCGCTCCCGAACGGTCACAAACATGATATTCATCACGCCGATACCACCGACCAACAGCGCCAGAGCCGTCAGACCAATACCGATACCATAGATGGCATTCTTGATGGGCTCTATCGTAGCCCGCAACGTTTCCTGTTCGTTGATCTCGAAATTGTCCTCTTCCCCTACCGTCAATCCCCTTGAGAGTCGAGCGACACCTCTTATCTCGTCCTTGGCATCAGCAAGGGCAACGCCTTCAATAACCTTGGCACGAACGCTGACATCGCGCCAGCGGGTACCGAAGAACTTCTTGAAGCTGTTGAAGGGAATCTGGACAGCCCAGTCCTCGGAAGCACTTCCCTCAGATCCTTGTCCTTGACGGGTCATCACGCCAATCACGCGGAAGGCGTTGCCTGCGATCTTCAGCTCTTTACCCAGCGGGCTTCCAAATGGAAACAACTCATCTGCAACGCTGGCACCAATGATGGCGACGTTTCGTGCTCCCTGATCGTCAAACGGGGTGATGAAATATCCCTCTGCCAGATCCACGACTTGAACGTCGCCAAAGTTGGCCTGAACGCCAACAATGCGCGTTGAAGAAATAGATTCATACTCCGTCTTCAATGACTCGGATGTGCTCACAACCGCCGTCGCGGCCTTGACCATACGGGACTGATCATTGATATCAGAAGCCAGTTGGGCGGTGATATTCGGGCGATTGATGTACTCCCACCACTTCCCTGACCGTACCCAGGGCCATTTTTCGATATAGACCACGTCGGTACCCAACGAGGAAATATCATTCTCAAATCCCTGCTCGATACCATTGACCACCGTGGCCATCCCCGTGACCGATACGATCCCGATGATGATACCCAGTGTGGTAAGTACAGCCCGCATCTTGTTGGACCATACTGCCCTGACTGCAATCAGGATGGACTCGAAAAACTCGAAAAAGAATCGATGCACGGAGGGAGGAAATTTGAATTCAGATCTTTAGTCGTACGTGACCCGTTTGGTCGTGTTGCATAACAATTCGGGCCCTGGCCGATCTTCAGCAAGTCTCCAAGAATGAGGAACAAAGGGGTGTCAGAATTAATTTCCGGACTATTCGATTCACAACCCCGGAGCGACATGGGCAAGCTGAGTGTACTTGGCGAATTCTGGCAATTTCTGAAAGTCCGCAAGAAGTTCTGGCTTGCCCCGATTCTCGTGATCTTACTCCTCCTGAGCCTCGTCATCGTATTGGCGCAAGGATCAGCCCTGGCACCGTTCATCTACGCTCTCTTCTAGGCGGGTGGCAGTGCTGGGTGAATAACGTATCTGGGCGAATTATGAGGTAGTTCCGGCTTCAGGACTCCAGGTCCAGACGCTTCTCAAAGCGAAGCCGGTACTCACGATAGGCACTGTTGAAGTCCGACTTGGTCAGTTGGAATCCCCGGGCCAGAGCAAGAATGGTCATCCCCGGGTGAAGATTGGGGAACGTGTCGAACGCGATACGGCGATATCCCAGCTCTTCGACCCGCCGCATCATGTCTCCCAACAAGGCAACAGCAATGCCACGGCGGCGGAATCCGGGCATCACGCCTCCTTTCGCGCTGTAAAACGTGTGACGGCTTTCTCGGTATCCAATCTTGAATGCGACCGGCTCACCATCGATCGAGGCTTCCAGGATCATCACTTCGTCGCGCTCAAACGTGTTGATGATGCGCTCTTCGCGGAAGATGATCCGGTTCATTTCGCGAACGGCTTCAATAGCCTCCAACGGAATCTCACGGATACTCAGCCCCGGGACGTTGCGGGGGTGTACAGTAAGGGGTGGCGTGTAGTCGAAGCGCTCCATGGCAGTCAAAACGGCAGATTGTCCAGCGTATCGGACGCGTCACCCTGCGGATGGTTCGATTCCTTCAACGATCTAGAAGCCTCCTCAAACCCTTCGGCGAGTTGTGGTTGATCGTCAACCGGCAACGCATCGCGGGGCGCCTCCACCAGAGTACAAGGTTCCAGAATAGAGTGAGGGAGCCCTTCTAGAAAACGGCTCGGCTTGGTGAAATACTGCCCTTCATACCGTCGGAATTGCACCATGGGGTACGAAAGAAACAGCTGATCCTCGGCCCGTGTAATGGCTACATAAAGGAGCCGGAGTTCCTCGTCCATCGCTTCGATGTCTCCCACGGAATAGGAAGACGGGAGCACTCCGTCCAGGGCTTGGATCACAAAAACCGACTTGAACTCCAACCCCTTGGCCGAGTGAATCGTGGAAAGGATGAGCGGCGGCTCGTCCTTTTCCTCCTCATCAACGTCCATGGCGCTCAGTTCGATGGGATCCAGCGCCAGGGAATCCAACAGGGAGGCTCGATCCGTGAAGCGCGCCGCCACACCACTCAAGTGCTCCAGATCAGTCTCCCGCTTTGGGTAATCTTCCGTATACGTGTCGCGCAGGATGGGTGCGTAGTAGGAAACGATCGACTCCAACTGCTCGTCCAGCGGTACATCAGGTTTGCGCAAGCGTCCCAGTACATCGAATAACCGCGAAAGCGAAGCAACGTAGGCGGCGGAAAAAGGAAAGCCATCAGTCGTGTACCGCGGCGATTCCCCTCCCTGAACCCATTCAATGATGCGAACTGCTGTCTTGGGACCAATTCCGTCCAGGAGCTGCAGGATGCGATTCCAGGCAACAATGTCGCGAGGGTTCTCAAGTATCTTCAGGTGAGCGATCACATCTTTGATGTGAGCAGCTTCAGCCAACTTCAGGCCACCGTACTTGACGAACGGAATACCCCGCTTGTTGAGCTCCACCTCGAGATCATATGAATTGTGGCCACTTCGGAACAGCACTGCCATCCGATTGAGCGGATCGCCTTGCTCTCGCAGGGCCAGGATCATCTGGGAGACGAAGCGACTCTCGAACCGGTCGTCGGGCGCAGGCACAATCCCGGGCAAATCACCCTTCCCCCTTTCCGTGTAAAGCCGCTTGTCGAACCGGTGCTTGGCTTGCGTGAGTACTTCATTGGCCAAGTCCAGAATAGCCTGGGTCGATCGATAGTTGTGCTCCAACTTGATGACGGATGCACCGGCGTACTCCTCCGGAAACCGCAAGATATTGCCCAAGTCCGCCCCACGGAATCGGTAAATACTCTGTGCATCGTCCCCAACGACCATCACATTGCCATGGACACTGGAAAGCGCCTTGACGAGGAGTGCCTGTGCCCGATTGGTGTCCTGGTATTCGTCCACCAAAACATACTTGCATCCGGATGCCACTTCGCGAAGCACCTTGGGATCCTGTTGGAAGAGCTTCAAGGTCAGGAGGAGTAGATCATCGTAGTCCATTAGACCTTGCTCCTTCTTGTACTGAATGTACTGTTCAAACAGGCCATTCAGTGGATCGGCGAACTCCAGAAAGTGCGGATAGGACGACTCGAGTACATCTTCGAGGGAACGTCCGGTGTTGCAAACCGAGGAAAAAATGGACGCCATCGTTCGCTTTTTGGGAAAGCGACGATCCTTGAACCGGGCCACAACCGGCCCGCGAAGCAGATCGACTACATCGGCCGCGTCCTGGGCGTCAAGCACGGTGAATCCTTCCCGATAGCCGAGCTTGGGGGCATACTGTTTGAGCAATGTCAAACAGAAGGCATGGAACGTCCCACCTCGAACGCGCGAGCAGCGACCATCGAGCAGCGTTGAAGCACGAGTGAGCATCTGCTGCGCAGCACGACGGGTGAATGTCAGTAAAACCAGCTGTTCCGGGGCGACCCCGTGCCCGACCAGCCAGGCAACGCGGTGGATCAGCGTTCGTGTCTTTCCAGTTCCGGCACCCGCCACTACCAGGACGGGACCAGCTCCCCAAATGGCCGCCTCGTACTGCTTTTCATTCAAGGCTTCGCGGAAGTCCAATCCGTCTGGATCGGCAACAGGAAACTCTTCGGGTGAGATGACAATACGACGCGCCATGTGGTCAACAACACGCGCCCGACCGATACGATCCCGGTCGGGATCAGCGGACATTTCGTGGATAACTCGTCCATCTATGGAGCCCTCCACGGTGGAAGCGCGCCGAACGTCTTCATAGATTCATTAGTTATACGAAGAACAACCCGGTTCCGAACCCGATATGGGAAAAATCATCGCTGTGGCCAACCAGAAGGGAGGTGTGGGAAAGACCACAACTGCGGTGAACCTTGCTGCCTCGCTCGCAGCCATGGAGCATCCTACCTTGCTGTTGGATTTCGACCCGCAGGCCAACGGAACCTCCGGTGTCGGAATTGACCCCCGGGGAGTGGAAGGATCATCCTACGAGATCCTGATTGGTACGCTGCCGGCAAACGACGCGATTGTTGAAACCGAATCGCCGTACCTCTCTCTCATTCCGAGCCACATCAACCTGGTTGGAGCGGAAATCGAGATGGTCGAGTTTCCGGACCGGGAGCGGATGCTCTCCCGCGCCCTTGCACCCATCCGCGATCGATTTGACTTCATTATCATCGATTGCCCGCCCTCCCTCGGTCTCCTGACGCTCAATGCACTGACGGCTTCGAACTCCGTAATCATCCCGGTTCAAGCAGAATATTTCGCACTGGAAGGCTTGGGGCAGCTGCTCAATACGATCAAGCTTGTGCGCCAGCATCTCAACCCGGCATTGGATATCGAAGGCGTGGTTTTGACCATGTTCGATACCCGTCTTCGTCTGGCTAATCAGGTCGCTGGTGAAGTCCGGCGTTACTTTGGGGAAAAAGTCTTCAGCACGATCGTTCAACGCAACGTCCGCCTGTCGGAAGCACCCAGTTTCGGTCGTCCCGTTCTGCTATACGATGCGACCAGCACCGGGTCCCGCAACTATATCGGGCTCGCACGTGAAGTACTGCGCGCTAATCGCCACGTGTTTGAAACGGTAGAAGAAGATGCCTCCGGGCAGCATGGGGATCACGAATGAGTAAGCAGAAATCAGCACTTGGCCGAGGCCTGGGAGCGCTCCTTCCGGAGTCCGAAGAGAGTTCGCCCAAATCCTCAGGTATTGAAAGCACCAAGCTCTACAACTTCGATGAGCGGATCCGTGCTGCAGGTACCATTGCGGAAGTGGACTTAGACAAGGTTTCGCCCAACCCGTACCAGCCGCGCACCCACTTTGACGAGACTGCGCTTCAGGAATTGTCCTCTTCGATCCAGCAGTTAGGCATCATCCAGCCAATCACAGTTCGCAAGACCGGCGGCGAGCGCTATGAACTGATTTCTGGTGAGCGTCGTCTCAAGGCGGCCCGAAGAGCGGGCTTGCTCGTCATTCCGGCCTTTGTACGGGAAGCGGACAGCGAAGCCATGCTCGAAATGGCCATCGTGGAAAACGTGCAGCGCGAGCAGCTCAATCCCATTGAGGTTGCCATCGGGTATCAGCGGCTGGTCGACGAGTGCGCCATGACGCAGGAGCAGGTGGCCACCAAGGTGGGCAAGAACCGATCCACGATCGCCAACTTTCTTCGTCTGCTCAATCTTCCACCCCTCATTCAGGCAGGCCTTCGTGATGGTCTTCTGACAACCGGTCATGCCCGCGCCCTACTCCCACTGGAAGACGAGACCCTACAGCAGTCTCTGATGGATGAAATTACAGCTTCCGGACTGTCCGTCCGCCAAGTCGAGCAAAAAGTCCGTCATCTGCTGAAGCCGGCTTCCAAACCTGCAAAAAAGCCCTCCAGGCAAACCGATCAGGCTGTGTCCGCTGAAATGGGCGCTATGGCCGATCGTATGCGACGAGCTCTTGGCACCAAGGTGCAGATCAAACCTGGATCCGAAGGCAAGGGCGGACGCGTGGAGCTGGAGTACTATTCAGACGAGGACCTGGAGCGCATCGTCGACTTTTTCGAGCAGTAGACTGATGTCTGTTCGACTCCGATCAATCCCCCTGGAGCTGGGAATGGGTTGCGTGCTCATCACGTTGCTGTTCGCGCCCTCAGCGTCCGCACAGCTCGTGCAGGCGGACAGCACGTTTTCTGTCCAGTCCGGGATTCATTCTCCCAATGGCGCATTATGGCGCGGGGCGGCCCTGCCCGGTTGGGGACAGATCTACAATCGCCAGTATATCAAGTTGCCTTTCGTCTACGGCGGCCTCGGCTTTCTGGCCTACCGCGCCATTTCCCGAAACAGCGACTATCAGCTGTACCGTAAAGCCTATCAGTACAAAGCCTGGCAAGAATTAGTAGAAGCCGGCGAAGCTGAAACGAATCCCAATATCGGCTTCAAAAGCTCCTATGACGAGATTTCCGCGGAGTTCGGGCCCATTTCTTCTCGCCCCCTACAATCCCAGCAAAATATTTTTCGCAGGTCGCGTGACTTTTCTTTTGTTGGCATCGGCTTAGTGTATGGTCTGGCGATGCTGGACGCTTTTGTAAGTGCGCACTTACTCGATTTTGACGTTGGAGAGGACCTGAGCTTACAGGCTGCACCGACACCGGGCGGAATCCGCCTGTCAGCTCGACTCCACCTCGGCAATGCCGAGTGAGGTGGTTTTGCCCTAGGGTGAACCGCCGGAACCCGTTTGGGGGCAGTGCATTTGCAGGCGTTTTTGGTTTCGTTGGCCAGAGAAGGGCGCTGATCGTGATTCGGCAAAGCATCCAATGCGGATGGGACGCTGAAACGTTTGACGGCCTTCGCCCAACCATAACCATACGCTTTGGTAAAGATGGCAATCGACGCCCAAGCCGATGCTCTGAAATCGGGTTTTCGCATTATGTCTGACAGGTACACCAAGCCGGCCAGCTCCTCTGGAGTCTCGGCCGCACCCGCGCAGCCCGCACTTTTTGACAAATGTGATCGGTTCTTCGACGAGAACGGACTGTTTGCCCAGGTCAAAGAAGCGGACCTCTATCCCTACTTTCGCCCGATCGAGAAGAATGATGGAACGCGCGCCATCATGGACGGCCGAGAGATCATCATGGCGGGGTCGAACAATTACCTTGGGCTACTCTCTGATCGGCGGGTGAAGGAGGCTGCCGGGGATGCCATAGAACAATACGGTTCGGGTTGCACGGGCTCGCGTTTCCTCAATGGTACGCTCGATTTGCACCTCCAGTTGGAAGAGCAACTCGCTGAATTCATGGGCGCCGAAGCGTGTGTGCTGTTCTCTACAGGATACATGACCAATCAGGGTGTCATTGAGTCCTTGGCCAAGAAGGGCGACATCGTTTTTTCGGACAAGGATAATCACGCTTGCATCGTCGCCGGGACCAAGGTCTCCTTGGCCGACATCGTCCGATTCAAGCACGATGACATGGCACACCTGCGTCGTCTGCTCGAAAAAGCGGCCATCGACAATCCAAACGCTGGTAAGTTCATCGTAACGGATGGCGTCTTCTCCATGAGTGGAGCCATCGCCAAAGTACCGGAACTGGTCTCCCTGGCGGAGGAATTTGGCGCCGCTCTCATGTTGGACGATGCCCATGCGGTCGGAGTCATCGGTCCAGGTGGCCGTGGCAGTGCGGCCCATTTTGGATTATCGGACCGGGTTCATCTGACCACGGGTACGTTCTCCAAGAGCTTCGCCTCGTTGGGTGGTTTTGTTGTTGGTGACAAGAAGATCATCGAATACATTCGCCATACGGCATCCGCGCACATTTTCAGTGCTTCCATGCCGCCTTCAGCCATTGCCACCGCTCTGAAATGTCTGGAAATCCTCATCCAGGAGCCAGAGCGCCTGAGTCGTCTGTGGGAGATATCAGACTACATGCGTGACGGCTTCAAGGCGTTGGGCTTCAACGTCCTCAAGAGCCAGGCCCCGATTATCCCGGTGGTTGCCACCACTATGCGAACGTGCCTGGAGATGTGGCATGACCTGTTGGACGAGGGTGTCTTTGTGAATGCGGTGATTCCGCCAGCCGTCCCACAAGGTCAGTCACTTCTACGTACCTCGTACATGGCCACGCACACGAACGAAGACCTGGACTTCATCCTCGAGGCATTCCGCCGCGTCGGTCTGAAGCACGGCATCATCACTCCGAACGGCTCTGCCGCTTAGTGTGATCTGCAGATTGCATCGTACCTTTGGACAATCTGCTTGCTGCCCAGCGTAATTCCGTTCCCGCGTGCCCTCTCTTCCCTCTTCTGTCCAATCCGTGGTCGTCCGCCCCGTGCGGTCGCGCTGGGATCGTAAGGCATTCATCCAGTTCCCGTTCGATCTGTTTGGCGATACGGATGTATGGGTCCCGCCGCTCCGTATGGACGTGGCCAAACTCATCAATCCAAAGAAGAACGCATTCTTCGAGCACGGGGACATACAGCTGTTTCTGGCGCGGGACCAAGATGGTAAAGTAGTTGGTCGGATCGCTGGAATCCGCAACGGCATGCATCTCGAGAAATACGATGATCAGGTCGGCTTTTTTGGATTTTTTGACACCATCCATGATGATGCTGTCGCCAAAGCACTGCTTGACGCTGCCAGCGGGTGGCTCAAGGACCAGGGACTGACCGCCATGCGCGGGCCCACTAATCCATCCATGAATGACGTTGCAGGATTGCTCGTTGATGGATTCGATAAACAGCCTGCTATTCTGATGCCCTACAATCATCCTTGGTATGAAGGATTTCTGCTGGACTACGGGTTTGAGCGCAAGATGACGATGTGGGCCTATTACGCTCATACCAAGTTCTTCAGCAAGGAGAAGATGGCTCGGGGCATCAGTCTGTTGAAACGGCGCTACCCGACGCTGACCATTCGGCAGCTGAATATGGACCGCTTCGAAGAGGAAGCCCGGCTCATCATGGATATCTACAATGATGCCTGGTCGGAGAACTGGGGACATGTGCCCATGACCGATGCCGAATTCTCCCAGTTGGCCAAGGACATGAAACAGATCATCGATGAGCGCCTGGTGGTGTTCGCCGAAATAGATGGTGAAGAAGTAGGATTTGCCGTCTTACTTCCCGATCTGAATTACGTGTTCAAGACCATCCCTTCAGGACGTCTTCTACCGCTTGGGCTTATCAAGCTGTTGACCATTGGAACCAGCGGCGTCATCCGAGAGGCGAGGTTGCCCCTCATGGGAGTGCGCAAAGCCCATCAGGGAAAGGCTATTGATACGCTTCTCGTGCACGAGATTGTCGTAAAGAGTCTGGAAGTGGGCGTACTCGCCGCTGAGATGAGCTGGGTGTTGGACAGCAACAAAGTGCTGATCAACTCTCTCGAATCCATGGGTGGCGTGGTGGACAAGGAATACGCCATGTTTGAGGTGTCCATCTGATGAGCCACGACTCTGACCTTCGAAAAAAAGGAGCGCCTCGCCATAGCAACGCGCCCCGTCCAGGACCCATCCGCTTCGTTTACTTCGACCTGGATGACACACTGCTGGACCATACGCACGCTGAGCACGGGGCGCTGCGGGACATGCATGCGAGCTCAGATCGCCCATTTGGCGATCATTCCTTTGATGCGGTTCACGCCCTGTACCGGGAGATCAATCCAGTCGTGTGGCGTAAGTATTCGGCCGGCGAGTTCACCAAGCGTCAAGCCAAGGTCGGCCGTTTTTCTCAGCTGCTCGAAGGTCTCGGGTTGGATACGGGCGTCGATGAGGAGTTGGCGCACCGCTATCTGGACGCGTACTCCAATCACTGGCAGGCCATCGAAGGCGCTTTTGAAGCGTTTGTAGCGGTCGCAGAGCTCCTTCCTGTAGGCATTCTTACGAACGGATTCGTTGAAATCCAGCAGGCCAAGCTCCAACGATTTCCCATGCTGGACGACGTTTCCAGCGTTATCGTGATCAGCGAAGAAGTGGGAGTTCTAAAACCTGATCCTCGATTGTTTGCCGAGTCTGCGCGGCGCGCTGGCATGGAGGCTTACGAAATTCTCTACGTCGGCGACTCGATCACCTCGGACGTAAACGGCAGTATTGGCGCCGGGTGGAAGGTTGCCTGGTTCTCCGAGTCGTCCCATGATCATCCGGATGTCTACTCGTTCACGGACTGGGATAGCATACCAGATCTGGTGAACCAGCTGGCGGGATAGAGACTGTCTCCAAAAAAAGCAGGGACAAAAAAAAGCCGTCCCTTAAGGACAGCTTCTTTTCTGCTCCCGACACGAGAACCTCCCCTGGTGTGGCTTCTACGCCGAAGCGTTTCCTCCGCACCAGCAACGGGAGGTTCGAGTCTCAGTGGATCCCATCACTCGTTTGACCGAGATCAGGGTAACACGGTCTCCGCGAACGGTGAACCGTGTTGTCTCCATCGTATGGGCACACGATAAAGACGAGAGCCTTGCAAGGTCTCCGTCCAATGCTCCGTTCCCTTGCGGGTCGGTTTTCATCAGCCGGGCAATGGCTTCCCTCCAGTCCGCCTCCGAAAAGACATTCGAGAGAGCAGGTCCATTGTTTAGACGTCTCGACTTCCAATCTGCCGCCGGCCGAAGCCGATTGCGTTGATTTTCCGCCTTGTCGTCCCGAAGAGGGGTTTGGACCGGAGCGCCGGGACGCTTCCAATTCACACTTCTCTTCGATATCCCTCCCTGACACTTTCCTCGCGGTCGAAACCGTCCGGTCTTTGCTCGGGATGTCGGTTCATCACCCGGGATTATCTGCCGTCCGACGCTGGTCTTGCGACCCTCATCTTCGAACATCCCCCTGGCATGGATCCGGCACTACTCCAACTCCCACCTTGGTTTGCTCGAAACCTCGGTGATCATCATCGGTGCAGGGGCCTTACAGTGCCTCCCTTTCGGGTGGCGTGGCTTGCCTCATGCAGCCTAGAGACTCAGTCGCATCAAGGAACTGTGCCGTTAGGCACTGGGGCCATTATAGGCCCACCTCTCAGCGGAGTCAATAATCACCCCACCCCATTTCTTCCACAAGAAATTCACAGTGACTTTGCCACATCTGTGCATAACCATCCGGATGCGGGAGTGTTGAGTCGCCTGCCTCTCTCCTGACGGCAGCGTTGACAGCAAGCCGGTATGCCGCTTGCCTGGTTGCCTCTTTGCCTGGTTGCCCGTAATCCTCTGCGCTATTGTGCCGCGATGCTTCTGTGCGATAGCGATCTTATCGGAGGGTCCAACTCCCAGCGCGACCAGCGAAGTGGCCTGATGGTGGGCTCGACCAGATGTGCAAAAAGCCCGGCCCTTACGAACCGAGCTTTTTGGTGCCCATAGTCACTGCGCGACTGAGTGTCCCTTAACAGGGACGCAATCCCAGGCGGCATGAGTAGTACAAAGATAGGGAATAGCGACGGGTTACTGCAACCGGCCAATAACGGTTTTCTTGCCTCGCTCCCATTACGTATTAAGAATGGCTCCGTATATCCACTATCTATATCCTTATGCAATAACGGATATATCCTGTACCGACTCACATACCAATCTGACTGAGGAAGGACTTCAGGGCACTGGGATGCATGAGCAATGTGAAAACCAAACCGCCAATAGCGCCTCCGAGGTGCGCTTCATGGGCAATGCCTCCCATAGCAGCAGACTCGCGCTTTCGCATGGCCCAAACTGAAAACCCGACAAAACTGAAGGCAAAAAGCCACGCCGGGATTCCAATGGCAAAGAAGAGGTAGATACTTGCGAAGGGCTGGAAAAGGCAGAAGGAGAACACCAGTCCGGAAATTGCGCCGGAAGCTCCTACAGCGCTATACCCCGGCGTATCCTTGTGCAACAGCAGTGTAAGGCCATGAGCCGCCAACTCGGCTCCGAAATACACTACCAGGAAGGCCAGTGAGCCAATTTGTGCTTCGAGATAGGGCCCGAAGTAGTACAGCGTAATCATGTTGAACGCCAGGTGGCCCAGTCCCCCATGAACGAAGCCGCCCGTAATCATCCGGTACCACTCCTTGTTCTGTAGAATCTCTCGGGGCTTGAAGGAGAGCTTTCCTATCAGCGACTTGTCCTGATACAGGGCATAACCGCTGACCAGGATGTTGATCAGCAACAGGAAAAGCGTGAACGGGGTATCGTAGAACACAGTGGATCCCGGTCTAGTAAAGGGGGCGTTCAAAAAAACGTCTTACGGACCAACATGTCTCCTGATTCGCTGCCGGTAAGGACTTCGCATCAAGATGAACTAGACCATGCGCTCTGTTTCCCACGCTGCCAGGATGCGCCGACAGAATCGCTGCTCCTTCATGCGCACCGATGCGGCAGATCCTCCCACTGCTTCTGCAATCAATCGCCAGGAGAACCCAGCTTCGTATCGAAGGTGAAGAATCAGTCGCGTCTGGCCATCTTGACGCTTGAGGCAGGCGCGTACGAATTCCTGGCGGGGTCGCACAGCGGTTCCCAAAGACTGACCCAGTGAAGGCTCAGACCCGAGAAAGATCGATTCGGTTCTGGAATTATGCCATTCCGACAGTACCTCCAATTGACGTCGTTTTTCGCGCAAGAATTGAATCAGTCGGTGACGTACCACTTTCCGCGCATATCTGAGTGGATGGTCCAGGTCATTCTTTCGCGACCAGATGGTTGCAACCACTTCCGCACTGACGTCTTTCAGATCCTCTTCGGTCAACAACGACTCGCGTCGCATGCACGCCCTCAGATAGGCGTTTACCTAGGATTGAAGACGCACCACGCATAATTCTGTGTTGGCGACGGCTGTGGTTTCATTTGCCGCACCGATGAGTTTTTCAGACATGAAGTGATCGCAGGAGCCAGAGAAGAATCTGCTAGGAGTCACTTCAAAGACCCATGGATGTAAGCGGCGTAACCCGGTAGTGTGGTTTGTACCCGTTCAGGACCAGGCCCATCTTCTGCTTCCCTTCAATCGACCACATTCGCTGTAGGGATTTTCCCATTGTGAAACGGACCGGGCACGACTACTCTGATCCTTGAAATCGTACGTCCAAACCACGGGGATCGCCATGAAAGTGATGTTCGCCACCGACCTATCTGAGCCAAAGGAAGTCACCGATCACGTCCAGCGCCTCGTGCGTCGACTCGACGCAGATTTGTTCGTACTGCACGTACACGTGCCGACTCCCACCACGCCGTTGGGAGTAGATCCATTGAGTGGATTCGGAGACATCGCCTATGCCTTGTATGACCCAGCCGTTGAAGATGCGATCGTGGAAGCCGAACAACACGATTTCGACGCCTTCCTGAAAGAGCGCTTTGATATCTCGCTTCGCCCAGCGCTCCATGAAGGGGATCCAGCCCGCATCATTCTCGATGATGCCGATGATATGGACATCGACATGATCCTTATGGCAAAGCGTCGACACTCTGCCATTGAGCGCATGCTGCTGGGATCAGTTACCAATACGGTAGCTCGGGAGGCCAAACAGGCCGTCGTCCTCTTCCCCATCCAACGACGACGATTGAATTATTGTCCCGATTGGAAATCGTAGGACCCCTGATCCAGGAACGCAATGAAATCGTGCTCGCTCATCATGGCACTCTGTTGAGCGATAACCGTGCTGTCAGCCGGATGTACAATGGCATAGGTGGGTAACGCCGGCGTTCCCGTCAGCTCCATCTGGAAGGCGTGGAAGGCATCTCCCGTCTGCAGATCATCCGTGTACAGACGAAGAGGCACAAATGCGCTGTCCAGCCGCGCCTTGACATCCGTCCGTGGAAAGATAGTGGCTTCCATATCGCGGCAGTTGGTACAGGTGTACCCAGAGAAGTCCACCATCACAGGCACATTCCGCTCGATTGCCATGGCGAAGGCACCCTCAATATCATCCACAACCCAGCCTTCCTCATGGTCGGCTTCAGCGTTCTCGATACCAAACCGAGCCAGCAAGGCACGATCGCTGTCCTGATGCGGAGGCAAATAGGCATCCAGGAAGCCCAGGGGCTGCCCAGCCATTCCAGGCGCCATTCGAAGCGCGGCTAAAATGAAAACCACCGCAATCACCTGACGCAAGCGAGAGGGGCGCGCCTCGTCGGCATATCCGATGCGAAGCCATCCCAACAGGTACAGTCCAATGAGCAAGGTGCTTACAAACACCAGGAAAACTCCGAGGGTTCGCGGCAATATGCCCAGTCCCCAGACCAGATCGGCATTCGAAAAGAACTTGACGGCTGCGGCCAGCTCTACAAAACCAAGGACAACCTTCAAGCTGTTCATCCACGACCCAGACTTGGGAAGGCGATCGAGAGAACGCGGAAACAGAGCCAAAAGGACGAACGGAAGCGCGAAGGTGGTACTGTAGGCGACCATGCCCAGCAATGGGTATACCCACGTGCCGGTTGAAGCCGCAGCAAGCAATCCCCCCACAAAAGGAGCGGTGCATGAGAAGGAGACCAGGGTCAGGGTCAAACCCATGAATAGAACACCTGCCCACCCCTTGTCTTCGCCGCCACGTGCATTCACCCAGTTCAGCAAGGAGGAGGGCACCCGGATCTCGTACAATCCAAGTAATGAGAGCGCGAAACCGACCAGGACGACGGCAATGAACACATTCACCCATGGATTCGCGGCAATCACCAATGCTCCCGCCGAACCTACGAGGACTGCCATCACGATCCCGATGGAGGTGAAAGTGATCACGATGGCTGACCCATAGAGCAGAGCCAGCTGCAATGCTTCCCGTTTCGTGTGGCCGTACTTGGTGAAGTAGGACACGGTGAGCGGAATCATGGGGAAGACACACGGAGTCAGCAGCGAGGCCAGGCCCGCTCCGATGGCCAGCAGAATGAACGGTAGCAATCCGTTCCCAGCCACCATTTCTGAAGACGCCGACTCGAGCTGCGCATTCGTGGTAAGTGCAATATCATCGTCGGTCGCAGAGCAGTCGATGCAGGACGAATCGATCGAAAGGACTGTCTTCAGCTCCGCGATATCCGGGCGCAGACATACCCCTAATTCGTCATTACAGATCTGGTAGCGGACGGCGAAAGGAAGCTCGATCGTGGCATCTACCGAATCGTGGGAGACCACTCCGGTAAAGAAGGAAGCCTCCGTGTAAAACCAATTCAGGTTCATTTCGAAGATGTCATCATAGCCCGAATTCGGGGGCGACTGCCCAACCAAGGTTAGCCAGGATGCACCCTGAATGCTGTCGGGTACGGTCACCTCGACGCCGTAAGGTCTCGTCAGCACCTCGTCCATGGAGGGAAGGGACGCATCCAATGCATACATCTTCCAGTCCTCGGCGATCGTCGCTGAGATCTTGACGACAGACGTATCCTGCACACCGATGCCGGAAGGAATCGGGCGCACCGACCACGATACGTATGCTTCCGGCCCCTGTATCTGCGGTCCGAATTGCGCCACGGCGCTGCCTGGCAACGCGAACAGCATAGCCAGCACCAGGATCACTGCGAAGCGGAACGTTCGCAGGGACACGTTGATGCGACAGTTGAAATCGGATTCCATGGGAGATCAGGGGTTCAGAATCGAAAAGCCGGGGCCGGGGCCAGGACCAAGACCAAAAAAGAGGCAGGGCCTGAAACAGGAACAGGGTATCCACGGACCTGATGGTCAACGGATACCCTGCTCACGTTGTTGCCGGTCTTGCCGGTTGGTGTCGGTCAGGCGGCAGCCGTTTCGGGCTCGACACGGACCTTTACTTCTGCGACCACTTCAGGGTGGATTTTCACGGAAGCAGTGTAGACACCTGTATGTTTGATATCGTCGTTGACGGTGATCTTACGACGATCCGCTTCAATGCCATGCTTGGCCAGGCCATCCGCGACGTGCACGGGCGTGACCGAACCGAAGATGCGGTTCTCTTCGCCAACTTTGACAAAGAGCACGACTTCGACTCCGGCCATTTCGGCTGCGAGCGCTTCGGCGTCATCTTTGGCCTTGGACATCTTGCGAGATGCCTGACGGCGCTCTTCCTGCCATGCTTTGACTACGCCATTGGTGGCGATGCGAGCCAGGCCACGGGGGATGAGGAAATTACGGCCGTATCCGTCCTTGACGGTCACGATTTCGCCGGCCTCACCCAGATTTTCTACTTCTTCGAGAAGGAGTACTTTCATGATTCTGTCGGGCTGTGACGGTAGTCCGTCCGGTTCGGATTACTTGAGCGAGTCCGCTACGAATGGAATCAGGGCGAGGTGACGAGCGCGTTTTACGGCACGGGTCAGCTGGCGCTGGAATTTCGCGGATACGTTCGTGATGCGACGGGGCAGGATCTTGCCCTGCTCATTCAGGAAACGCTTAAGCATTTCTGTGTCTTTGTAGTCGACGTAATCCGGCTCGACAAAGGAGGTCTTGTTCGACATGGTGCTTATGCCTCTTCGGTAGTTTCTGCCTCGGCGGCTTCAGCTTCCGCGGCACGTTTGGTTTTCGTGGCTTCGTAGTGACGGACCATTTTCGGATCCATGCGAAGCGAGAGGTAACGGAGGATGTTGTCATCGATCTCCATCGCGCGCTCCAGGCGGGGGATCAGTTCTCCCGCTGCCTTGAAGTACATGTTGACGTAGTAGCCATTGCGCTTCTTCTGGATTGGAAAAGCCAGGCGACGTGCGCCCCACTCGTCCACTTCAATGATTTCGCCTGCGTTCTCCGTTACGTAAGCCGTGACACGGGAGACCATGTCCTTGACCTGCTCATCGGAAATAACCGAATTGACGATGTACGTAAGCTCGTACGTATGCTTATTGCTAGCCATTTATCCCTTTGGATGGTGATGGGCTATGCCCCGACGCCCGGGCCTCACTGGCCGTTCTTTCGGAGCAGGGATTGTACAGAACTGTAAAGTACGGCGCCTGAGGGCTCAAGTCACCCACTGACCCTCAATTCGCCGAATCTCAACAGCCTGATGCAGGAGATTTCTACGGCCAGAAAGGCCTAAAGACTGGCCAAACGGTCCGCATTTTCGAGTGTCCGGAGCGCTTTGATGATTTCGTCCAGCTCACCTCCCATTACACGCTCAAGCGCGTGGTTCTTCGAATCCCCTTCCAGACGGTGGTCTGTCACACGACCCTGTGGCCAATTATATGTGCGGATCTTTGCGCTCCGATCTCCCGTGGAGACCTGGGATCGACGCGCCTCACTACGCTCGGACTCGATTTCGGCCAGTTTGGCTTCGTACAGACGTGAGCGCAGCACGCGTAACGCCTTGTCCTTGTTCTTATGCTGACTCTTTTCATCCTGACAGGTCACAACAGTACCCGTAGGAATGTGGGTGATTCGCACTGCTGAATCCGTCGTGTTCACACTCTGTCCTCCAGGACCACTCGAACGATACACGTCGATCTTCAAATCGTTTGGATGAAGGTCGATATCCACCTCCTCGGCCTCCGGAAGTACCGCCACCGTAGCAGCCGAAGTATGGATTCGTCCTGAGGACTCCGTTGCGGGAACACGCTGGACGCGGTGTACTCCGCTCTCGTATTTCATGGTACCGAAGGCATCCGGGCCGCTGATACTGAAGACAATCTCCTTGAAGCCACCCTGAGTGCCTTCCGAACTGTTCATCAAATCGACCTTCCAACTCTTTTTCTCCGCCATGCGTGAGTAAAGGCGGAACAGATCTCCAGCGAACAGGGCGGCCTCATCCCCCCCTGTACCAGCGCGGATTTCCACGATGGCATCCTTGGTGTCTTCCGGGTTCTTGGGAATGAGCATCAGTCGAAGCTCCTCTTCCATCGCCGGTAGCGAGCCTTCCAATTCGGAAAGCTCCATTGCAGCCATCTCCCTGAGGTCCAGATCCGTCTCCGTCTCCACCATCTCTTTCAGATCCCCGATCTCGTTGACCTGCCCACTGTATGCGTCGATGTGACGGACGACCTCATTGAGCGTGGTATGCTCGCGGCCAAGGGTGGCCATTTTGGAGGGATCTGTTGCCACCTCAGGATCGGACATTTCACGAGTGATTTCCGCGAACCGGTCCTTGATTCCATTCAGGATATCGGGGTTGATCATGGAGCAACGGGTGGGATGAGAGGCGAATCATCCGGGCCTCGCGGATGGCGTTGCCCAGGGTCGGCGATGTACGCAGGCAGTCGTCATTGGTTCAGGAAATGCGCCAGCGAGCCACGTAGCCGGATCAATATGAGACAGGGCTTCCAAGTGTGGGACTCGTGGGTAGAAATTTTCGGGCACAGCGAACGCAAATCATCGAAAACCGACCGTAATAAATACTTGGAAGACGTCATGATGATGTTGGCACGCTTTGTGCAATCGAGAATGCCAACGGCTCTTCCGGACGGATGGACCGCTCAACGATAGAATAGAATCGCCCCTCATGCTCGCTTCTCCTTACCACCAGATAACCGCGTCAAGATCCGTACGTGGTGTTATTCTCTGGCTTATCACCTGCTTCACCGTCTTCTATGTGATCGACGGCCTGGCTACCCGCCCGAAGCCTATCGATATCGAGGATTTTCGCAAATCTGGTATGAGTGACGAACAAGTTCTTGCGATGGCATTGCAGGAAGCCAATGAGACGACCGAGGTTACCTGGTGGATCAACGATCGCGAAACCTACCTGGTGTTCGATACCGTTCGCGACTACCGCATTTCGGATGCGACGTTCGCAGCGTATGATCTGACGCCGTCCCAAGATGCTTCCCAAAAACCAATTGCTGTCTTTGAGCATAAAGCTGCCGGAATCTCGCCCCGGTAATCCAGGATCCGCATAGCCGGATCACCCCACATTCTCACTCTTCGCTGAAGAGTGAACCTCCACGAAGAGCGCGCACCTGCATGGGTGCGCGTTTCTTCGTTGGGGGAGGCGCAATGACTCGATTAACCAGAGCGCAGGGTCTGTTGGTGCCGCTTGGAAGGAATAAACGCTGGCCGGGTCTTACTCGACCGTGACGCTCTTGGCCAGGTTGCGTGGCTGGTCCACATCGCATCCCCGCAGGACGGCGATGTAGTAAGAGAGGATCTGCAGCGGAATCACCGTCAGCAATGGGCTGAGCATGTGATGCGTTTGGGGCACACGGATGACGTGCTCGCAAAGGTGATCCAGTTCACCGTCTTCAGCATCGGTGACGACGATGACCACACCATCACGTGCGACGACCTCTTCGATGTTGGACACGACCTTTTCAAAGGTGCTGTCCTTCATGGCAATGAACACGACCGGCATAAAACGATCGATCAGGGCGATGGGCCCGTGCTTCATTTCTGCGGCGGGGTATCCCTCAGCATGGATATAGGAAATCTCTTTCAGCTTCAGGGCACCCTCGAGGGCCACTGGAAAATTGGGTCCGCGTCCCAGATACAGGAAGTTCTGAGCCTATCGAAACGTTTTGGCGATGTGCTCCACGTTTGAAACGTCTTCGAGCACCTCTGCAATCTTGGAAGGAATCTGTTTAAGTTCGCGAACGATCTCTTTGAGCTCTGCTTCGCTGAGCTCAATGTCCTGGGCTAATTTCAGCGCCAGCTGGGCCAGGATTGTAACCTGAGCCGTAAAGGCTTTCGTCGATGCCACGCCAATCTCGGGGCCGGCATGCAGATATACTCCGGCATCGGTTTCGCGGGCAATTGTAGAACCCACCGTATTGCAGATGCCGTAAACCGGGATGCCTTGACGCTGTGCTTCGCGAACGGCGGCCAGCGTATCGGCCGTCTCTCCACTCTGAGAGATTACCAGGACGGCATCACCGTCCCGAAGAATCGGATTGCGATAGCGGAATTCGGAAGCGTATTCGACTTCGACGGGAATGCGGGCCCACGCTTCAATAAGGTATTCGCCAACCAGTGCCGCATGCCATGATGTGCCACAGGCACAAAGTATGATGCGGTCGGCCTTACGTAGTCGATGGGAGGAGTCCATCAATCCGCCCAATTTTACAAAAGGGTCATCCTCGAATAGACGACCGCGCATCGCGTTCTCGAGAGCAGTGGGCTGCTCCATGATCTCCTTGAGCATGAAATGCTCATATCCACCTTTTTCGATTTGCTCAAGGTCCCATTCCAACTCGTGGATGGTCTTATTCAGTTTTACCTCGTCAACCGAGAAGACCTTGAATCCATTTCGGCGGACGATGACCAACTCACCGTCGTTCAGGTATACCACCTTGCGGGTATACTCGACGATCGGGGCCGCATCCGAACCCAGGAAATATTCTCCATCGCCCACGCCCAAAATCAACGGACTACCCTTTCGGGCTGCTATCAGCATATCCGGATCATCCTGCGTTACGAGCGCGATACCGTAGGTCCCTTTGACCTGGCTGAGTGCCTGGCGAACGGCTTTCCCCAGAGAAAGGTCTGTCTGTTTGACAAAGTCCTCGATGAGACGCACCAGGACTTCGGTGTCAGTCTGTGAGACAAAGCTGTACCCACGCGTCGTGAGCATGTCCCGCAGCGCAGTGTAATTCTCGATGATGCCGTTGTGTACGAGGGCGAACGAGCCGCCCGTGCTCACGTGGGGGTGGGCATTCTCGTCGTTGGGAGCACCATGAGTAGCCCAGCGGGTATGGCCGATTCCAAGCTTCCCATCCAGGGATGCATTGGCCAGGTCTGCCGAAAGACGGGCGATCTTCCCCTGCTTCTTGCGCACCTCGAGGCTGCCATTGACGACGGCAACGCCGGCAGAGTCGTATCCCCGGTACTCGAGACGGGACAGTCCCTTAATGAGAATTTCCTGCGCTTCACGGTCGCCGATATAACCTACAATGCCGCACATAAAAACAAATCCGGAGCTTTAAAGGGGTAGAAGACACGATCTGAAATACGCTTTTTTGCATATTTAAAGCGGTTTCGGGGTGTTTTATCTGAATTGTTAATCCGGTGAAAGGAACTACACCCGCTAAAACCTTCAATAATCCTGCCGAAAAGCGCTTCCTTACCAAATGGAGCGTTTGCGGAGACTCACCTTCGTTGACATGCCGCTAACTCAGCATCAGACCACTTTCCGCCCGATGACTTCGGCAATACGCCGGATCTGGGTCATCAACTCCTCGAATTGCGAGAAATAGAGCGACTGCGGACCGTCTGACAAGGCGGTGTCCGGATCGGGATGCACTTCGATCATGAGGCCATCCGCGCCGGCGGCCACGCCGGCGCGTGCCATCGGTATCACCTTGTTCCGGATACCCGTTCCGTGGCTCGGGTCCACGATCACGGGCAGGTGGCTACGAGCCTTCAAGACCGGCACGGCTGAAAGGTCAAGCGTGTTACGCGTCATGGTCTCGAACGTGCGGATACCGCGCTCGCAAAGCACAACGTTCGGGTTGTCTTCGGCCAGTATGTACTCGGCGCTCATGAGCCACTCTTGGATCGTGGCTGACAGACCACGCTTGAGCAAGACAGGCAAACCAAGCTGACCGGCAACACGCAGCAACGGGAAGTTCTGCATGTTTCGCGCTCCAATCTGGACCATGTCCGTGTACCGGGCCATCAGATCCGCGTGAGACGGATCCATCAATTCGGTCACCACGGCCAATCCGTGGGCATCGGCCGCCTTACGCATCATTTTCAGCCCGTCTTCTCCAAGGCCCTGGAAGGAATACGGCGAAGATCGGGGTTTGAATGCACCGCCCCGAAGAATGCGGGCACCGGCTTTCGCTACGGCTTCGGCCGAGGCATGAATCTGTTCTTCCGACTCCACCGAGCACGGACCAGCCATTACAGCCAATTCCTTCCCACCGATTACCACGTTGCCCACTTTGGCTTCAGTCGGCTCCTTCTTCCACGATCGGCTGGCGAACTTGTAGGGTTCTGAAACACGATGCACGGTATAGACGCCTTCGAGCAGCTCGATATGTCGCTTGTCGAAGTCGGGTTGGACGCCAACGGCGCCCAAAACCGTGCGCTGACTTCCGCTGGAGCGATGCACGTCAAAGCCGTGATCGCTCAGTGTCGCAATGACCGATTCAATTTGGGACTCGTCGGCCCCAACTTCCATAACTACTACCATCAGCCCTGACCGATCTGAACGATGTGGTACGATTTCTTGCCTTTTCGAAGGACCAGCAGCTGGCCATCGATGCCCTGATCCACTGTGACACGCCCTGACTCGTCGGCGAAACGCTCGTTGTTCACGAACAGGCCACCCTGGCGGATGAGGCGACGGGCTTCGCCATTCGACGACGTCAATCCAGTACGGGTGCACAGCTCCAGAGCGCCCATGCCTTCGCCGGACAACTCCTCTCGATCAATGACTGTAGATGGAACATCTTCGAAGATATCCTTGAGGTCATTCACGCTGAGGTTCTCCAGCGAGCCCCCGAATAACACTTTCGCGGCTTGCTCGGCCTTGGCCAGCTCACTTTCGCCGTGAAGCATGGTCGTGACTTCCCGACCCAGTCTGCGATGAGGTTCGCGGGCACCTGGGTTTTCGGCAAGGGATTTCTCCAGCTCACCGATGGCGTCACGATCCAGCCACGTAAATGCCTTCAGGTAGTGGATGACATCGCGGTCGTCCGTGTTCAGCCAGAACTGGTAGAATTTGTACGGAGACGTCAGCTCCGGGTCGAGCCAGACATTTCCGGCTTCCGTCTTTCCGAATTTTGTGCCGGACGCATTGGTCACCAGCGGGAAGACCAGCCCGTGGGCCTTGTTGCCATTTACGCGTCGAATGAGATCTGTACCCGCCAGGATGTTACCCCATTGGTCCGAGCCTCCCATCTGCAAGGTGCAGTCCAATCGTCTGTTCAGCTCCAGGAAGTCGTAGGCCTGAAGCATCATGTAGGTGAACTCGGTGTAGGAAATCCCGTCTTCCGACTCGATACGACGTTTGACGGACTCCTTTGACAACATGTAGTTGACGGTGAAGTGCTTCCCGGTGTCACGCAGGAAATCGATCAGCTGTAAGCCACCCAACCAGTCGTGGTTGTTCTCTATGCGAGCCGGATTTTCTTCGCGCTCAAAATCAAGAAAGTGGGATAACTGTGCACGGATGCCTTCGATATTCTCGGCAACCTTCTCGCTGGTCAACAGCTGACGTTCAGCAGTCTTCCCGGACGGATCGCCAATGAGTCCCGTTCCGCCTCCAACCAGGGCGATGGGAGTGTGGCCGAACTGTTGCATCCGGGCGAGGCCCATTATGGGCAGCAGGGATCCCACGTGAAGGCTGGCCGCCGTCGGGTCGAATCCGATGTAGGCCGTCACGGACTCCTTCCCAAGAACGTCCTTCAGTTCAGGCGTGGCATCATACAGAAGCCCGCGCCACTCAAACTCTTCGTAAATGTTGCCCTTGTTACTCATGCGTCAAGCCGGCTCGTATCCGGCATACCAGGTGGTTGGAAAGGTGGGAAAACGCTCTGAATCCACAGGAAAAGGCCTATCAGACCCGTCGCTGTCTATGCTGTTCCTCAGCGATATCGTTCGAGCCTGAACTTCTCCCCAAGATAACGCCGCCGCACCTCTGGGTCAGAGGCTAAGGCTTCTGCCGTACCCTGCTTCAAGATCTTGCCTTCGTAAAGCAGATAGGCCCGGTCCGTGATGGCCAAGGTCTCGTGTACATTGTGGTCTGTGATCAACACGCCGATGCCCCGTTGCTTGAGACGGGCCACGATGGTCTGGATGTCCTCCACCGCAATGGGATCGACGCCGGCAAACGGCTCATCCAGCAGGAAGAAACGTGGCTTGGTCGCCAGCGCCCGGGCAATTTCGGTACGTCTGCGCTCGCCTCCGGAAAGGGTGTATCCCTTTGATTGGCGAACTTTCTCGAGTCCAAATTCGGCAATCAGTTCCTCCACACGCTCGGAACGCTCTTCCCGGCTGAGATCCTGATATTCGAGAACCGCGTGCAGATTGGCTTCCACACTCAGGTGCGAGAAGATGGATGCTTCCTGCGCCAGGTATCCGATGCCCTGCCGCGCGCGCTCGTACATAGGCTGTCCGGTAATGTCCTGATCTCCGAGAATGACACGACCTCCGTCAGGACGGATCATCCCCACGATCATATAGAAGGTAGTTGTCTTACCGGCACCGTTGGGTCCGAGCAGTCCTACGATCTCGCCTTGCCGAACCTCGAGCTCTACGGCCTTGACGACGCTTCGCTTCTTGTAGCGTTTGACCAGTCCGTCCGTGCGCAAGCGCATTCCATCCGAAGGAACCACCGCTTCAGGCGTATCGAGGGTACTTGTCACCTCTGTCGCCCGTCGGATGATTTCGTCCATTACCGGATCGTTCAGCAATTCGTCCCCGGCGTCAGCTTCCAGCAACGGCGAATTTGGAATCATCTGATAAGCCTTGCGCCACGCTCGTACCGCCTTCTGCTCTTCCTGAACGGACTCGTATGCCTGAGCCAGAAGAACGTGTGCCAGCACATAGGTGGGCACAAGGTTGGCGAGCTCTTCCAACATGGGAATCGCCTCCCCAGGCTTGCTAGCCTTGAAGTGTCCCAGTGCCTGTTCAATTTCAGAAAGCGCCATTAGATCATGATCGGTATCGCCTGCTCCGTGAGGAGGACTCAGCACGAATCGCCGCAGGACGTCTTAATCTGTTGCCGCTCAGATCGCATGGTTCGCTCGAACCAAGTCATCCAGAACGCGGCAATCAGCCGTTGCCGTTTTGGGCGGTCATCGGGCGTGAAGATAAAACCGGAGAGGTTGGAGAGCTGATCGAGGAGTGCTCCGGCATAATAGGTGCCTTCTACACCAGTGTAAAACGATACGCGGTCCAATTCACCATCTGCAAACTGGAACTGCAATCCGTCTCCCGAACCATTGAAGCCAACGGTTGAACCGTCTTCTTCGGACTCCATGAACAGGACCGCACGGGCTTGCTCCCTGATGTCCAGTAGCCGCAAAGAGTCTGCATCCAGGACAACCACAAGATGTCGCCCGGATAGCTGGTTCACGCGGCCTGACAGGCTATCCGGCGTCGCCACAAACACGTTGCCACTGGCACGGATCGTGTCCGCCCGCCCGTTGTCGGAAAGGTCCATCCGGTCAGCTACCAACTGAGTATCCTCGACCCAAGCGATTGGACTGCCTCTCAGCTCACTTTCGGTACGGCCTTCGGGGCCTTCGATACTGGCAAGCGAATCGGCACGGACGGAGTATCCCGCCGAAGCCACAACCACCGAATCCTGCGCAGACAATGATTCGCCGGGACGCACAGTGATGACGCTGGCTTCCAGGATCAAGGTGTCAGACGCCGCTGGCTCCATCTGGAGCAGTCGTGCATTCCCGGTCACTCGGATGGAATCAACCTGCGCCGCGCGGTAGAGGGAATCGGCAAGGATCAAGGTCCGGGTGGAATCGTCCTCACTGATGCGATCCGCAGCGATGGAGCCCCAGGCCCAGCTCTCTTCCGTTTCCCGCAGGTGCAGGACCGAGTCGGCCTGCAAGTCCATGCCTTCCTGGGACAGGATCACGTTGCCCGCAAATTCGGCCCGGTTGTCCTCGGACAGATACCGCGCCCAATCAGCAATCAGAACGGCAGCGCTGTCCTCATACGTGACGCCCTCTTCAAAGACGGTCAGTTCCTGCTCGGAAAAATAGCGAGCAAATGGCGCCAGGAGTGTCACTTCGCCGTCCGTCATGCGGACATTGCCACGTGCCTCTCCTATTCGATCTTCGCGTTGATATCGGACCTGTACAGCCCGGATGGTGTCCCCTTTTTCGATGATCACAACATCGCCCCAGAACCGGATGAAGCCATTTCCTTCATCATACCCATTGGCAGCACGCAGCTGAAAGTCTTCCTGCCGGAGCACCGGGCGAAGCCATTCGGATACGGTTCGGCCCTCTATCGTGCGGACGCGAAGAGAATCGAAAGCTACCTGAACTTCCCGTGGACCTTCTTCCTCGGCATCCTGGGCGAACGCCGGCGAAGCCTGCAGCGAGACGATGACCAGCGCCATTGTCAGCGCCATTGTCAACGAGATCATCAATGTGCACCGATCACTCATCGTCAATCAGGACTGTACCGGTTACACGGGCGAGGGTGAATTCCTGCAGGTTCTCGTCGGCATCGAGGCCGTAGCCTGACAGGGTCTCGTTAGGCGTCTGAATGGTTGCGAATCCGGGCGTGCTCACACGTCCCGTCCGCTCTGACCAAGCAAGGTGCTCACTGTCCAACTCGCGCTCCTCTCCCGCGTCTGCCTGCACATCACCAGTAGCAACAAACCGGCGTCCACGTTCATGCCAAACGATGCGCTGCGATGTCACAACGGCAGAAGTGTCGCCTTCAGCATCAAAAATCACTACGTAAACCCGGTCAATGGCCTCATCCGCGCCGGTCAAAACCATCCAAGTGCTGTCCGGCGTTTCGTACCTGGCCATGTAATCAGCATTCATGTGCAGCCGGTTCTTACCGTCCTCCGTGATCATCATGGCCGTACCCCAACTTTCCGCGACCGGTGCGTCGTCGTCCTTGAGTGTCTGAATCGTCACTTCGGACTCATGCATCTCGCAGCCGGCCAGGATCAAGACGAAGAATGAGGCTATGATGGAAATTCGGTGCACGCTTTCAAAGTTGGTAGAGCAGCCCTCGGGAAGGTAGGGCACGCGGATTGGATGGCAAGCAAGGATTAAATGGCTGGTGAGGATTGGTTAGCAAGCGCAGGTTAGATGGAAAGAGCGATTTCGTCACCCGGCATCAGAATGGAGTGCGAACACCGGCTTTCGGCGCTGGTCGCCCCGAGCAGATCACAGAACGCCTGGCCCACATCCGCCAGCGACATATCCGGCCCGTCTTGAAGCGGGGCATAGATGGCGGCGGCCACGCGTCGCGTGGCCGCCGTAGTTTTCGTCGCCTGGCTGTCCTTGATAGCATTCACTATCGGGAGACCGTTTGTCGTGGATGGGGCGACAGCTCCGGGCTGGACCGTTTTGGGCTGGACCGCCCCAATAATCAAATCAGCCAATTCAATTTCCTGCCCACCCGTATTGAAAACGTAGGATTCATTGACCGCTCCCAGCCGAAACTGGAATTCAGCGGTCTCATCTGCCTGCTGGCCCGCATGGACTGCTGCCAGATCCAAGTCCCAAATAGAAATAGGCAGTAGGGAGGCCATGCTCAGGTAATTACAGACATCAACCAACGTATTGATGCGGGGAAACCGGTCTTCCGAGGCAGCACGCAACAGATACTCTGACGCAGGCTTGCCTCTTCCGGTAGGCTTGTACCGCCCGTTTCTGAATACATCGCGCACCGTAGCCCGATACGCGTCTTGCTGATCGGTCAGCCCACCTGCCAAACGCTGAATCCGGTCGGCAATCAGCTGATCCAATTCGGGTACGTCGGTTTCTGGCTGGACTTCCAGAGCAGCTACAAGGCCAAGTCGGAGAGAGTCCGGGCCGTTGTGGGCCACGTCGATTCGCATACCGTTTGATATATTGATTTCAGCAGGCTGGAAATCGCGGCAGCGTCGTGCTTCCTGGCCGGTCTCCCAGACTGCAAACAGGTCGATTTTACGTCCGATCGCGTGCTTTAGTTTACCCATGGTTTGCCGATAACCAGAGCAGGTACACCGTGTACAACAAGCACAACAACTGGTCATGCATACCACTACAATGAATTTTCAGATCGAACCGGTGACGCACGATACCGTCGTGATCCGGATCGGCAAAGCGCTCGATTTCCGTAATGCGGCAGATTTCAAAGCAGCCGCTCAGGAACAGGTGTGCTCCGGAGTCCGGAGTTTCATCCTTGACTTCAACGACACCGGCATCCTCGACTCCACAGGACTCGGATCCATCTTCTCCCTGTATCGCCAGGTCTCTCCCATGAGTGGCCAGGTCGTATTTGCGTCGGTTTCCCGACCAGTACAGGTGGTGGTCCAACTGACGCGCACCTACAAGGTGTTCCGCCAGTTCCCGTCGGTAGATGCCGCTCGAGAAGCCCTGCGCTAACCGGAATTTTCGGCGCCAGCCTGAATCCAGAAACCGTTTTTGCCCTTCCGGGAATCAATGGAAGTCACCCGTCAACATTTTATCGAGCTTCATCGCGTGATCGATGAGCTTCACGGCCTGTTCGAGGAATGGGAGCGCGCAGATGCGTTGCTCTCTCACCCGGATCCGGATACGATCCAGCTATTCCGCTTGGCCGTGCATGAATGGGTGGCCAATCTGGTTCAACATGCCGATTTCAGCAATCGCGAACCGAACATCACACTGGATGTCATTCCCAATGGCCGCCGCGTGCGGTGTGTCATTGAGAATAATTCGGAAGGATTTCCGTTTCCGGAGCAGCTCGACGTTCAGCGCAGCGCCCTCACGCCCTTCCCCGAACGCGGGATGGGGCTTTTGATGCTCAATGCAGCGACAGAGTATTTCGAATACTCCCAGACCGACGACGGTCGTCGCCGCCTCGAGTTCACCGTTTCAAGCGAAGCAAACTCATGTCTCGACATTCCATTCTCATAGTGGAAGATGAGCACACCCTGCGTCGAATCTTGGAGTATCGACTAGGGAAGCAGTACGATGTCCGAACCGCGGCTAACGGCGAGGAAGGCATCGAGCGTGTAAACGAGCAGCTGCCCGATCTCATCATCTCCGATATCATGATGCCCAAAATGGATGGGTTCGCCATGCAGGCGGCTCTCCAGGAACGGGCTGATACCAAGGCCATTCCGTTTATCTTTCTGACGGCCAAGGCTGATGAAGCCAGCCAGCTGAGAGGTAGACGAACGGGCGTGGACGATTACATTACCAAACCGTTCGACATTGACCAGTTGTTGTCGAGGGTAGATCGTCTGCTTCAGCGTACGGCTCAGTTCCAGAACCAGCTGGATGCCCGTATTGGAAAGGACTTCTCCGAGAAGCTCATGCCAAAGCGCATGCCAGAAGCTTCCGGTTACAGCTCCTGGTTCCATAATTCGCCGCGCGAACACGGTGGCGGCGACATCTTTGATTGGACCGAGCCGCGCCCCGGCACTTTTTTCATCACGATAGGCGACGTGATGGGCAAGGGTTTGCAGGCCAAGTTCTATGCTTTCAGCTTCCTTGGGTACATCCGCTCCACCTTGCACACCATGCTGCGCACGACCAATTCACCCGCTGAATTGATGAAGCGCGTCAATCAGGTACTGATGGATGACCCACCACTGGAAGACACGTTCGCCTCCCTTCTCCTCCTGAAATGGGAGCCTGAGAAGAATCTGGTAACGTATGCCAATGCTGGGCACTGCCGACCCGTGGTAATCAGCCATCGCGGCGCTGAAATCGTGCCCTATTCCGACATCATCCTCGGACTCGACGCCAATGCCGAGTTCAAAGATACTTCCCTTTCGCTCCAGCCAGGATCAGCCTTGGTATCGTATACGGATGGACTGCTCGAGCAGCAGATGAAATCCGGCGGTCAGTTGGGAGAAGAAGGTATTACGGAGGCAGTGCGCGAAGCCTTCGGATCCCGTCAACCGGTAGACCGACTGATCCAGCACGTCCTGGACGATAGTGAAATCCGCGAGTTCGGCGATGACATCCTTTTGCTCTGGCTCCAGCGTGAAGCTGAGCGCGAGCATGCCTCAGATCGTCCAGCACCCCGTTGGTTCTCCCCATTTGGTGAAGGGCAAGGATCCGGTCACGGCGCTGCCTGAAACCGGGAATTGGACATCGAAGCAATTCCAATCGAGCACGAACAAGTGGGCATGAGCATGTGGGAGTGGATTTCGGACCCGCGTCCGTCCTCAGGCAGATACATGCAACCATGCCGTCTGAGGCAATTGGTGAAAGGGCAAAATGAAATCCACCGATGAAGGGACAAGGCAGACCGGTCATACTGCCATTTCGATCAGCCAGACGCTTCGTTTGCACACGGGCACCGAATCGCCCTTAGTTAGTAATCGAATTAAGCGGTCTCCGCCTTCTCTGACAGATCTTACTTCACGTGTCCCGATTTCGACCCTATATCCTGTTGGCCTTGACTGGCACACTGCTGTTTGCTGGATGCCGTGACTTCGCGCTGGACTCGAATGGAGGCGATGCGTCCAGCATGGAAGGAGATGGGGTAGCCACTCTTTCCGTCCCGTTCGAATTGAATTTTGGACAGCGTGTGATACTCGACGACATCGACTTCACCGTAGAGTTTACCATGGTGACGGAGGATAATCGCTGCGCAGATCAGGTTGATTGTGTGCAGGCCGGTCGCGCCGGGGTACTTTTGAGTGTGACCGATGCCCAGTCGGTTCGATATCAACTTGTGGCGTACATACCAGGCCTGGTGGCAACGCCGTATGAGTACAACGACATCATCCAGTTTCAGGGATATCGCTTCAGGCTCTTGCAGGTTGACCCTTATCCCGTCTCTGGAGTGGATCGAAAAATGGATTCGTACAAAGTGTTGCTGATCGTCGAACCGCTGGATGCGAACCTACCCTGACTCGAATGCATCTGCTTGATGAGGCTTGAATCTACCCTTTCGACCCAGAACGATTCATCTTTTCTTCCCGGCCCGTCGGCATCCCGGTGTGATGGAAGGGCGTTAGCGCCGACTGATTCTCACCACGAAACTGTTCTTGACTACCATGGCTGTAGAACGCACGCTCGCCATCCTCAAGCCGGATTGCGTCCGCAAAGACCTCATCGGCGAAGTCACCCGCCGCATCCAGGAAGCTGGATTCAAAATCCGCGCAATGAAACTCGTTCAGCTCTCCCGAGCTGAAGCCGAAGGGTTTTACGCTGTCCACAAAGAGCGCCCATTTTTCGGTGAGCTCGTTGATTTCATGACCTCTGGCCCCTGCGTCCCGATGGTCCTGGAGAAAGAGAAAGCTGTGGCTGACTACCGTACGCTGATTGGCGCTACGGATCCTGAGGAAGCTGCAGAGGGTACGATCCGCAAGCTGTTTGCAGACAACAAAGGTCAGAACATTGCCCACGGATCGGATTCCATCGAAAACGGCCGGCAGGAAGCGAATTACTTCTTTCCCGAATTCGAGATCATCAACAACGGCGGCTAAGCTGTTTACAATAGCGGTCCTGCTTCTGGTAGCGTCCGCATGTGATCTTCCCGGCGGGCGGGCCGATGGCGCATCTTCGGATGACGCGGCTGTAGATTCAAACAGGCGCCCGCCCGCTGTCGTTTCTACCGGTGCCGATGTTCTGGTCGAATCGGGATACGAAGCACTGCACGGCCTGAAAGTGGGCTTGATCGTGAACCATACGGCGCGATCGGGCAATGAGCACCTCATCGACTGGGTGCACGCTGCGGAAAACGTGGAGCTGGGCGCTCTTTTTGGTCCCGAGCATGGTATCCGAGGCGACGAAGATGCTGGCGCCAAGATCTCAGACGGCATTGACGATTCCACCGGCGTGCCCGTCTACAGCTTGTACGGCGAACACCGGCGCCCGACCTCCGAGATGATGGAAGGCCTGGATGCACTCGTATTCGACATCCAGGATGTAGGAGCACGGTTCTACACCTACATCTCGACCATGGGACTCTCCATGCAGTCCGCCGCTGAAGCTGGAGTGCCCTTTATCGTCCTCGACCGTCCTAATCCGCTGGGTGGCGAGCGTATGGCCGGCTACCTGCGAGGAGACTCCCTGGTTTCTTTTGTCTCCCAATACCCCATTCCGGTTCAGCATGGATTGACCGTTGGTGAACTGGCGCACATGATCCAGGGTGAGGGTTGGATACCCGGCCTGACTACGCTCGACCTGCGCGTCGTGCAGATGCAAGGCTGGGAGCGCGACATGCTGTGGCCCGAAACCGGACTGATCTGGATTGCGCCAAGTCCGAACCTACCCTCCTTTGAAGCCGCGTTGATATACCCTGGAACCTGCTTTTTCGAGGCGACGACTGCCAGCGAAGGCCGCGGGACTCCCACACCTTTCCTCACAGTAGGAGCACCTTGGCTGGATGCACATTCGCTGGCTGAAGACCTCTCCCGCTGGGAACCGGCGGGCGTCACCATCGAAGCCGGAGCCATCACGCCCGCCAGCGTTCCGGGTGCTTCCATGAACCCGAAGTGGAAAGACATGCCCATTGAGACACTGGAAATCAGCATCACCGATGCAAATGACGTCTCTGCCGTTGCGCTGGGGCTGGATTTGGTGGGCCGCATGTATGCGGTTGCTCCCGACTCGGTCAAAGAAGATTTCTTCCGCGAGCGATGGATGGCCCTTCTATCAGGCTCGACCGCGACCTTGGACCGAGTCAAAGGCCGAATGGACCTTGATGCCTGGGAGTGGACTTGGGAAGACGACATTGCTGCTTTCACGAAGCAGCGTAAACCCTACTTGCTCTACTGAAATCAGGCGGAAGCTGATTCCTCACCAGGCCGCCACATGATGGCCCATATGACTTCGAGGTAGCCTCCAAGAATCATCAATGGCGCCACGTACAGGGAGAGGAATCCATCGACCTCATTGTCCACGCGCATAATGACGTAGCCAACCACGATCAGCGCTACGCCCAGCATGAGCAGGAGATAATTCTTCCGCTCGAAAACCATGACGCCACGGGCCTTTCCGCGGGATCGCTGATTGGCGCGTCTGCCACCACTGCGTTTCTTTCGCTCTGCCATGGATGTTAGAATGGGTTTGGATGGTCCATAATGGCGCCTTTAAGGGTGCGCTGCTACCTTCGCTCCGAACCCGAAGTGACGAGGCAGGTTCCTCTCCCGATCTGGAAGGAATCGCCTGTCCCCCTTCGTAGATTACGGTCCTTCCTTCCCTTCAACGAATACCCCAATCATGCCTGCTTTTCTGCGCATCGTCCTGACCGGCTTGGGAATCTTCCTGGCGCAGTGGCTTATTCTGGGACGCATCACACTCTGGGGCGCCTACCCCGATGCCGTCCTGCTGTTCGTGGCTTGGCTCGGAGTCCGAAAGGGACGTCAATGGGGAGCCGTGGGTGGATTTGTATTCGGATTCCTGATGGACGCTGTCTACAACACGTGGGGCCTGCATATGCTGGTGAAGACCATCATCGGCTTTACGCTGGGGTTGTTTCCCAGCTCTGAGCGGGAAGGCCTGCTCATCCTTCCACGACAGGCATTCCTGGGAGGATTGGTTGTAGCCCTCGTACACCAGGGCATTTTCGTCACCTTGCTGGCCCTTCAGGCAGGGGCCCGTAATGCTTTTCTCGTGACAGGGCTTTGGATTGGATCTGCCTTGTACACGGCATTCGTTGGAACGCTTATATCCCTGTTTTCTCAGCGATAAGGCCTCATTTTCTCTGCAGTAGCCCCCCCGCTCGTGAAATGATGATGGATCGAGGGGCGCCGGGTAGCTGGAATCTTGCCTGATCCGATTTCAAAACCCTATCTTTGCTGCTCGCTTCGCGGTTCGCGTCTTCACGCGATTCGCTCGGCAACGGGGCTATAGCTCAGCTGGTAGAGCGCTTGAATGGCATTCAAGAGGTCAGCGGTTCGACTCCGCTTAGCTCCACAACATGTAGAAGCCCGGTTCTGGAATCCAGAACCGGGCTTTTTATTTGGCGCGTGTCCATGTAGGCACAGGGCACCGGTTACCAAGCACGGGGCACCGGTTACCAGGAGCGAGGAACGTGGCCCCTGGAACGGAGGCACTCATACTGCAGGCTCTTGATCTAAGAGCCGATGCTCAACCAGACAGCTCCCATGATGCCGACAACCGCAGCGGCCAACATGGTTGGAACCAGCGTCTTCCGAAGCACCGATTTGAAATCCTGCACGCCAGCGATCGCTCCAGCAGCGATGATGTTGAAGAGGCATACCGCGTTTCCGAGGGACGCTCCGGCCAGCTGCTGGCCCAGGATGAGCGTCTCGGAAAGCCCCAGTTGCTGAGCAGATGCCATCTGGACGGGACCGAATATCATGTTGGATACGGTTGTGCTACCCGTCATGAAAGCACCGACGGCGCCGAGGAATGGACTGAGCAAAGGGAAGGCATCACCTGTCAATACAAAGATCCCCGCAATGAAGTCGATCATGGAAGCCCCCTCACCGCCACTGTTGATCATCAGCTGGGTGATGGCTAATGACGGAAAGAGGATCAGGAAAACCGTGATCGTCTTGCCAACGACAGGTCTGACCTGAACGCGGGAGGTGCCGGCCATTAGAAGAGCGAGTCCACCGGAGAGTAGAAACGGAATCAGCGGGGATTGAAGGGGGCGAATGGACGCAGAAATGTCCGTACCGAACAGATCCCGAAGGCCCCACTCCCAACGCAAGAATTCGCTCAACGGTGCTACCACTTTCGGCAGCATCAACAAACCGACGAGAGCGATGTATGGAATCCATGGTCGCAGCTGCAGCCGCCGCTCCTTGAAAACAAAGATATAGGCAAATACACCCATCACGGATGCCGCCACAATACCGGTCAACTCCTGGGTGTAGGGTGCAAGCAGCGCGTAGGTCCCCAGGGTCAGACCTGAGAGTACCCATCCCCACTTGCTGATGGGTTGACCCGCTTCCTTCCTCAGGTATCGGTACAGGATTGCCACCACCACTATCCCGGAAACAAGCACCCCGAAGGCTGCGATGCCGTAGATGGAGCCGACCTGTTCCAAATTCAGCCCAAGTGGAGCCTTCAATCCATCACTGACAGGAACGCCCACGGCACCAGATACGGCGAAGAAGCCATTCAGAAGGAGGACGATGGCAATAGACAAGACCGGGCTGAATCCCATACCGATCAATAACAACGGAACGATGGCTCCCGGCGTCCCGAAACCGGCAACGCTTTCAAAAAATGCCGTTAGGAAGATGGCCAGAAAAAAAAGACGCACGTGGCGATCCGGGTGGATCTGCAGAAAGGTCTCTTTGATACGGTCGATGAACCCATGGTCCTCCATGATCTGATACAGGAACAAGGCCCCGAAAATGATCATGAGGATATTCACCGTCTGAACCGCCGCCGTTGCAATGGACGCTCCCATTGCAGGAATCTGGCCATCCAAGACAAAAAAGAGGAGGACCGTCAGCGCAAAGCCGGAAAAAACGGCAGGACGGACTCCTCTCCAGAGGCTGACTACCAGTAGGGTCAGGATGGGGAGCAGTGCCAGAAAGGAATCGAGGTTCATCGAGTTGGAGTCGCTTCAAGGACTGCGCCGACCCAGATAACTTGGGAAGGCGCTATTTCCTGCGTCCCAACGACATGTGCGGCCGATTGTGCCCCAGCTTCGGGTGTTGTCGACGAAAGGCACGATGCCGGTCCTCCCAGTCTGCCTCATCGGACTCCTTCAAGACTTCCGCCTCGAATCCTTGCAGCTGGTGATGGGCTGACCACTCGGTAAAAGCTCCAAGCCGCCAGGCGAGCATCGTCATCAAAAATAACGTGATCAGGACCACGGCATTCGGCAAGTAGATTGTAGTGATAACATACCTGCGTGTACACCACCGATCAGAAACGTGTTGCGGATTTTGAAGGGTATTCCTTCGTCACCTTACCGAAAGCGCTGAAAAAGTCAGCCTGCAATCCTATTGTAGAACCACCCCCACAACGCAGACCCCCCTTACGTTGGCTAATTCGGAGCATCTTAAGAAGCTGGAATCAGGCGCGGAATCATGGAATGCCTGGCGCGACAGCGAGCCCGGTACGATTCCAGATCTATCCGGCGCCGACCTGACCGGGCGCTGGCTTCAAGGATACAATCTCTCAAAAGCCAATCTGAAGGGAGCATTTCTGACAGTCTGCGAACTGGAAAAAGCCGATTTCTCGGAAGCCGACTTGAGCGGAGGAAACTTGACCGGTGCGGATCTAAGCCATGTCGTAGCACGCGGAGCCAAGCTGGACGGTGTCGACCTGTCGTTTGCCACGCTGACATTTGCAGACTTCTCCGAAGCGTGCATGGATGGATGCCGTCTGTCAGAAGCCATCCTGTTCAACACGAAGATGCGCGGAGTCTCGTTGCGACAGGCTCGATTCCGGGAAACGATACTTACGGGAGCAGATTTCACCGGCGCGAATCTCTCGGAGGCATCCTTGCAGGATGTAATAACCGAAGGGGCGATCCTGCCAATCGACTCGCCCGACGTCATCCGTAAACGAAACCGCTGAAGCTGAGTCAGCCCGGAGAGCCAGTCCGAGGCTATTGGATGAAGGTATAGGTGTACTTCAGCAACAAAGTGCGATTGCGCGAAACTGGAAGGGCCGGTATTTCGCGAAAGCGATCTGTATTCAGGTTCTCCGTGTACACGATCCAAAGATCATTGCCTTCCGCAACGTTGTAGCGGAAACGGACGTTTGAGGCCACGATGTTGGCGGCCGTGTTGTATTGGACGAACCCGTTGAGGGAGAGCTTCGTGTTCAGGCCAATCTGAGAGCGAACCCCCAAAAGATGAATGAAAGCCTGCTGGTTGCGATCGGGAAATTCCAGGTGCGTGAACTCGTAGTCTCCGGCCAGCTCTATAAAGCGATTCATATTCCACGTCGGGTTCACCCCGATCGAGTAGCGCGTGCCATCATAGAATGTCCCGACCTGGGCCTCGAGCTGCCCCCGAAACAAACTTCCGCTCGGAAAATCATAGCTCCCTGCCACCTCCACAAAGCCATAGCGCCCTTGTGGAACGGTGGTATTGCCAGGGAAAGAAAGATCTGCCGGCAGATCCTCGACAAGGTAATTCGAGCTCAGACGCGCGCTCGAACTGTTCTTGAAGTCAAAGTCCCAGCTCGCTCCGGTACGCAACGACTCAAGCGATCCGTCTTCATTGCGCAGATAGATCGATCCGTATGTGGATCCATCATGGGTGCGAAGTTTTGCTTCGTCCGGAGACAACCACCCATACTGAACATCCCACGAGTACCGAGAGAAGTCTGTGCGCTGGACGAATCCGACACCCGGCTCGAAATCCTCTCCCGAGTAGGCCGCACTCGTCCGAAAAGACCATCCGATATCCGTTTGACGCTGAAGCTGGACCGAACCATAGGCCGAACCTGTCAGCGATGTACCATTCAGGTCGATCAGGTCATCATCGAATGTCTGGGCCCACTTCATCTCCAGCATGTTGAAATCACTCAGACGAATCGTGGCATCCGCCCCGTAGGCCATGTTCCAGGATCCATCATCACTCAGGCGGCTCGTTCCCATGATGCCTGCGTACGATTGATCGTTGACCACCCGGCGACGTAGCCGCAATACGCCGAAGTTTTCAGCCGGCAGGGCACCCTGGGATTCAGTCTGCATGCTGATGGCGCCAATGTCCCATTCTCCGATGCGCCCGACCAGGCGGCCGCCCCCGAGAATGCGAACGGTCTGCCCATTGTTGAGACCAATCTGCCGACTATGGAAGAGACGATCGCGGCGGCCGGTTGAAAAATCGAATAGCGCCGAGCGCTCCTGGAAGAACTGCCGCTTTTCGGGAAAGAACAGTGAGAATCGGGAGAGATTCACCTGCTGGTCATCGGCCTCTACCTGCGCAAAGTCTGTATTGATCGTCGCATCGAACGTCAGGTTACTGTTGATCGAATACTTGAAGTCGACTCCCGCCTGTCGCGTGAACTCGCTGTCGAACTCGTAAGCGGTACCCGCTTCATTCAGGGTATGCAGCCCCGTGCTGCCACCCGTCGCGTAGGGCGTGATATAGAACGGCTTCTGCGCCTTCACCCCTTCCAGTCGCACCTTGACAGCCTGAGATGGCTTTGCGAATCCAAGACTCCAATTGGGAGCGATGGATGGATAAATATGACGTTCCCCTTTCCGGGAGATATAGCGGTAGACAATCATGCCCATGTCCACCTGACCATTGGTCTCCTGGAAGGCCAGACTCGAAAATGGAATACGCATCTCGGCGAACCATCCTCGCTCATCCACCTGCGTAGCCACATCCCAGAACGTATTCCAGGAGCTATTGACTGCGCCACCGCCGAAGGACCCACCTCCTCTTCCATTCGCGTCAGCAGATACCGCGTGATCAAACCGGACCCCGGTCGGCGTGGTGAAAAACCACAATGCATTCTCGTTATCGTTGAATGTGTCGAGAACGATGGCAAAGGTGTCATCTCCCGAATACCGGTCGCGATAGAGCGTATTTCCGCGAATCTGCTCGGGATCCGAGTCGAACATTTTTCCAGACACGTACAGGAAGTCGTCATCGTAGGCGACACGGATTTCGGTTCTCTCCGTCATGGATCCGCCCGAAATGGGTTCGTACATAGTCAGGTCAAGCGCAGGCACATCATTCCAGACCTGCTCGTCCGGATAGCCATCGAGGTCGATGGGCTGGCTTATTCGAACGAGTCGCGTGGGGTCCTGGGCGAGAGCTTCGGTGCAGAGGCCGAGTCCGAGGACAACGACGGTCAAGAACAGACCGGTCAGTCGGTAGATCATGGGGGGCAATCGAAATACTTGGATGGAAGTCGTCCGAGCGAAGGACGCCGGACTCCAACCGGTCAATAAATGGCGACAGACGGATCGACTTCCCGGGACCAGGCAATGATGCCTCCAGCGAGATTGAACACGTTCGTATACCCCAGCTGCTGCATCCACGCGACCACGTGCGCGGACCGAGAGCCTGATCGACACATCACGACAATGTGTCCCTCTTTCTGCGGCGCTACTTCTTCCAATTTGGTGGATAACTCTTCCATAGGAACCAGCGTTCCTCCCAGATCGGCAATGGCCAATTCTTCCGGATGGCGGACGTCAAGCAGCAGGAATTCTTCTCCCGATGCCTTCAGTTCGGACAACTTGGTAGCCGTTACCTCAGGGACAGGTGGGCCGAAAAACATGGTTAAAGCAGTGTTTGAATGGGAGGTCACTGATATGGACGCCCCCGTATGTGGAGGCATTCCGCAAAACGTTTCGTAGTCCTGCAGTTCTGTGATGGAAGGCGAATCCCCACAAACCGGACAATCAGGATCACGAACGACCTTCAGTGTGCGCATTTCCATGGTAAGCGCATCAACCAAGAGCAATCGACCTACCAGCGCCTCCCCAATACCTGTCACCCACTTGATTACTTCAGTCGCCTGCAGAGTACCCACCATACCGGGAAGAACGCCAAGGACACCTCCTTCGGCACACGAAGGCACCGTTCCAGGAGGAGGAGGCTCTGGAAACAGGCAACGATAGCAAGGTCCATCGGGAGCTCCGAACACGGATACCTGCCCATCGAAGCGGTAAATGGATGCGTAAATATTGGGTTTTCCAAGAAGGACACACGCGTCATTGACCAGATACCGGGTTGCGAAATTGTCCGTACCGTCGGCGATCACGTCGAATTGCCCCAGGATCTCCAATGCATTATCACGATCCAGACGCTTCACGATGGAGGCTATCTCCACATGAGGATTGAGTCGCTGAAGGACTTCTGATGCCACTTCGGCTTTCGGTCGACCAACGTCCGCCGTTCCAAACAGGATCTGGCGGTGCAGATTGCTCAGACTGACCTCATCATCGTCAATGATACCGAGTTTCCCTATGCCTGCAGCCGCCAAGTATTGCAGCATCGGCGTCCCTAGGCCGCCGGCACCCACCACCAGCACGGACGCATCCTTCAGGCGCATTTGTCCGGGTTCCCCCACCTGTGGCAGCAGGAGATGACGCGCATATCTGGACCGCTCTTCGGGCAGCAGCATGATCCGGGAGGCCTGAGTCAGGTTTGGAAGGCGAACAGGTTTTGGCGATACTCGATCGGCAGCGCAATGAGTCTGCCCCCGGTCAAGCCGCTCGCTTGAACGAAGCCGGACCGTATTGGTCCCGCCGGAACCCCTAGGATAGCGCAAATGAACAGCCCAACGAGTCCATGACAGAAGCCACGTACATCATCGGCGTTCTGAGCGCGGTGGTATTCCTGACTGAATTACTTGTAAGGCGGACCTTCCTGAAACATCTTGGGACGGCCTTACTGGTAATCCTGTTCACCGCGCTGATCGCCAACCTCGGCTTGTTGCCAACAGGTACGGGATCCGACACTCCCATCCCTGCCTACACGTTCGTCTTCAACACGGTGGCACCACTGGCCATTTTCTGGCTACTACTGCCCATCAACCTGAAAGACATCCTCAAGGCAGGTCGTTCCATCATCATCATGTTCCTGCTGGGTAGTGTGGCTACTGCCGTCGGTGTTTTCGTAGGAATGTGGGTGATTGACGGCTCCGAATCCATCGGTCCGCTCTTCAACGCCATTGGAGGCATGTTTGTGGGGACATACACCGGTGGAAGTGTCAACTTCAACACGCTGGGACTGCACTATGGCGTCATGGAGGAAGGAATGTTGTATGGGGGATCCATCGTGGTGGACAACATTGTGACCACCCTTTGGATGATCCTCACACTGGCCATACCTCGCGCCGCGGCACATATCTGGCCCAAGAAGCCCGGGGCCGAGATGAAGCAATTGATCGGTGAGGTAACCACCGGTGAGGAAGAAGACACGGAAACCGTTCACCCTGTCGATATCGGTGTTGTCCTGGCGCTCGGGCTTGGTGCAGTGTGGCTTTCCGAGCGTATTGCAACCGTTTTACCATCCATTCCGTCGGCTTTATTCCTGACGGGTATCGCTCTCGTCCTGGCGCAGATTCCCGGAATTTCCCGCCTCCCCGGTCTGAAAGTGATGGGCATGTTTGCTGTGTATCTGTTTCTGTGCGTAATCGGTGCCTACTGCGATATCGGTGCAATGAATGGCCTGGGAGAACTGGGTGTGACCCTGCTGATATTCACCCTGGTTACCGTGCTTGTCCACGGACTGATCGTGTATGGATTGGCGTGGGCCTTCCGGGTAAATCCAGTCATCGCCTCCATAGCGTCCCAAGCGAACGTGGGCGGCGGCACGTCGGCCCTCGCGCTTGCTCGCAGCCTGGGACGCGAAGACCTGGTTTTGCCTTCGATCTTGATCGGATCGCTCGGATACGCGGTCGGTACCTTCCTTGGGTTCTGGGTTGCCGAGAGCTGGCTCCCGCTTCTCGGATAGCGCACGGCTGCTCCGGCGTCGAACACAGCGGACCGAGCTCACAGCCCAAAGAAATCCGCGATTTCCGAGGGTCCGAATGGCGGCCACGCATGCCCGACACCTTTCATGGCATCCATTCGCACGCGTGCACCTTCTCGACTGGTGTCTTAGTATCCGAACGCATTGAGCCGGCTCGGGTGCGCAGCATGACTGTATCACGTCCTTCTCCGGCCGAAGGGGATACGCTGACCTTCGTACCGACGTTGTCCGGGAACGATGTCTTCTGTGCCTGGGATTTCGGCGATGGACGTAGCAGCAGCGAATGCGAGCCCTGGCACATTTTCGTTCGGCCCGGGACATACAACGTCAGATTAACGGTCTCCAATGCTGCAGGCGAAGATTCGTTAAGGCGGACAGTGCGCGTGCGGGAAGATGTGTGCCGC
>JAURNP010000069.1 GCA_030830105.1 Rhodothermales bacterium | reverse complement strand
GCCCACGATCTGGAAGGTGCGTTCCAGTCCTGGTTTTCGCCCCTTGACAGTTTTTGTGGTTATGCGTGCACCGAATCGCACTTCGTCGGACGGTTGGTCCGAGGCCCGAACCAGCTTCGCACTTTTTATGCGGGCTTCCAGGTCCTTGATACGGCCGCGGACAATGGTCAGAGCGCGATTCCGATCCTCACTGTGTGGGTCGCCCTTTTTTAGACGTTCCCGCTCGGTCTCGAGCTCCTTCAGCTCCTCGCTCAGCAACCGCCGTCCACGGGCCGTCACGAAGTTGACAGCGCCGGCCGGAAGCGGAGCACGTGGGGGGATGTAGACATCGCCACTGGGTGCGTCTTCGTTGACGAACGCTCGGGACATGGATGCTCTAAGTACGGTTTCAGGTCGTGGACTCAGGAAGGTAATCTTCTCCCGGATTCACAAACAGGTTTTCCTCCCACATGTACTGCTGATCGTGCAGTTCCTTGTAGCGTCCGCCCTGTCGCATCAACTCAGCATGCGTGCCGCATTCCACGATCTCGCCATGCTCGAGGACAACGATCTGGTCGGCACTTCGGATGGTGGACAGGCGATGAGCGATCACGAACGTCGTGCGCCCCTGTCGAAGGGAAGCAAAGCCGGCCTGTATGAGCGCTTCGCTCTCGGAATCGAGGCTGGAGGTGGCTTCGTCCAGTACAAGGATCCGTGGATTGGCCAAGATGGCCCTTGCGATGGCAATACGCTGTCGTTGCCCGCCGGAAAGCTTGATCCCTCGCTCCCCAACCACCGTATCGTAGCCTTCCGGGAATTCCGAGATGAAAACGTGGCAATTGGCCAATTCGGAGGCTCGTAGAACCTCCTCCTCGGATGCATCCGGCTTGGCAAAGCGAATGTTGTCAGCGACGGTGCCGTCAAAGAGGAAGTTTTCCTGGAGGACTACACCGAGGTTTTTCCGGAAGTCATGCAGGCGGACCGAGGTCAGGTCCTTGCCGTCGATCAGGACTTTTCCAGAATCAGGCCGGTTGAAGGCCATGACCAGGCTGACCAGCGTACTCTTTCCAGAGCCGCTCGACCCGACCAAAGCGGTGGTAGTGCCAGCTTTTGCAGTCAGGGAGACCCCCTTCAATACGGGCACTTCTTCTTCGTAGGTGAAATGTACGTTGTCCAAGGTGATCTCGCCATCAACGGCTGATAAGGACTCGCGAGATTCGTCTTCTTCGTCTTCCGTGGGGTTTTCCAGCAGTTCTCGGATACGGTCCAAACCGGCAAAAGCCTCTGAAATCTGGGTACCAATGGCAGCCAACTGGATGATGGGTGCCGCCAACAGCCCGATCAGGAAGATGTACATGACGAAATCTCCAAGCGTCATGCTGCCGGAAGCAATTGCATTTCCACCAACCGTGATCATCAGTATGCCCACTCCACCAATGACAATACCGGCAAATGTGGAGATAGCTGCACGCCCTGTGATGGCTTTCTTGACGTTCTGGAAGAGTTCATCCACGCCGTCTGCAAACACGCTCTGCTCCCTCGATTCAACGCCGTACGCCTTCACGATTCGGATGCCGTTCAAGGTCTCATTCAGTCGACCGGTCACCTGAGAGTTGATCTCGCCTCGCTCCCTGAAGAGCGGACGCAACTTGGCAAACGCGAAGGCCATGGCCGCGCCGAATGCAAGCAGGAAACCCATCGTGGATGCGGTCAGCTGCCAGTTGATAACGAATAGCCAGGAAAGTGCGATGACAGCGGTAAAAACACCGCCGACCATTTGCACAATGCCGGTTCCTACAAGATTGCGGATTCCCTCGGCGTCGGTCATGATGCGGGAGATGAGGACGCCGGTCTTGGTACCGTCGAAATAGCGGATGGGCAGCCGTGTCACGTGTGCCTGAACCCGACGGCGCATGTCCATGATGGCTGCCTGGGCCGTTACGGAAATTACCTGAGACAGAGCGAAGGTGGTGACAGCACCTAGAATGGTTGCTCCCCCGACTGCCAGCGCGATCGGTAACAGCATGTCCATCTTGCCTTCGGCCAGAATCGTGTCGACCAGGTACTTCGACGCCCACGGCAGCACGAAACCGCTGAGACGGTTGATGAGCATCAGCAGGAATCCAAGGGCGAGCTTGCCACGATGCTTCCACATCAGTAAGCGCACTTCCTGAAACGTAGCACCCTTCTTTTTGGGCTTCAGGTCCTTTTTGGGCGCCTGCTCATTGCTGGCCGCCTGACCATCGTCGGGCGCCTGGTCGTCTTCCGGCATTGAGTCCTTGTTGGCAAGATCAGTCATGGATCGGGGGATAGGTACGGCCCTTACACGCCCGGCCTACGCGTCCGATCCGCTATCCTTCTTCGGCTTGGATTCTGGCGGCCTCTGCCTGCACTTCATCCAGCACTCGCAGCAGGTTGCCGCTCCAGAGTTTGCCTACTTCCTCTTCAGTATATCCTCGGCGAACCAGTTCCAGCGTCACATTGAAGGTTTCCGAAGCGTCCATCCAGCCCTCCACGCCGCCGCCACCGTCAAAGTCGGATGAGATACCGACGTGCTCGATACCGATCAGGTCAACCATGTAATCAATGTGATCCGCGAAATCGGCAACATTGACGGGCTCGTGTGTAATCTCGTCTGCGCGCGCGGCAGCGGCCTCCTGAACAGGAGCCACAGCTTCCATGTAGGCGGCGCGTTCGTCATTGCTCATTTGGCGCCACTGGGAGCGATCTGTCATGACTTCGACACCCATCTCTTCGCCGATGGACTGTAGCAGAGCATTCTGTGCGTCCTGCCAAGCGGCATGCTTGTCACTGTTGACATAGCTACGGAAGGCAACCGTCTGAACAACGCCTCCATTCGCCTTGAGCGCCATCAGTTCTTCGTCGTCAAGGTTACGGCTGACGTCATTCAGCGCACGCGCCGACGAGTGTGAAGCCATCACCGGAGCACTCGAAAGCGCCATCGTTTCCATGTTGGCCTTCTTCGAGGGATGCGACAGGTCG
>JAURNP010000068.1 GCA_030830105.1 Rhodothermales bacterium | reverse complement strand
TGTTGAGGATGCACGTGAGCTGGCCAAATTGGTCCGACGCGCTCCTGCCAAGGTGAATCTGATCATGTACAATCCTGTGAAGGGCTTGGGATTCCACCGTTCTGAAGAGGATACACTGAATCGTTTTATTGCCGAGCTGGTTGAGAAAAGAGTTACCGTAACGGTTCGGCGCAGCCGAGGTCAGGATATTGACGCTGCCTGAGGTCAATTGGCCATCAATCAATAGCATGTCCTCATGAGCGAGCACACCCCTCCCCCCGTCGAGGAGAGTCACATCTCCCTGAAAATGCCCGACGATGAACTGTCCCGTTCCGTCGTCGGATTCATGGCTGCCCTCATCGCTGGAGCCCTCATTCCAAGAACCGTGGGATACCTACTCCGGCGGGTATTTTTTCGGGCATTCAAGGAGATCTTCATCCTGGCATTTGCCGGCTTCCTGGCAGACCTCTTAGCCTCATTTATTTCCCGCTCCTCTTCAAAGGATGCCTCGTAACAATCACACCGAACTCGTATACCTTTCTCCATGGACACCGCAGCTCTAGAAACACTCGTGACAGACTTGCTGACCAATTTTTTACCAAAATTGGCCGGTGTGATCGTCCTTCTGGTCGTTTCCTGGATAGTCTCCAAGTGGGTGGGTACGCGAGTTACTACCTCGACAGAAGGTCGCCTTGATCTTACCATCAGCCGATTCCTCGGAAGCCTGACCCGGTATGCGATCATGATTATGGCGCTGCTGGGCTGCCTTAACATCTTCGGCTTCGAGACGACCAGCTTTGCAGCAGTCATCGGTGCTGCCGGTCTGGCCATCGGTCTGGCCATGCAGGGGACCTTGAGCAATTTTTCGGCGGGATTGATGCTACTCATTTTCCGACCCTTCAAGGTCGATGACGTCGTGTCCACGGCAGGAGTAACGGGAAAGGTTATCAATCTGAGCCTGTTCACAACCGAATTCGATACACCCGATAACCGGCGCATTATTGTGCCAAACGGCTCCATTTTCGGCTCCACGATTGAAAACATCACCTTTCATGACACCCGCCGAGTCGACGTGGTCGTGGGGACCGGCTATCCGGCGGATATCAACCACACGCGTCAGGTCTTGATCGATGCGGTGAAAGACCTGGATGGCGTACGCTCCGAGCCTGAGCCAGTAGCCTACCTGACCGAGTTGGGCGGCTCATCCGTAGACTGGTCCGTGCGCGTCTGGACTAAAACGTCAGACTATTGGGCTGTGCGGGAAAAGGCTACCCAGTCCATCAAGAGTGCGCTGGACGACGCTGATATCGGAATTCCCTACCCGAGGATGGATGTACACATCGAGGGCCAACTCTCTTCTTGATGGCGTCCAGATGGGCTATCAGAACGCCCATGCTGTACTCGTCCTATTCCGCGCCTTTTTCCCTGATTGCCGCCTGCTCCTCATCGCGATTGCGAAGCAGGAATGAGAGCGACATGACAACCAGGGTAAGAACCACGATTGCCGTAAAGGCATTTGAATAACCCTGAAGCGGAGTCGCAGCTGAAGCGGCAATCGCACCCACTGCTGCCGCCGAGAACAGCTGGCCAATAGAAATATTCAGGGTAATCAGGCCCTGCGAAATTGACTTCTCCTGTTTGCGGGCCTCGTGGATCAGGATATAATTCAACGAGGAACCCAACAGCCCCGCCATGCCGAGACCAATCAGGGAAGAACCCAGATAGAACACGGCCTTGGAAGAAGGACTGGTAGCTACGCCCAGCATCCCCAGGACCAGCAGCAGGTTACTGAGCAGAATGATGAACTTGGATCCCGTCCGATCCAGTAAGCGACCCGCCAACGGCGAACCCAGCGCCACTGCTACCATCATAGGAAGCAGCATGAAAGCTGCTTCTGACGTCGTCACACCGTGGGCGAGGACTACAATGGTGGGAAAGAAGATGAACGCAGCTTCATTGACACCGGCACCGATAGCATTGACCGATGCGAGAGCAACCTGACGATTCTTGAACAAGTCCAGCCGCAAAACCGGATCAATCGCTCGCTTTTCAATCCAGACGAACATTGGGACCAACAAAATGACCGCCAGAATCGCCGAAAGGATGCGCCATGATGTAAGGCTTCCGACTACGTCAGACGAGTCGAACACGGACAGCGCGTAGGCAAAGCAGAGAAGCAGGCCCCCCAATGCAAAAAGCCCTTTCAGGTCCAAAGGCGATGTACTGGTTATCTCCGTCTTCGGTAGGGTCTTCAAACCGAACAACAGCACAAGCAGTGCCATGGGAACGTTGGCCAGATAAAGCCAGCGCCATCCCAGCGTCAGCATCAATCCTGCTAAAATGGGTCCGATGATGAACGCGATACCAAAAACGGAGCCAAGAAGTCCGAATGCCTTCCCCCGGTGCTCTACAGGAATAACGGCTGCGGCTACGGAAGCAGCCACCGGGAAAATCCCTGCTGCGGCCATTCCCTGGAGGGCTCTGCCAGCAAGGACAATCTCGAAGCTGGGAGCTGCTGCCACAATCATACTGCCAAGGCCGAAAAGCGTAATGTCCAGCAAGTAGATGCGCTTCTGGCCGAACCGATCGGCCAGCTTGGTCATTATAGGAACGCTGACCAGGTTTGCGAGCACCCAAATTGAGAACATCCACGAGACCAGCCGGTCGGTCAGCCCGAACGCCTCTCGAATGGCAGGTATAGCTGGCCCGAGAATTGCAATGTCCATGGCGCCTATCAAGACTCCGAAGAACAGAACAATCAGAACTGAACGATTGGGTCGAATTGTCTCGCCAGTCAAAGGGCTTCTCTTTAGATTCTGGGGTGTCTCGCAACGGGCCTCATCGAAGATCAACGTCCTCCGAAGGCTGGATGCGCGAAAGCTGTACATTACTATACACAGGGACCCTCTCGGTTGCATGATTGAGCGACTCATCCCCTTCTTAACCGACAATTCGGATTTGCCACTTCGTAGGCAAAGCAGGTTCGCGCCCCTACTCGTGATCTGGATCGCTCCCCTGCTGTTCCTCGCGGCATGCGCACAACCTGTGGTAGATGACGGAGATCACCCAACCCAGTCCTGGGCTGATTCGGTGCTGACGACCATGACTCTTGAGCAAAAGGTCGGTCAGCTTTTGATGATTGATCTGCCCGTTGGTAGCTCACTGGCCGATCCTGTCGAACGTGATGAAATCCGGAATCGGATCAACCGAATCCAGCCGGGTGGAGTAATCCTGTTTGCGGCTGATCCCGTACCGACGGGTTTGACCGTCTCATGGGCGGCGTATGCCAGCGAGATTGCGCCGTTTGTAGCGTTGGATGCCGAATGGGGTGTCGGATACCGTTTGCAAGGACTCAGTCGATTACCAGACGCGATGGCGATTGGAGCCACCGGTAATAGTGCCCATGCTCGAGAAGCTGGACGCATCACAGCCCGGGAGGCAGCGGCCGTTGGCGTTAATGTCCTCTTTGCCCCGACCGTCGACGTGAACACCAATCCGGCCAATCCTGTCATTGGCACCAGGGCGTATTCGGATGATGCGGACTCTGTGGCTGCCTATGCTCGTGCATTTATTTCAGGAGTCGATCACGAAGGCCTTCTTGCGGTCATGAAGCATTTCCCCGGCCACGGGGGGACTTCGCGGGATTCACATACGACCCTGCCTGTCGCTGCCTCTTCCCAGAGCGAATTTGACGCTGTTCACCTGCGGCCCTACCGTCGCCTGATCGCGGACTCCCTTGCGGCCATCATGACTGCGCATATCATCCCGGAAGGGCACCTTTTCACCGATTCTAAAGCGGCCACGTTCAGCCCGCGCATCGTCTCGGATTTGCTGAGGGATTCGCTGAAATATGGCGGTCTCGTATTCACCGATGCCCTGAACATGGCCGGAGCTGCTTCTGCCGGATCGCCGACGGAGCGTAGCATACAGGCTTTGATAGCGGGCGTGGATGTATTGCTCATGCCACCCGATGCGCAGGAAACCAAGCAAGGCATCATTGAGGCCGTCCGTAGCGGCCAGCTTGCTGAGTCCCGCATCAATCAGTCCGTACGAAGGATCCTGGTCACCAAAGAACGTTTGGGGCTGCACAATGCATCCGGGGCCATGGACGTCGAGGCTCTGTTTCGGGCCCTCGACTCCCCGACAGAGCCCACCCTGCGCTTCATGGCTCGTGATGCTGTCACTGTCCTCAAGGACCAAACCGTACTGCCGCTTTCGACCTCCGAGAGCCTTGCCCTGGTCTCCGTAGACTTTCGCGGACGCAACAGGGGACCAGCTGGCCCTGCATCCCGGCTGCGGGAGCAGCTGGAGGATCGCCACGGCTCTTCCATGAATCTTGTGGAAGTGGATCCACGAACGTGGACGGGACAAATGCGGACCATTGTGCGGAATGCGGCAAAGAATGATGTGGTGATCGTAGCCGACTATACCGGTAACACCCCGGTATTCGGATGGGATCGTGTTTCCTTGCTGCGCGATATCGCTTCCCAATCGGCCAACCTGATCTATATCAGCTTTGACAAGCCGTACGCGATTCCAGATGTGTTCGAGATTCCGGAGGTCGTCATCCAGAGCTATGATGCGTCAGATGCCATGGGGCAGGCAACCGCCGATATATTGTTTGGACTGGCCGAAGCCAAGGGGCGCCTTCCGGTCCATTTGAACGACGATCTGCCACGCGGAAGTGGACTTCGCCTACCAGCTACGTTCGCGGCCGTCGGGCACGCGGAGGATGCCGGCCTGGACGAGCATTCGCTGGCTTCCCTTCTCCCCCTGCTGAACCAGGCGGTTGCTGACAGCGCGTTCCCGACGGCCGCAGTCGCAATCGGACGTGATCTCGTTGTGGCCCATCAGGGCCTGCATGGATTCCACACCTTCGAGCGCGATCGTGCCATCGACTCCCAGGATGTTTTCGACCTGGCATCCCTGACCAAGGTCATTTCAACCACAACGGCCATCATGATGCTTGTGGAAGACGGCCTGATTGACCTCGATCGACCGGTGGCCGATTACCTGCCGGACTTTGGACAAGCTGGCAAGGGGATGGTCACCGTTCGGGACCTGCTCTCCCATACAGGGGGCTTGATCCCGTTCATTCCGTTCCACATGCAAGGAGTGCGCCGCGGTGCCGAGGTGCGGCGAAGCATCTTGTCCGACACGCTCGCCTATGAACCCGGTAGCCGGTCACGCTATTCGGACTTTGGGCCCATCACCCTGGCTTGGATGGCTGAAGCGGTGACTGGCGAACCGTTTGACCAATTCGTGACCCGTCGCGTTTTTGAGCCCCTGGGAATGTCACGTACAGGATATCACTCAAACCGGACGCGACGTCAAGAGGATGCGGTCCCCACGGAAACTGACGATTATTTTCGCAACCGGACGCTACAGGGCGAAGTGCATGACGAGACTGCCTGGTTGCTCGGCGGTACGGCCGGACACGCCGGACTCTTCTCTACAGTCGGCGACTTGACCCGCTTTGCCGGGATGCTGTCGCGGGATGGTCGCGTAGGCGAATCGCTCCTACTGCGCCCTGAGACGCTGAGGCAGTTCACAGAGGCCGTTGACAAAACGGGACGTCACACCCGAGCATTGGGATGGGATACGAAGAGCATGACAGGTTATTCCTCAGCTGGAAACCGGTTCGGACCACGGTCATTCGGACACACCGGATTCACTGGTACATCCTTCTGGTACGATCCTGACACGCACCTGTATGTCATTCTGCTCACCAACCGGGTCCACCCTACGAGAGAGAACCGGAAACACATCCCTATCCGGCCCGCAGTGGCCAACATTGCCTTTAATGCCTTGGACCAGGGGCTGACCCAGCGTCCGGAAGTCGCGGAATGAGCCCGGGGTTCGCTCGGCAAATCGCTACGCAGCAAAGACGTGTGATCTGTTCTGGAATACGGCCGCGTGAGGCCCGAAGCAGGAACACGTAGCCGAATCGTGGCTTCAAGCCCGCCAAATAAGCCCCGCGCATCCATGCCCACTTACGACTACAAACGCGAAGACGGAACCACGTTCGAGTACCAACAGCGCATTACCGAAGAGCCGCTCAAAGTGTGTCCGACCACAGGCCAGCCTGTCAAGCGTCTCATTTCTGGAGGAGCCGGACTGGTTTTCAAGGGCAGCGGATTTTACCTCACGGACTATGCGCGCAAGACTTCCGGCCCTTCTTCCAAAGGGGACAGCGGGGAGAGCGGCAGCTCAAAAAAGAGCTCTTCCTCCTCTTCAGACTCCTCCTCCAGCGACTGACGATCGCTTATCGACGGGCGGCGTCCACGATCGTGAGAAAATCGTCTGCCTTCAACGCTGCGCCGCCAATCAGACCGCCATCGACGTCGG
>JAURNP010000067.1 GCA_030830105.1 Rhodothermales bacterium | reverse complement strand
CAGTCCGTTTCGAACGGCTGCCAGCTGTTCTTGTGTCAGCATCTAATCCTCGTGAATGACGGATAACCCTCTGGTTTGGTCACCAGTGACCTTGTTGCATCGAATGGGGCATCTTGATGGCCAGCTAATGATAATCAACAACCCAGCCATTCTCCTGAAAAATCGAATCCAGTGAACTTGTCGGAAGGGCTTTCAATCAATATCTTGAAAAGCTTTTCAGAATGAATCCCGGAGCGCGGGATCGAGGCCAAGCAAGGCCTTGGGCACTGGCGACGCTTGGATCGGAAATCGAGTTGACATCCAAAGTAGCGGGCCGTTTCGAAGTACTTATCAGGAGGCTAGATACATGTCTACAGGCGCCGTTAGCGGGTCCAAGGTCCCCTTCGCGCTGAAGCTCGCTTGGGGCTTTGGCATGCTGGCAAATCAGATGTTTCCAGCTGCCCTGGGTGTCTTCCTGGTTGTGCTGGTCCAAAATCTTGGATTTTCTCCCTTGCTTTGGGGAGTCATCTTTTTCGCTCCTCGCTTATTTGATGCCATTACTGATCCGGTGATGGGCTTCATTTCAGACAATACGCGGTCCAAGTGGGGACGAAGGCGACAATACATCTTCATTGGCGCCATCATTCTGGGCCTGTCATACATGGCCATGTGGCAGCTGTACGCTGAAAACGGAGTCACCTTCAACTTCATCTACTTCATGGGCCTCTCGCTCGTGTTCTACTTGGGGCTGACCATTTTCAGTGTGCCTTTCGTGGCAATGGGATATGAGATGAGTGAGGACTTCCACGAGCGTACCAACATCATGGCGGTTGGCCAGTTTGTCGGCCAGTGGGCATGGGTCATTGCACCGTGGTTCTGGGTGATCCTCTACGATCCCGCATGGTTTCGAGACGCAGCCTCGGGCGTGCGTGAACTCTCTATCTGGGTCGGAGTCGGTTGCGGCATCCTGGCTATGATCCCGGCCATCTTCATCAAGCAGCAGTCAACGGTCGATAGAGAGGATCTTGCGCCAGTTTCCCTGGCTACGATGGGCGACAGCCTCAAGGAAATCGCCAAGGCTACGGCAGATGCCTTTCGCATCAAGCAATTCCGTCAGATCGCTTTTGCGACCTTCTTGATTTTCAATTCGTTCAACGTCATTGCCACGTTCACCTTCTTCATCATCCTGCATTATCTGTTTGGCAGCGACGAGGCGGCCGTTGGCATATGGCCTGCCATGCACGGATCCGTTGGCGCACTCGTAACCACCTTTTTGGTGATCCCTGTTGTTGCCTGGGTATCGAAATACCTCGGGAAGAAGAAGACGTTCATCATTTCGCAAGCGATTTCGGTGGTCGGATATATCCTGTTTTGGTTCCTGTTTGTCCCCGGGAAACCGTACCTGTTCCTATGGGCCCTCCCCTTCCACTCTTTCGGAATTGGAGGCCTGTTCACCTTGATGATGTCTATGACAGCAGATGTCTGCGACATTGACGAGTACAATACCGGTCGACGTCGAGAAGGGACTCTTGGGGCCGTGTACTGGTGGATGACCAAATTCGGCCAGGCTTTCGCCGGCCTATTGTCCGGTGTGATAATGGCCATGGTAGGCTTTGACGCTGCTAATGTGACCATCGATGCCATGACTGGCCTGCGCCTGTTCTACACCTTCCTCCCAATAGCCGGTGTAGTCGGGGCCATTGCCATCATGTGGAATTATGACATTACCGAGGAGAAGGCCAACGAAGTAAGAAAAGCCTTGGCGGACCGTGCTGCCTCCAACTCGGCCACCTCCTCGTAAACCACTTTACTGCAAAAGACGCCTTGAAGGGCGCGACCTCGCATATACCTATGCAACCCACCTCGCTTCACATCAATTCCGCGGCCCAGCAGCCCACGACGGATGCTCCTGTAGACGGGTCGTATATCGAGCTGGATGGCGAAATCTATTTCGAGATCCGCAACAGCCATCTGATGCCGGAATTTTTCATGTCCATTGTGGGCGCGGACGACCATTGGATGTTCGTTTCCAGTCGCGGTGCGCTGACGGCAGGAAGGCGTAATCCGGACGGGGCCATCTTCCCCTATGCAGCCGACGACCAGATTTCGGCGATGCGACGTCAGGCTGGGCCGGTAACCGTGATCAACCTTCCGGATTCCAATCAGACCTGGCAGCCGTTCGTTGACGACGATGGTACATGCGGTCGCCTGGAGCAGTCCGTATTCAAGTCTCCCATCGGCAATAAGGTGATTTTCGAAGAGCGCAACCCCGCCCTGGGGCTGACCTTCCGCTATCGCTGGACCTTCAGTCCCCGCTATGGATTTGTTCGCGATTGTATCCTGACAAATACCGGCAACACAGAGCAGAGAATTGACCTGCTCGATGGTTTACAGAATGTACTTCCCTGCGGCGTGGGGCAGGAATTCTGGTTGCGCTACAGCAACCTTGGAAACGCCTACAAGAAGAGCGAATTGGTAGCATCCTCCCAGTTGGGCATCTACTATCTCAGCTCGATTCCGACGGATCGAGCTGAGCCGAGCGAGGGACTTCGCTCAACCATCGTTTGGCACGATGGTTTTGAACCGGATGCCCTCTTGCTGTCCTCATCACAACTTCCTTCAGCCTGTTGTGGAGGCAACGTATCGACAGAACACTCCGTGCGTGGCAAAACGGCTGCCTTTCTGGCATCCAAAAGATTGGTGTTGTCAGCTGGTCGGACTTTGCGTTGGAGGCAGGTTGCTGATCTCAATAAGGACCAGACCGACGTAGTGAATCATTCGGCCTGGCTTACCTCCGGCGTTGATACCTGGGAAGCAGTCGATCAGGACATTTCCGAAGGGGAAACAGCTCTTCGACGTCTTATTTCCTCCTCCGATGGCTTGCAGTGCGGCGCAAATCAGAACCGCGTGAATCGTCACTTTTCGAATACGCTGTTCAACGTCATGCGTGGAGGCGTTCCGCTGGACAATTACAACGTGGAAACACGAGATTTCCGGCAGCATGTTGGCATTTTCAACAACGCTGTTGCCTCGCGTCACGCTGAATTACTTGCCAGTCTGCCCGATACGATCAGTCACGAGGCCCTGAACAACGAGCTTGACACTACCGGTGACCCGGACCTGATAAGGCTGGGTCTGGAGTATCTACCCCTGGCTTTCAGCCGGCGGCACGGCGACCCAACGCGACCCTGGAACCGATTTTCCATCGAATTGAAGACGGAAGACGGCAACAGCAACTTGAACTACCAGGGTAACTGGCGAGATATTTTCCAGAATTGGGAAGCCCTCGGTATGGCCTATCCAGATTTTCTGCCGGCCATGATTTGTCGCTTTGTCAATGCCACCACGGCGGATGGATACAACGCCTACCGAATTACCAAAGATGGTCTTGATTGGGAAGAACCAGAACCGGACGATCCGTGGTCAAATATCGGTTATTGGTGCGATCACCAGATTATCTATTTGTTGAAGTTGCTCGAGTGGAACCGACAATTCCACCCAGAATCCTCGCGCGAATTGCTGTCAGAGCAGGTATTCGTTCATGCCGAGGTGCCCTATCGAATCAAGGGCTTCGAAGATATCAAAGCAGATCCTCAGGAGACCATTGACTACGATTGGGATCTTTCTGGTCGCATCGAAAAGCGAGTCGAGCAGACGGGCTCGGACGGAAAGCTGCTTCGCAATCAGACCGATCAGATTCACCGGGTCACACTGCTCGAGAAGCTGCTGACTCTTTCTCTGGCCAAGGTCTCGAACTTCGTTCCAGACGGTGGTCTCTGGCTGAACACCCAGAGACCGGAATGGAATGATGCAAACAACGCACTGGTTGGAAATGGCCTTTCCATGGTAACAACCTGTTACCTTCACCGCTGGTTTGAATTTCTGGGTGACTGGATCAGGGAAGACGAGACGTCATCGTATGTCGTCTCCGTCGAAGTTGCATCCACGCTGAATGCGATTCGGTCGGTTCTTTCCTCATTCAGAAGCCAGGTTTCCAGCGGATTCGATTCTGCGGATCGTGCTGCAATGGTCGAATCGCTCTCCAGAGCCGGTGCAGCCTTCAGATCGGAGCTCTATGCGAATGGACCGGTTGGAGATACGGAGAGTATTGATAAAGCGTCCCTCCTTGCGTTCATCGATGACTCCCGGTCATTGATGGCATCCGCTATTCGAAATAACCGACGTGATGACGGCTTGTATCACTCGTACAATCTGTTGCGCTGGACGAAAGATGGCCTTGAAGTGGATACGCTCTACGAGATGCTGGAAGGTCAGGTAGCTGTGTTGAGCAGCGGTTTACTCTCAGGCGAGGAAGCTGTCGAATTGTTGGATGCCTTGCGACAAAGCCCTCTCTACCGCCCCGATCAGGACAGCTACATTCTCTATCCCAATCGGGAGTTGCCTGCCTTCCTCGTCAAGAATCAGTTGACTCACGATCAAGTCTCCACCTATCCGCTATTGTCAGCATTGATGGATGATGGCAACAGTCGCATCATCAGACAGGATGTGGAAGGTGGGTTCCATTTCAATGGAGACTTCAGGAATGCCGCTGAACTGAAAACAGCACTCACGACGCTGGGAGCTCCTTATCACGATCTGGTTGAGCAAGGTGCCGAAGACGTTGCGAAACTGTTTGAGGAAGTGTTTGAGCATCGCTCTTTTACGGGACGTTCGGGTACGTTCTTCGCATATGAAGGACTTGGATCCATCTACTGGCACATGGTGTCAAAGCTCGGACTCGCAGTAGCCGAGAATGTAGACAAAGCAAGCTCCGATAAACTGTCATCGCAGATATTGAAGTCTTTGAACGACCATCTGGTTAGTATTCGGAATGGAATCGGGGCGGAGAAGGCTCCAGACGAGTACGGTGCTTTCCCGACGGATCCGTATTCGCATACTCCTGAGAATGCCGGTGTCAAGCAGCCAGGCATGACCGGACAGGTAAAGGAAGACGTGCTGGCTAGATACATGGAGCTGGGCGTGAGTATTCAGGCAGGAGCACTTGGCTTCACTCTCGATGGTTTTGATCAGAGTGAGTGTTTGACGTCAGCGTCAGCCTTTAACTATTTCGACCTCAATGGCAATCATGCATCAGTCGAAATACCACGTGGCGGATTTGGCTTCACGATTTGCCAGGTGCCCGTGGTCTACTGTCCCGGAGATTCGGACGAGGTACTGCTCCAGGCCCCAGACGGATCAACGCGATCCCACCTCGGCCACCAGCTTGATCGGCAAACAAGCCGAGACATTTTCCGCCGTTCCGGCCGAATAGCGGCCATCGTATGCTCCTGGAAAGCCCTGAACTGATGAAATTAAAAGGGGCTTCACCATCCGGGTGAAGCCCCTTTATGACTCTGGGCGCAGACGAGCGGTTTTACTTCAGGAATGATTCAAGGGGGCGGCCTGCCTGAATGTAGCGGGCATGCACATCCAGATAGGTATCGCGCACCAGGACGTCTACTTCCGTGGGATCCATGAAGCCTGATGGGAAGCCTGGATTGGCTTGGTCAATAACCAGTCGAGACGCGTTGGGAAGTCGAACTCTGAGGCTGATAGGGACTTTAACAGAGCATAATATTCTGAGTAAGCCGAATTGCCAATGGCTCACCCTG